>JAJZJU010000026.1 GCA_021809895.1 bacterium
GACACGGGGCGGTCGCTTCCTCATCGAGCTTTGGGTGCCCGAATTGCGGAAGCTCCCTCCCGGGCAACAGGCCACGGTTTGGCAGGCGGAGCCGGAGTACATCGGCTTGGACACGTACGACGTGCTGAATCAGCTGGTCGTCTCGCACCACTTCACGTTCGGCAGCGGCAAGGACGCACGGGTTTCCCGCAGCCCACACCGGTACATCTGGCCGGCCGAACTCGACCTTATGGGGCAACTCGCCGGGTTCGAGCTGGAGTCGAGGCACGCTGACTGGGCTGGGACTGAGTTCAGCGGCGAGTCTCGCTCACACGTCTCGATCTATCGGCTCATGTCGTAGAGCCATGCGCTTGCCGTGCCGCCAGCAGCCGTCCCATCCGGTCGCCGCTCTCCGTAAGTCCTTGACAAGGTGGCCTTGGGGGTGGATTGGCTGTCCATGATCGGTAAGACAGCCCGAACCTGGTCGTGAGCGGGCCGGGGGCAGTCTTCGAACACGGAGAGCATCATGAGCAGTGGAGTCACTCGGGTTCTCAGGTTCCTCTGGGCGGAGACCGCTGCGTTCAGGTTCTGCTCCGCCGCCGCGGGGACTTGCTCAAGGCCATGGCTAGCCGCGGCCGGTGCAGGACCCCGCATTCAAAGGTAGTGGGCCAGGGATCAGCCGGCGACGCCGATGTGCGTGGAAGTGCAGGGCAGAGGTCCAGCCCGCACATTCTGCGAGAATGGCGGGGCAGCGGCGGGGATCGGGCGGGGAGGCCCACTTCCTGCCTCGGGCAAATGGAGAGCTACCATTGTCTCTGGTCCTGATCCTGACGGAGGAGCGCTTTCGCGAGCAACTCGAGGAGTTGACGCTGGAAGCCGGGTTCGCACTCGGGGAGGTCGATGCCACCGGTGGGTCGCTGGACTCCGATTTGAGCGGAAAGCTGGCGGCGACTCCTGATTTAGCCCTCTTGGTCAGCGAGCGGCTGAACCCAACCCTAGGCAGGGAACTCGACGACCTGCAGGTCCGCTACTGGCTCGTGCAGGTCGGCAATCCCCAGGGAGCCGCGCTCAAGCCTCCCATCCGTCAGCCCCACCGGCACCTGCTGGGACTGGACCGGTCGACCAAGGCCTATCTCTCGCAGTTGCTCGATGATTGGAAAGACCGCGAGATGGTGCGAGTGGACTGCTTCACCTTCGGCTTCCGTGATGGACTCCCCGAGGAGTCCGACTGGGTGCTGGACACGCGATTCCTGGACAGTCCGTATTGGATCCCCGGGATGCGCGAGCGCACCGGCAGGGACGAGATGGTCCGCCGCCACGTCATGGCGCAACCTGGGGCTCAGCGCCTCGTGGAGGGGTTCTTGCCCATGCTGCTCGACCTGCTCGACCTATACCAGGCGCAGCGGCGCTCGGTGCTCAGGGTGGCGGTAGGCTGCACCGGTGGCAAGCACCGATCCGTCGCCATCGCCAGTGAGATCGTCGACCGGGTCAACTCTTCCGGAAGGGCCACCGCGCGCCACCTCGACCAGCCTCCGCTGCACCTGCCCCAAGCTCTGGACTGACGCGGTCGGGGACGCCCGCCCTCAGGAGTTCTAGCCCATCGGCTGCAGAAAGGCTCCGCTACTGCTGGGAGAGAGCTCCCGCAGGTGGGATGGCACCACTGACCGAAGTAGGTCCTCGTATGCGGACCTCACCTCGGGGTGACGCAGCAGCAACAGGTGCGCGTACTCCTGCACCACCGGTCGGGGTGGTCTTGCCAGCCTCAGATGGACCTCGTCGGGCAGGTGGTTGGCCTTGCGTCCGTTGCAACGCTTGCATGCCACTACCTGGTTCTCCCAGCTGTTGGGATTCCCGCCGCGCGACACCGGGATCACGTGGTCGATGGTCAGCTCGGTGGGACCCGCACGCAGCCCGCAGTACTGGCAGGTGTGTTCATCGCGCAGCAGCAGGTTGCGTCGATTTGCCCTGATCAGGCGCCTGGGAACCACCACATTGCGGAGCAAGCGCACCACGATGACTCCTTCTCCCAGGCGGCGGTGGGCAACCTCCCACTCCACCGCGACTCTATCTGAGTCGTCGAAGAAGGCCACTCTCTCTTTGGTCAAGAGGACCACCAAGCGGCGACGGCTGATGACGTTGAGAGGCTGCATGGAGGCGTTCAGCAACAGCACCGGCATGCTGCCATTGTGCGCGCTCGCAGCGGACTACGACGAGCGCATCCCCAAGGCGCCTCGGAACGCGTGCAGGTTGCCGGGCAAGGAGGGGCCGAGAAGGTAGAGAACCAGGAGCAAGGCTGCCGCCACCAGCAGGCAAAGCGCGATGTAGCTGGTCACGGATGGTCCCGACGTTGGCGCTGGAAGCTTAGGCGCGGGCAGGGCTATGCCGCTCCCAGCTCAGTGAATGACCAGCCAGCCCCTCCTGGCCACGCCTGCACCGAGTACCAGCGCACCGGACCGGTCAGTTGCCACGCCAGCAGCCTGGGCAGCCTCCGAGCGACCTCCTCTCTCAGCGACAAAGGTGCGGCCGAGATGGCGGACTCCACCCCGTGGAGGAGACGGCAACATTGCTCCAGGGCAGCTTCTGGGGAAACCGCCTCCATGGCGACGACGGTGCCACCTGCAGGTCTGGGCATGGCGGATAGCACAGCTCCGAGCTCGATGTCATCAGCCCCATGAACTACCAGTGGATCTCCTTCCAGCGCGGCTCCGACCGCGCCTGGCGCGCCGGGACGCAACTCTCCCCAGCCGCGCGGCAACCAGTGGTCACCCCCACGGCAGATCGCCCATGTTCGCAGCCCGGCTTCCTGGAGAGCAGGAGCAAGCTCCTTCAGGACCCGCTCCGGGCGCCGACCCGCCACCAGCAGGCCGCCGCCAGCCGCCACCCAGTCGGCAGCCGCAGCAGTGGTGCTCGCGTCCGACACCAGGGGAGAGCACAGCGTGACCCCGAGGTTGGCCCTCTCGGCCAGCGGAGGGGCGACAAAGTCGATCTCAAGATCACCGACGTATCCCCACCCAAAGCTCACGCTGTCGGACAACCGGAGAGCCCGACGGGCCGCCTCCAGCGACTCTTCCATGGCTGCCTTGGAGACCGGTGTCTGCTGGCTGACCGTTGAGCCAGGATGCAGGACCGCCAGCGGGATGCCCTCCACCATGCGCACCGACCGAGCGCCGGCTTCCAAATGGGGCCGCGCCAGCGGCGGAGCTGCGCTGAGGTCGGGCACCCACCTGGCGTGGAGGTCCTCGATGGGTGGAACTTCTAACGTACTCGACGAGGGCGGGAGCGGAACTTCCGACGTCGTGAAGGCCCCTCGCCAGTCTGAGGGCGCCTGGGTCTGACCGGAAGGCGGCAGCTGTCGCCTGGACGGAGCTGATATCAAGGAGAGCTCCACGCGGGCAACCCGCAACGAGCCACCCATGGGCAGAAGGGCACGCCCACCCGGGGGGAGGCGACGGCCGTCGACCCAGGTGCCGCTCACTCCGCCGAGGTCGTGAACCTCGACTCCGTCAGGGTCTGGGGAGAGTTCGCAATGACGGGCGTCGACCGCCTCCTGAAGGTCCAGGTGGCCGACGTCGACATCCGGTACAGGTCCTCCGGGGGTGGTCCGGCCAAGGATGATCGGGAAGCGCTCCAGGGTGACGGTGGCCCCATCGGCCGCTCGCAGGGCAAGCTGCCCGCTCACAGCAACCAGCCTCCGGCTCGCGGCCGCATTGTCAGGTGACCCCTCGGGCCCGCAGCTCCGCACTCAGAGCTGGCAGCACTTTCAGCGCGTCTCCCACGATGCCAAGGTCGCTGAGCTTGAAGATCGGTGCGTCCCGGTCCTTGTTGATGGCCACGATGTGGGCCGCCCCCTTCATCCCCACCGTGTGTTGCATGGCTCCGCTTATCCCGCATGCTAGATACACGTCCGGCTTGACGGTCTTGCCGGTCTGGCCCACCTGGCGCGAGTATGCGACCCAACCCGCATCCACGACCGCTCGGCTGGCGCCCACCGCTCCGTGCAAGAGCTCGGCCACCTCCTCCACCAGGTGGAAGTTGGCTGGTTCCTGTAGCCCCCGCCCACCGCTCACCACAACCCGGGCGTCCTCCAACTTGGGTCCCGAGACGGGCGCGACCACCGACTCGATCCGCCTGGCGCCAAGCGGCGAGCCCGGCGGGAGAGCGACCTCCACCACCCGTGGGGCCCCCCCCCCCGAGCTCTGGGCGGTGAACGACTTCGGCCGCACCAGGATGCAGGGCGTGGGTCCCTGGACCAGGGTCGTGACGTTCTGGGTCGCCCCGAAGATCGAGCTGGCGGCCGTGAACCCATCGTCGCTGTGATTCAGTGCTGTCACATTGGCCACCACCGTCAACCCCAGCTGTGCCGACAGCCGTCCGCAAATGTCTCTGCCCTCGTAGGTGGCGCCGAACAGCAACAGGTCGGGATGGTAGGCGGAGATCAAGGCGGCGACGGCGGTCGCATGAGGCTGAGCCACATGGTCGCGGTATTGGGAGTCACTGCCCAGATAGATGGTGGTGGCCCCGTACTCTCCCAGGACCGCGGTGGCGCTCCTGGCCTGGGGATCGAGAACCACCGCCTCCAGCTCGCCGCCGAGCTCGCGTGCACCGGTCAAGATCTCGAGTGAGATCTGGCTCACCTGATCCCCCACCATCTCCGCAAAGACCCAGATCTTGGCCATCTCAGATCACCTTCAGCTCGGCCAGATAGTCGGCGATCAGCTGAGCTGCGGAGCCGTCGTCCTCGACCACCCGGCCAGCCTGGCGCTGCGGCGCAGCCTCCACCGCCACCACCCGCTGGTGACCGATCTCCTCCTCGGCCCGCCCGGGATCGAGTCCCAGGGCGGCCAGATCCAGCGTTTCCAAAGGCTTGGCCTTCGAGCCCATGATGCCCTTTAGGGTGGGATACCGCGGCTCATTGATACCGCCCGTCACCGTCACCACGCACGGCAGCTCGGCCTCCACCAGATCATGCCCGGCAGGGGTCTGGCGCTGGATCCTAGCGGTCCGGCCGTTCAGCTCCAGCTGCTTGGCAAAGGTGAGCGAGGGCCAACCGAGCAACTCTGCGACCGCGGCGGGGACGACGCCGGTGTAGCCATCGGTGGACTCGGTGCAGGCGACCACCATCTCAGCCCCCGTATGGGCCACCCCGGCGGCGAGCACCCGGGCCGTGGTGAGGGCGTCGGCGCCCGCCAGCCGCTCGTCGCACAGGTGGAGGCCCGAGCCGGCGCCCATCGCCATGGCCTTGCGGATGACATCGACTGCTCGCTCCCCGCCCATCGAGATCGCGACCACCTCCCCGCCGGTGGAGTCGGCCAGTTGCAGGCCAGCCTCCACCCCGTAGGCGTCACCGGGGTCGAGGACCACCTCCACCCCCGCCCGCTTCAGTCGGTGGGTGGCAGGATCCAGGGCGCCCGCGCCCGAGGGATCGGGGATTTGCTTTACGAAGACCGCAATTTTCAACAGCGCCCACTCCGTCGTGCGGTTGGTTCAGCCCTCAATCTTACCTACCGCCAGATCCACCATCTGAGGAGCCGGCCGGGGTCCAGACGTATAATCGCCGGGCCCCTAGTGGGGTGGTCGAGCCCGATCTGGATGAGTGGGCTCCGCCCGGGCCCCGTGGTGTAGCTGGCCTAACACGCCACCCTGTCAAGGTGGAGATCGGCGGTTCGAATCCGCTCGGGGTCGCCAGCTCCTCATGCCCACGGTCCGGCTGCGCTTCGATGGGGACCCATCGTCACCCAGCGGACAGCAGCGGCCGTTCCGCGAGCCATGACATCGGCAACGGCCCCTCCACCTCGCGCCACCTGAACCGAACGGCATGATCGCGCCTAAGCGCCGCTCGTGATGAGAGCAGCTGGCGGACCACTCAGGCCGGGCCCATGGTGACAGTCCCGAGTCGTTCGACCCCGTCTCGCCAATAGCGGGCACCTAACATCGCTGGCATGTCGCTGCATCCATCGGCCGCCGCCGGATTCTCGGGGGCCGCGGAGAGCTATGAGCGGGGCCGCCCCGGCTACCCCATCGAGGCGGTCCGCTGGCTGTGCCAACGGCTGCAACTCGAGCCGGGTCGGATTGTGCTGGACCTCGGAGCCGGTACTGGGAAGCTGAGCAGGGAGCTGGTGCCAACCGGCGCCTCCGTCTTGGCATTGGAACCCATTGCCGAGATGGCGGCCGTGCTGCTGGCAGTTGCTCCGAGCGTCCAAGTCCTGACCGCCACGGCCTCTGCCACGGGCCTGCCGGCACAGTCGATCGATGCGGCCACAGCCGCTCAGGCTCTTCATTGGTTCAGCGACGAGCCAAGCCTGCTGGAGATCCATCGGGTACTCCGGCCCGGCTCACCAGTCGCGGTGGTGTGGAACCGCCGGGAACTCAGCGATCCACTCTGGGCGAGCATCGACGCTTTGTTGGAAAGGCATCGCCATGGAGAGCCCACCTACAAGACCGGGGAATGGCGATCGGCGCTGACTGCGACTGGCCTCTTCCGGGAGCCAGACGGTCGAGTCTTCCGGCACAACCATGCGCTGACTCCTGAGCAACTGGTGGACCGAGTCGCATCCGTCAGCTACATCGCAAACCTCGACAGCGGCGAGCGGAGACGGCTGGCGGACCAGGTGCTGACCATGGGTCTGGCGGCCGCCGAAGGCAAAGGCACGCTGGATCTGCCATACCGGACAGAGGTCTGGATCACCCGTGCCGTCCCATGAGGCCGACCCCCTGGCCTCGCCCCTGCCGCAGGAATTCCTGGACCAACTCTCCAACCATGAAGAGGTCCTGGTCTCATCGCGTGATGCCAGCGGCACCGGCAGGGTGGCCATGTGGTTTGCGATCTCGCCAAGGGGATATGTCTACCTGTTGACGCCCTCCTTCAGCTTGAAAGCCCAGCGATGGCAGGCGGACCCATGGGTCCGGCTCACTATCCCCAACGGCGGGCCGAGCCAGGCGGGTGTGGTCAGGCCCGTTGGATCAGACGACCTGGGGGACGATCTGCCGTTGATCCTGAGCCGGTTCGCGATGTCGGGAGCGGTGACTGCGGAGGCGCTCGCCTGGATGTTGGAATCCGGCTCGCACATGCTCCTGCGGGTAGAAGGGGCCGGCTAGAGCTCCGCGGCGTCGGCCTCAATGGTTGCCCGAAGCAGCGCTCTGGCCCCGTCTGCCACCTGGCTGGGATCTGTCCACTCCTCAGGGCAGTGGCTGCGACCACCTCGCGACGGCACAAATAGCATGCCTATCGGTGCCACGCGAGCGACATGGGCGGCGTCGTGACTGGCGCCCGATTCCAGCTCCATGGGAGTGCGACCCATCTGCTCGACCGCTCTTCCCAGGAGCTGGCGCACGCGAGGATCGCAGGAGACCGGAGGCTCGCTCGAGATCCAGGTCAGGCTGGCCTCGACCGACCTGTCCTTGGCCACCTGGGCCACCATCTCCTCGAGTGCTGCGGAGCTCCGGCGCAGCCACGCCTCGCTGGTGCTCCTCATCTCGACAACGAGCTGGGCGAGGCCCGGAACCACGTTGGCGGCGTTGGGCTGAATCAGAATCCGCCCGGTTGTCGCCACTCCGTGCTCCACCTCTCCGCTGCGACCCAGGAGATCAACTCCCAGCACCACCTCGGCTGCAGCTGCCAGAGCGTCATGTCGGTCATCCATCGGGGTCGTCCCGGCGTGGTCGGCACTACCGGTGATGTCGATCTGGGCCCTGGCGATGCCGACGATGGCGGTGACTACTCCCAACTCCAGGCCCGCCTGCTCCAGCAACCTTCCCTGCTCGATGTGAAGCTCCAGATAGGCATGGACCGACCCGGGCCGCCACCGGGCCGTGTGTAGGTCGGCCGGCCTGCATCCGGCTGCGGTCAGGGCTTCCCCCAGGGTCCGTCCCGAGCCATCGCGCAACTGCAGGTGGTCCGAACCGAGATGTCCGGTGACCGCCCGACTACCGAGGCAACTCAAGCCGAACTCGTTTGGCTCCTCCCCCAGGAAGTCGACTACCCAAAGGGGATGACGAAGTGGCGACCCCAGAAGCTGGCGGGCCACCTCGACCGCGGCCGCCACTCCGACCATGCCGTCGAAACGGCCCCCTCCGGTGACCGTATCGGTGTGCGACCCGATGACGATGGCGGGCAGTGTCGAGTCAGCGCCGGGAAGGCGACCGATGAGGTTGCCTGCGGAGTCCTGCTCAGCTATGAGGCCCGCCTCCTCCATCAAAGTCTGGATGAACCTTCTAGACGCCTGATAGGGAGCGCTGAACACTCGCCTGGTCCAACCCGGCAGTCCACTTTCCACAAACTCGGCCAGCCCTGTTAGGTCGCCCCAAAGGCGATCCTCCGACACTTGGGCGGAGAGCGGATCAGGGGCAGGTTGTGGCATGGGGGCAACCGTATCAGTAAGCAACGCTTGTGTGGAGGAGGCTAAAGCTGCTTTGATTTGGTGATGCCCGACCGAGAGCAGGCGCTCGCCTTGCTGTATGAGCACACCAAAGGGGACAGCCTCCGCCGCCACGGGCTGGCGGTGGAAGTGGTCATGCGCATGGCGGCGACCAGAAGCGGTGGAGATGTCGATGAGTGGGGGATAACCGGGCTTCTGCACGACTTCGATTACGAGGCTCACCCCGATGACCACCCCTTCTGGGGTAGGAGCGTTCTGGAGCAGCAGGGCTACCCGGAAGATGTGGTCCTGGCCATCCAGGGCCACGCCAACTTCAGCGGGGTGCCCCGAAACCTGGCGATGGCCAAGTGGCTCTTCGCCCTCGACGAACTGACCGGGTTCGTGATGGCGGTGGCGATGGTCCAGCCCGGACGCGAGGTGGCGCGGGTCCAGTACCCATCGGTGCGTAAGAAGTTGAAGGACAAGGCGTTCGCCCGCAGCGTGAGCCGCGAGGACATCAGCCAGGGGGCGGCCGAGCTCGGAGTCGAATTGGAGGAACTGGTCCCGATGGTGGTCACCGCGCTGACCTCCATAGCCCCCGATTTGGGGCTCGGCTGAAGCGCTAAGGCAGCTCTCCCGCTCCCCTGATCCGGTCGGGGCAGGAGTCCTTTGGACCTGCCCCTTCCACAGGCGGTGGGCGCCGGTGGCGCGCTCCTCGCTTGGGCCAACCCACCTGTTCTGTTTGCCTATACTCAGTTCACAACCCAATCCTGGGGAGGTGGCTGAGTGGCCGAAAGCGCCCGCCTGCTAAGCGGGTGACGGGGCTTAACCTCGTCCGAGGGTTCGAATCCCTCCCTTCCCGCCATCTGAGAGCTGCACCGGTTCGAACTGTGCACCGGCCCGCCTGATCTCAAAGGACAGCCGCCTTCTGGTGGGCCGACAACCATGGCACCTGGCAGCCTGCCGGCCCACCAGAGAGCGAGCCACTTCAAGCAGTCGTGCTGGACGGAAAATCCGGGAGCGGCGGTTTTGGGACACCCGCCCGGTCTTCCTCAGGCCTCGCGTCTGCTGAAGCTGAATAGGGAGAGGCCGAGCAGGGCGACCAGCCACAGCGCCACATAGGTGAGGTAACCCTGAGTTGGCCCGGCGCTCACCTGGAAGGTGGAGCCGAGTCCATGTCTGGCAGCCGCCTGCGAGCTCAGCGGTTCAATTGCGAATACAGCGGCTCGCCACAGTCCATCCGTCGGCAGCAGGTAATGAGTGGCCACCCCGACATCCGAAATAGCCTGATTGTGAAACGCCTCTCCGAAGGCGCCCGCGACCCCACCCAGCCACATGGTGCCGAAGGCCATGACCGAGATGACCGCGGTGGTGATGGTCGACAGACGCGTGCTCAGAGCCAGGGCCATGGTCAGCAGGCACACGCCCTCCACGACCAGGGCAGCCTCCGCCGATCCCATCTGCCGGGGGAGGTAACCGGTCGTCCAGTCGACCAGCAGAAAGACCCCCGTCGTCGATCCCACCGCGTAGACGATGGTGGCAGCTACCAGGCCGGCCCAGCGGCCCAGCAAGAGTTGGGAGCGCCGAAGCGGCCTGGCCAAGAGCGCTGGGGCGACCCCCGACTCCAGATCCCCAGCGATGGATGGAGCCGCCACGAAGGAGCAGCTGAGGGCCAGCACGAAGCTGAACATGAACATCACCAGCAACAGAAGTTGGGCGGATGCGAGCTGCACCTCGCCTGGGGTGAGCGGCTGGCCGCCGAGATGCAGGTGGGGAATCCGTGAGAATCCCCACACCGTGAGCGCGATAACGACCAGGGTCAGCGCCAGCAGAGCGTGCACCAGGCGCCGACGAAGCAGCTCAGTGAAAGTGAGCCTGGCGATCACCCAAACGGCCGTCACCGGCTTCCCACCAGCTCCAGGAAGCGCTCTTCGAGCGGCTGCTGACCCGGATCCACGGCGTGGATTTGGCCACCGGCCGTGACGATTGCCTGCACCAAGGAGGGG
This sequence comes from bacterium, assembly GCA_021809895.1. Classification (GTDB taxonomy): domain Bacteria; phylum Chloroflexota; class Dormibacteria; order Aeolococcales; family Bog-877; genus AG-12. The sequence continues at coordinate 10,340 of JAJZJU010000026.1, forward strand.
ACGTCCGCGTCGCCCAGTCCGCTGAAGATGAGCCACTGCCCATCGGTGCTGAATGGCGCTCGTTCGGCCAAGCGCCTGAGCTGCTCCGCTTCCAACCCGGAGCACTGGATGCGCACTCGCGGCCTTCCCAGCAACTCAGCGAGGCTTCCCTCCGCAACCACCCGGCCGTGGTCGACTATTGCGGCGCGGTCGCACACCTGCTCCACCTCTGAGAGGAGGTGCGAGTTGAGAAATACCGTGACCCCGCGCTCTCGGAGTCGGTGCAGAATCTCTCGGACGTCGTGCCGGCCAACCGGATCGAGGGCGGAGGTGGGCTCATCCAGCAGCACCAATTGAGGCTCCCCCAACAGAGCCACCGCCAACCCCAGCCGCTGCTGCATGCCCTTGGAGAAGGTCGCAACCCGTCCTTCAGCTCGGCTGGCTAGGCCCACGGTCGCCAGAGCCTGGGGAATCACAGCCGCCCATCTTGGGCGCGCGATCCCGGCCAGTTCACAATGCAACTGGAGCACCTCTCGCGCCCTTAACCAGCCCTGATAGCGGAACAGCTCGGGAAGGTATCCAATTGAGCGGCGCGCCGCGAGTGAGCCCAGGGGGTGGCCCAGAATTGTGCCCCCGCCGGATGTCGGGCGGGAGAGCCCGAGGAGCAGGCGGATCGCGGTGGTCTTGCCGGCGCCGTTCGGACCCAGGAAACCAAACACCTGCCCTCGGGGCACGGTCATGCTGAGCCCGTCGAGTGCCAGCTTACGGCCATAGCGCTTGCCCAGGTCCGTCACTTCGATGGCGGGGCTGACTGAGCCAGACACTGAGCCGACGACGAGGCTTGCCACTGGATCTACCACCTGGAACCACGATAGACGGTGTCGCTGGCCAGAGGGGCAGGCCGCCTCAGCGCGGCCGACCGTCCAACTCCTGGATTAGTGCCGCCACCCGCCGTCCGATCTCGTCGCGGATCCCCCTGACCTCCTCGAGCGTCCGGTCCTTGGGGTCTTGTAGATCCCAGTCGAGGTAGCGCTTGCCAGGGATGTAGGGACACTGGTCACCACAGCCCATGGTCACCACCACCTCCGCCCACTCGGCAAGCTCATCGGTAAGGCGTACGGGACGCCTGGCGCCCAAGTCCTGGCCGATCTCCGCCATCGCCTCCAGCACGTTCGTGTGAATCGCGTCGGCCGGGGTGGTGCCGGCGCAGGCGGCCTGGTGCCGCCCCTGGGCCGCCTGGTCAAACAGAGCCCGGCTGATCTGAGAGCGACCCGCGTTGTGGAGGCAGACGAAGAGCACCTTGGTCATTGACGCAGAGGGGGTCCCGTTTGGGACGAGGCAGCACTCCCAATCTCATTAACAGGGTCTGTGGTCGTCTGGGCAACTTCGCAGCGCAACCTGACCGCGCAAAGCTTGACCAAGACTAATCGATAGCCGACGATCTGCGATGGAGGCAGGATCGAGGCAGACGGGATCGGTGTCTGGCCGATCCGTCGGGAGCTGGAGTCACTCCTGCATGGCGGCGCTCAGCGCTGGGCGTCACCCGGCACTTACGGGCGATTCCCCCGACCAGGTGTTCCGCGTGCCGCCTGATGGGCTGCTCTCGCCGTGCGTCGCCTGTTACACCGCGGCCAAAAGGACGTACGATGCGCCGATGAGCATGAGACCTTTGCCGGCCGAACCCCATGAGGAGCGCTCGTCGATCTGGTCGTTGCCGGCCCGGTTGAGAATGCGGTACCGAGAGGCAGCCGCCGAGCGCCCAGATGAAGAGATCAACCTCCGAGTTCTGACGTCGTTCGTGGGGACGTTCGCGACGGTGCGGATCATCACCCACGGGATCAGGGGCAACTGGCTGCCCCTGAAGAACATCGAACTGGGTGGCAAGAGGGGTTCCCACCCGCTGCACATCCATCACCTCGTCTGGGGCATCCTGACTTTGACTGGGTGCGGCTACATGACCCTGCTGCGGTCTGAGCACCGGTGGCGGCGATGGCTCGCTCTGCCCTATGGTGCGGGGGCGGCACTTACCTTCGATGAGTTCGCGCTGTGGCTGCGGCTCGAGGACGACTATTGGAGTTCGCAGGGCCGGGCCAGCGTGGACGCAGTGGTTTTGCTCAGTGCTGTCTTCGGGATGGCGGTCGCGGCGCCATCATTTTGGCAACGGATATTCGACGAGGTGGTCAAGACCGCAAGTCCAGCTCGGCTTTCGGGCAAGATCCGGAAGTCGACCACCCAGAGCGCATGAGCGCACTGGCCAGTCCCACACAGAGGTAGTAGCGGTGCCAGACGAGTTCCTAACCATCGAGCAGGTCGCCCAACGACTGGCGCTCCCCCCGGAGATGATCCGGCGGCGGATCGAGTCGGGTGACATCCCGGTCCATTGGGTGGAGGCCGACGGCAAGCTGGAGATGCGAGTCGCCCAGGAGGATATATCCGGCGGTGCCCCGGTCGAGCCGGGATACGGCGCCGCGCCCCCTCCCCCGGAGTACGAGTCACTGCCAACTTCCGAGGCCGGCGACTCGGGTCCCGACCCCGCCGATGCTCTCGGCGCGGACTGGCCGGACAACTCGGGGTCGAACTACCCCCAAGGACTATGGACACCGGTCGAGGAGTCGCCTGCTCCCGAGGCTAGCCCCTGGGACGCTGGCACCGAGGAGATTCCGCTGACAGATCAGGACGGTGCGACAGTTCCGGTGTGGAGGCCTGACCCGGCGACTTGGGAGGATGAGCCTCTGGAGGACACCCAGCCGGTCACCCAGGAACTGGGCTCAATCGAGGCCGGGTCCCAGTTCGGCAGCAGTGTTGAGTCGGATCCTGCTGGGGAGCTCGCCCACTCGGCGGCTGTCGAGGAGAGGGAAGAGGGTGAGGAGCCCGTCTCTGTTTGGACCCACGAGCAGTCCGGCGTGCCGGCGTCTGCCGAGCTGTCTCCCTTCCCCGAGATCTCCCCTTCGGACGAGGACGACGCGGAGAAAGGGGAGGAGTTTCCTAAGGCTGATCCTGGCTTTGAACCAGCGCTGCCGGCGAGTTCTTCCTTCGTGGCCCCACCGGCTCCTGGGTTCGACTATGCGTCCGTGTACGAGGAGGAGGAGATCCTGGATGACGAGGTTGGCTTCAGTGAACCTGAGGTCGGCCCGACCGAAGAGGCCGTCCCGGCAGCCGCGGTTCGAAGCGAGGAGGTAGCTCCACCGTCGGCGATGGTGAATGCGAACGCGGCTGGTGCGGGTAATTTGGCGATCAACTCCATCGACGCTCGCGAACTCGTGGCCGGACTCTTCGAGAGGTGGGAGCGAGCCCTGGAGCAGCGGATTCAGGCGGAGCAGCGGCTGCGATTCGAGGCGGAACTGGAGCAGCGGATGCGCCAGGTGCGCGACCTGCGCCAGGAGCTGGACCAAACCAGACAGGCCCAGGCAGCAGACCTGGCGGAGCGGGAACGCGAGGTGATGGAGCTGCGCAACCGCGTCCGCGAACTGGAACAGGCACCCCGCGGCCGCGGTCTATTCCGGCGCTGACCGCCGCCTCAGAGCTTTACCCGCCGACTGAGGAAGAGGTAGGCGATGGCAAGCTCGAGTGATGTCGAGGAGGTGAAGGCCCGCCTCAACATCGTCGAGGTCATCGGCGGCTATGTACGGCTGCAGCGCGCCGGCCGCGAGTATCGCGGTCTTTGTCCGTTTCATCTGGAGCGCAGCCCCTCCTTCTACGTCAACCCAGAAAAGCAGCTGTGGAACTGCCATGGCTGCCACCTGGGAGGGGACCTGCTGAAGTTCGTGGAACTGATTGACCACACTGACTTCCGCGGCGCCCTGGAGGAGATGGCCAAGCGTGCCGGAGTCAGCCTGGAGCCCCCGCAACAGCTGACCCCCCAGCAAAAGCGGCAAGCCCGGCTCAGGGAGAGCTCCCTGAGGCTGAACCAGATGGCGGCTGATTTCTATCATGAGGTGCTGCTCCATCACGATGCTGGTCGACCTGGCCGGGAGTTCCTGGCAGGACGCGGCGTGGAACCGCAGGACATCGAAGTCTTTCGTCTGGGATACGCGCCCCAGGGTCGGCGGCGTGACAACCTGGTCCGCTATCTCCTCCGCAAGCAGGCGACCGCCGAGGAGATAGTCGCGGCCGGCCTGGGCGACAACCGCCAGGGCTTGGGAGACTTTCTGAGACGGCGCATCGTGATTCCGATCCGCGACGAGCGACAGCGGTGGGTCGGCTTTGGAGGTAGAGCCCTCGGCGATGAGCAGCCCAAGTACCTCAACACCCGCGCGACCGCGGTGTTCGACAAGTCGAGGGTTCTATTCGGTCTCGACCGAGCCGCAGCCGCCATCTCCAAAGAGCGACGGGTGACGTTGATGGAAGGCTACTTCGACGTCATCGGAGCTAATCGCAGCGGCGTCGGGACAGCGGTCTCAACGTCCGGAACCGCCCTCACCGAGATCCAGGTCCGGTTGCTTCGCCGCTTTGCCGACGAGGCGGTGGTCTGCTTCGACGGCGACCCCGCAGGACAGCGCGCCGCTCGCCGCGCGGTCGACCTGCTGACCGGTGCCGGCATGATCTGCCGCTTGGTCCTATTGCCGGAAGGGGTCGACCCCGACGACCTGAGCCGCCGCGAACCGGAACTCCTGCGCCGGCTGGTGGGCGAGGCTCCTCCCGCCTTCGAGGTCCTGATCGACCAGGCGCTGGGAGACGCCTCGTCGCAATCGGGAGCGCTCCGCCAGGATGCTCTGCGCAGAGCGATGGGGGTTCTGGCCAAGATCCCGGAAGCCAGCATTCGGGAGCTGTACGCGGAACGGGTGGGCCGGCGGCTGGGAATCGCCCCCGGTCGCATTCTGGAGGATGTGGAACGGAGGGGAGGCACGTCCCCCAGAAGCGACGGTTTGGAGCCGGGCCGGGGTGGGAACAGTGCAATGGGTGCGTCTGCCCATTTGCTGGGCCTGCTGGTGGCCCGGCCCGAGCTGGTTTCGGAGGTCAGAGATCGATATCGGGTCACCCGCGGCGACTTCCCCAATGCCGATGATGGAGACTTGTACTCTGTCCTTTGCGAATCCCTGCCCAGCCGACCTGATCCAGAATCCCTGGCACCCGGCCTCGCCAGCAGGATCATCGAAGTCGGCAACGCGGACCTTCCAGAACTCGAGGAAGAATCAGATAGCACGCGCCTGCAACGAGCATTGGAGGATTGCGTGAGAACGATTCGCATCGAGGTCGCGGAGAGCACAATAGGCGAGTTGCAGCACCAGCTGGCTGGGCTGGGCCACCACCGGGCGGGCTCCGCCCCGGCCCTGGTGGCAGAGATGGAGAGCATGAGACGGCGGATCGAGCAGCTACGCCGTGGCGACGGTTTGGAGGCGTGACTTGGCAAGGGCAATGAAGGTGACGACCCCGCTGGCGCCACCACGTACCGAGGATCTGGTCAAGGCTGCCGAGCAGCTCATCCTGAAGGGCAAGGAGCAAGGGTTCCTCAGCCCCAGCGAGATCATCGACCCGTTCCCGGAGCTCGACACCGACCCCGAGCAGATGGAGCGGCTCTTCGTCCTCTTCCGGGAGATGGGCATCCTGGTCTCCGACGGGGACAAGGACTTCGACTCGGAGGAGTCAGAGGACGAGCTCCTGGCAGCCGATGCGGACGCGGTGTCGCTCGATGACCCGGTGCGGATGTACCTCAAGGAGATTGGCCGGGTCTCCCTGCTCAAGGCCGAGGATGAGGTCTACCTCGCCAAGCTGATCGAACAAGGCGATGAGGATGCCAAACACCGCCTGACAGAGGCCAACCTTCGCCTGGTGGTCTCTATCGCCAAGAAGTACATCGGACGCGGCATGTCGTTCCTGGACCTTATCCAGGAGGGCAACATGGGCCTGATCCGAGCCGTCGAGAAGTTCGACTACCACAAGGGCTACAAGTTCTCCACCTATGCCACCTGGTGGATCCGCCAGGCGATTACGCGGGCGATAGCGGACCAGGCACGCACCATCCGGATCCCTGTCCACATGGTGGAGACCATCAACAAGCTGGTCCGGATCTCACGGCGACTGCTCCAGGAGCTGGGGCGCGAGCCCTCCGATCCCGAGATCGGAGAGGAGATGGGCATCACCCCAGATCGCGTTCGCGAGATTGTCAAGGTGGCCCAGGACCCGGTCTCGCTGGAGACCCCGATCGGCGAGGAGGAGGACTCCCACCTTGGCGACTTCGTACCTGACAGCGAGGCGGTGGCACCCTCGGAGGCGGCCTCGCTGACCATGCTGCGCACCGAGGTCGAGGACATCCTGGACACCCTGACCCCCAGGGAGCGGAGGGTGCTCCAGCTCCGCTTCGGGCTCATCGACGGCCACCAGCGGACCCTGGAGGAGGTCGGCAAGCGCTTTGGGGTGACCAGGGAGCGAATCCGCCAGATCGAGGCCAAGGCGCTGCGCAAGCTCCGTCACCCATCCCGCAGCATGAAGCTCAAGGACTACCTGGAGTAGAGTCGGCCTCCCCTGATGGCGTGATCACTCAGGCGCTCAGGCGGCAAGCCCGAAACATCAGGAAGTTGGGGATTCTGTTCCGTCGTGGCAGCCGGTCCCCACTGGGCGCCGGCTCTCGCATGCGCTCGATGCCCAGGCCGCAGGCCTCCAGCGCTCTGGAGTAGGAATCAAGGTCGAAGGCCCAGCCGTCGAAGTCCATCGCAAGACCGGCTCTTTCGAAGTGGCCACTGAAGCGGCGCCTGCCCAGATACGAGCCCGCGATCTGAAACGGCGCATCCTCCTCCAAGCCCACAAAGTCGCCGGCGTCGCTGAGAGGATGTGTCACGCAGACCGCCAGCCTCCCTTTCGGTGCGAGAACGCGGGCCGTCTCGGCGACCGCCAACGGCATGTCGTCCACATCCATCAGCGAGTTGTAGGCGACCACCAAGTCGAAGCTGCCGTCCGGGAAGGGAAGCTGCTCCGCACAGGCCATCACATATTTGGAGACCGGATCGGCGGCGCGGGCCGCCTGAAGCAGGCTGGGGGAAGGTTCGACCGCGGTGACCAGGTGGCCCCTGGCTGCCAGATCGCGAGCCACCCTTCCCTCGCCACAGCCCACCTCGAGAGTTGCCCGCCCGGGAGCCGGGACCACCTCGGCGAAGAACGCGTCCCGATACAGCCAGTAGGCATCGAAGTTGGGTGTGCGGGCCCAGCGGATCCAGTTCTGCGCCCGATCCTCCCAACCGTCCATCGAGGTGGGGTGGCGCTCCTCCCCAGACGCTTCCCCGGTCACGGTCTGGAGCCAAGATGTCGATCGAAGAACCTCAGCGTCCGCTCGGCCATGTCGATTCTGGCAGGGGTCGCACGGACTCCGTGTCCCTCTTGGGGGTAGAGCACCAACTCGGTCTCCACTCCGGCGGCCAGCAGCGCCTGATGGAACTCCACCGCCTGACCGGGAGGCGTGCATCGGTCCACCATCCCCGCCGCCAGCAGGGTCGGGGTCTTGGACAGGTGAGCGAAGAAGACAGGGCTGCGCTGGTAGTAGACCCCACCCTCGGTCAGGGGGCTCGCCTTCAGGTACATCTCATCGAAGTCGGCGATGTTGCTGGCGAAGTGTTGGCTGTACCAGTCAGTGACCGGAGAACCAGCGACCGCCGCCTTGAACCTGGTGGTCTTGGTGGTCAGCCAGCAGCTCATGTAGCCGCCGTGACTGACGCCATAAACCCCCAGGCGATCTGGATCCGCCCGTCCCTGCTCCACCAAGAGGTCGAGCCCGCTCAGGTGATCATCGACTTCGGCTCCGCCGTAGTCGCCGATCTCCATCGCCAGGAACTCCTGACCCCGGCCGCTGCTGCCCCTGGGATTGGGCATGAACACGGCATAGCCGTGAGCTGACAGGGTCGCCACCAGCATCAGATTGGGGACCGGCCAGGAAGACCTCCAGCAGTGAGCGGGCCCCCCGTGAACAACCAGGATGGTCGGATATGGTGGACTTCCGATCTTGGGCGGCGCGAAGAAGCCCGAGATCCTCAGCCCGTCGCGAGATGTCCAGCTCAGCTCCTCCATCGGCCCCAGCTGCCCCTGCAACCACAGCTGGCCGGGGTCGGCGAAGCTGGCAAGCTCGGCCAGTGTGCCCGAGCTCGCGTGAATCAAGTGGGCCGGGTCTGACCACGATTCAGCGCAGAGGATCGCGCCGCCCTCAGGATGGGGCTCTGCCTCGGGATAGAGAACGTTCGAAGAGGTGAGAAGTCCCCGGTGGTGGATCTCGAGCTCCCCGCTTCGCAGGTCGCACTCCACGACCACCGTCTGGGTGTCTCGGACTCCGCTGACCACGACCCTGTCCCGATCCCGGAACTGCAAGCTGGTCGCGTCCACTCCGTCCAGTTCCAGGCGCCTGGCACCTCCGCCCTCACGGTCGAGTACGACCACATCCCCGGCAACCAGGCCGCGGTCGCTGGCGAGCCCCTCGATCACGGCTAAGACGGACCCGTCCGCGCTCGAGCAGGGCTTGCCGAGTTGGGCGCTGGGGCGGTGAACGGTGCGGCGCCAGCTTCCGTCAAGTGCCAGCAGCTCGAGCCAAGATTTCGTCCAATCTCCCTCCCAGGGCAGATGGGAAACGACTGCCAGAAGTGCGTCGCCCGCCGGAGCTCCCTCCCAGATGTTGAGACCGGGCTCGGAGATGCGCCGATGCTCACCGGTCTGCGAGCTCAGAACCACGGCCACTCGCCACCCGCCGAGGGTCACATCCCCGCCGTGCACCGTTGGTTCCCAGGAGAAGCGCTCCTGCCCTGCCTCAACCCGGGCTATGGTCCCGGAGCCGCCAGCAACGCCCTGCTCAGCCCCCTCCTCAGCCGCCAGAACCACAAGCCGCTGGGAATCCGAGCACCAGTGAATTGACTCGGCGCTCAACTTCGGCAGGGGCAACTTTCGAACTGATTCAGGAGCCCCCGTGGTCATCACCCAGGGGGCGAAGGCCCCAGGGCTATCGTGGTCCGAGAGCCAGGCGACGCGCTTGCCATCAGGAGACCAGCGCCCGTTGCGCTCGCGGCATCCTTCATGGGCGGTGAGGGGCGTGAGCTCAGACGATCTCATGTCGAAGACGAACAGCCGGGTGGCTGGCTGGCCCTCGAGATCGAACCGCACATCCCCAGTCAGTAGCAGTTCCGTGCCCTGGGGGGAGCAGCTCAAATCGGTGGCGGCTGTGATCCGGCCGAGGCCCGGCTCCAGGGTCTTCCGGAACAGGTCGGCGACAGGGATGGGCCCAGTGACCTCTGGCAACTGACGATCTCCTCTGATGGGATGGCTGGGGGCAGACCCAAAGTGCTCGCAGATAGACTACGCAGCGGCCACCGGCCCAGGCCAACCAGCGCGAACAGGCGGGGCCGCCGGCTTCCCGTCTTCCGTAGACTGGGGGCACCATCGATCCGGAGTAGCTCAACGGTAGAGCAGGCGGCTGTTAACCGCAAGGTTCACGGTTCGAATCCGTGCTCCGGAGCCATGCGCGCCGCTGTTGGCGCTGACCCAGGGAGGCATGGCACTCCGGGTTCCGCACGGAGCGGGCGCCTACAGAGTCAGGCGCCGCGCGCGGGAGCGCACCACGAGGGCGATCACGGTGTCGAGATGGCCGCCATAGCCGAAGATGAACCACCGCAGGAAGCTCCCGACCGTGAGGGCGCCATCACCAGATACTCGAGGACCTCGCGGCCCGGCGCCAACCTGCTCCTGCCCAGGCGGACCGTTGTGTCTACAACCGCCTCGAGCCCGAGTCTGGCGGTCATTGTGGCGACGAGGCTCAGCCCTGATTTGGCGACCCGTTGCGTGGCGTCGAAGGCCACCTGTGAGCGGCTGGCACCATGCGAGACTCGCGCCACAAGAAGGGCCCTCTTGAGTTGTGGCGGACATCGACTTCGACATCCTCCCTGCTCGCGAGGCATTTCTTGTGGATGGGCACGCCCCTCAGACTGTCACCGCGGGCCCCAATGCTTTGGATCGAGGCGAAGGAGTCTCGCTCCAGGCCGGTCTGGGGAGGCTGACTCGGCTGGTGGCCGGTCAGACGAGCTGGCGCGACAGCCACTCCTCCACGCCGCTGTTGTAGCGCTGAGCAACCGACATGCCTGCGAATGCGCCGACCCCGTGAGGGGCACCAGGGTATACGTGCAACTCCGTCGGCACTCCCGCCTGATTCAGCCGGCTGGCGTAGGCGACTTCCTCGTCGCGAAAGCCGTCGACGGCACCGACACATATGTAGGCTGGCGGCAGACCGCTGAGGTCAGTGGCTCTCCCGGGAGCAGCGTGCGCCCGCAGCTCCGGCTGGCCGTATAGGGCGCCGGGGTATGAGCGCCAGCCGAACTCGTTCGATTCACGGTTCCAGACCGCCAAGCGTTCCAGTCTGCTCGAGGGTGTCACCTGGCGGTCGTCGAGCATCGGGCACTCGAGAAGCTGGAAGCGCACTGGGACTTCACCCCGATCCCGTGCGAGCAGTGCCAACGCCGCGGCCAGTCCACCTCCCGCGCTGAACCCGGCGATCCCGATGCGGTCGGGATCGACACCGAGTTCGGCGTGGTTCTGGTGCACCCAGCGCAGCCCGGCGTAGCAGTCCTCAAGGGGTCCCGGGAAGGGGGCTCAGGCGCCAGCCTGTAGTCAACCGAGATGCCGACGAACCGGTAGGTCGGGCGCCAGGCGTCGAACCGGGCGTCGTCCATTGCGTAGCTTCCCAACACATAACCGCCACCATGCATCGAGTACACACAAGGAAGAGGGCCGTCGGCTCTGACCGGCCTGTGCACTCGAACCACGACGTCGGGCTGGGCGCGAACGACATGATCGGATCGCTCGACATGGTCAGAGAGTTCCACCGGGGTGCCAAGATCGGCCACCCTGACGGCTGCCAGCGTCTCGGCGCTGACTGTCCCGATCGGGAGCATCGCAACCATGTCCGCGACGTCGGCATCAAGTTCGAGCATCTCCGATCTCCTGCAGACTTTCTTCCAATGGGGACGCTACTTTACCGCAAGGTTTCAGCGCCGGAAGCACTCGTCCGCGCCCAAGGACGGCTCCGGACGGCCATGCTCGTCGACTTCCCCCACCTCTCCGAGGCCACCGGCACCGCCACGCCGAGGCTTATCCCGCACTTGCGTTGGGCGCAGGCGGTCGTCGGCATGATCTCCACCGTTGGACGGCCCCAGCGGACTCCGCCGAACCGACCCCGCGCAGTCCGTCACGCACGCGTAGGCGTGGAAGACGCCGTTTCAGAACCACGCCGGGCGGGCTGATCTCAATTGATCAGTACCAATGTTCGACCACGTTCGACCACGGAAACAGGGGGAGACCGCGGAAGCGACAGCGCCACCACGAGGAGCCAGATCAAGAGCAAGAGAAGCAACAGCGGACCTGCTCCTACCAGGACCATCATCAGGCGTTGTGGTCCCGGCCAGCCACTTTCGCAACGACCAGATCACGACCGAACACACCAAAGCGGCAGAGGACAGCTGAGCATCGCGGTTCGCTGGCTGCCAAAATATTCGCGTGCCGGCGTATGCAGCGTTCCTGCGGGCTGTCAACGTAGGTGGTCGCAATCGAGTCCCAATGAGCGTCCTTCGTGATCTGGTCGAGGGCTGTGGAGCGACCCTGGTGGAAACCCACCTGCAGAGCGGAAACGTGGTCTTCCGCCATCCCAGGCGCGCTGCCCGCGAACTCGAGGAGCGGCTCGGGCAAGTAATACGCGAGCACCTGGGACTAGCGGTGGTCTGTCTCGTACGCAGTCGCGAAGAGATCGCGGGCACTGTCCGAGCAAACCCGTTCCCGGACCGGGCCGGCTCCGGAGCCCGCCTGTTGGTGCACTTCCTGGGTGATGATCCCTCGCCGGAGGCCCGGATCGACCACGATCCCAGCGCCTTGGCTCCAGGAGCAATCCTAGTAGGTGCCCGGGCGATCTACCAGTGGTGCCCAGATGGCGTGCTCGCTGCACCCGCTGTTGGCAAGTACGTGGAACACCGCTGGCGGGTCGCGGTCACCACCAGGAATTGGAACACCCTCACCCGGGTCCAGGAACTGCTCGCGACTCGGTGAACAGCGATGTGACCTTTTCCAGCCGGCTAGGGAAGTGCCGATCTGCCAGCAACGCCATACCCGGGCCGGAGCTCAGGACACAGTTCTTGGCGGGGAGACCAGTCCCTGGTCAGGGCCAGGGTGTCAGCTGCCACAAACATGGGACCACCCAAGGGGTGGTTTAGCCAGTAACTAGGGACCACCTGGACCGTCGGGGCAACAGTGGGGCACTCTTCTCGCTTTCAGCGCAGCGGTAGTTTGTACTGGTTCCGGCCGTCAGATCGGCGCGGAGAGCCGCACGGTTTCCCGGGTGTAGGGGCTGAGGCTGGTCAGGCCCCATCGGCACTGCCGCCACGCCCATCCCTGCGCCGATGGCCCTCGCCAATGCGGTCGCGACCGGACCGCGGCTATTCTGAGCTAATGCGAACGATAGATGCGGACCTGCACCATCCGGACCCGAGTACGAACTCCCGGTGGCGACCCCAGCTGCTCTCAGCCGCCACCCAGAGCCGCGTCGCCGAGCCCGCATCGCCTATCTGCTACTTGGGCCATGGGTTTCGGTGAACCAACGAGCGCGCCCTGCGTCTCCCGGATGGAAAGGGCTCGTTTTGGCATGGACGCGGCGGTTTCCAAGGCACCAGGGCTGACCGCTGGCCGAGACCGGCCCTCCTCCTGGGGAGATCGCGCGGATCACATCGTGGCGGCCACTTGAGCGGTGCTCGGCTCAGCGGCGGATCGCGTCCGTCGCATGCTTGGTTCACGTCAGAACCCACCCCAGGGTATGACCAGGAGCGTACCGGCGTGATCCGGCAGGAACCGACGCCCTGGTGAGACCTAAGTCCAGATGGGGGTGGTCGGGCGGCACCCTGATCGCAGCCATAGTCCTGGCTGGGTGCGCGGCATCCGCCCCGTCCCATCGCGCTCACCCAGGCCGGAGGCCAAGCCCGGCTCAGCGAGCCACGCCGTTCACCAGCCCGGCGGTCAGCCCCGGCACCGACGCTCTCAGCTGCAGCCTCCCGATCTACGGCACTTCGGTGGCGGCCCAATCGTCTGGTGGGCAACCGATGGGCGGGCTTTTACAGCTGCCATCAGGCACGGTGGCTCCTGTGCCCGGGACGGGTGTGGTCGCGGTGGCGGGTGCCTTCTCCGAGTGGCAGACCCAATCTGCACCAGCCCTCTTCGGCGACGTTCGCGAAGAGTCATACGACCCATCCCTGGCCCAGTGGGTGCCGGCCTCCCCCGCCGAGCTGGCCCCAAGTGGAACCCAGTACGCCTACGTCAGCGTCGGCGACATTGCGGCCCCAGGCACCACCTCGGTTCAAGTCCACCTGGTCACCATATCCACGGCCAGCGACCAGATCATCTACTCGCAGGGACAGACAGCGGTGCTGGGTTGGAACGGCGGCCAACTCCTACTGGTGGAGCACGCTCCCACCAGCAACCACACCGAAGGGCTCCTGAGCCTTGACCCCGCCACCGCGTCAGCGGTCACTCTGCAGCCAGCGGTGAATGGCGTGGAATGGTACCTGGCGTCTGGCGCCGAGGTCTGGGGCGGCCAGTCCAACCCCGCGGACGCATCGCCGCCGCAGGTCGAAGTCCCCTGGGATGAGGCCCTGCGCTACGACCTCACCACCGGAAAGGTGGCTGTCTGGTCGTACCACCCTGGAGATCAGGTGACGGTGGTGGGCACCACCGCCTCGGGCGATCCGCTGGAGACCGTGCAGGGGACCGCGCAGACCTCGCTGGTGGTGGCAACGTCTCCGTCCTCAGCGATCACCCTGTTGACCGGCCCCGGGCTGGCCAGTGCCCACGGCCTAAGCGTCTACTCGACATTCACGGATGCCAACGGAACCTGGGTCGCGACCGACCAGGGGTTGTACCTGCTGACCCCAGCGCTGAAGCTCGTCCAGGAGCAGATGGGCAACTTCGCCAATGCCACCATCGTGGGACCGTGCGGCTGAGCGGTTTCGGGCGGTGGCGGCGCCGCCTGGCTCACCGGCCGGATGGCTCAAATTTGAAGGTACGGGCGGCTAGCACCAGCACCGCCACTCCGACGGCCAGCAGGATCAAGATGTCCTTGGTCACGTCCCCCAAGGTCTGGCCCTCAGCCATCAGGCCGCGCAGAGCGTCGCTGAAGTAGGTGAGGGGCATCACGATCGACAGCTTCTGGAGCCAGAGGGGCGCTCCGGAAAGCGGGTAGAAGACACCAGCCACGAAGAGCTGCGGCAGGGAGATCAGGTTGGACATCACGACTGCGGCCTGCTCGCGACGCGAAAGTGCCGCCACCAGGAAACCTGCACCGAGGAAGCACAGCGAACCGACCAGCAGCACCAGCAGCAGAGGCAGTGGCCGTGGACCCATCCCGATGCCGTACAGCAGGTGGCCGACTCCGAGCAGGACCGCAATCTGGATGGCAACCAGCACAAGCTGAGAGACGACACTGGCGGCAAGGAAGACCCAGGCCGGTGCCGGAGCCGCCCGGATCCGCCGAAGGGTCCCCTGCTCTCTGTCTCCCACCAGCCGCAGCCCGGCGGACAGTCCCCCCGCGAGGACCGCGTAGGCGAGGACCCCCGGTGCCAAAAAGTCGATGTAGTTGTTGTTCGCCAGCGAATCCGAGTTCAATCCACCGGGCGCGTGGACCGACTGGATCACTCCTCGGACCGCCGGTGCGCGTCCTAGCAGGGCTTGGTTAAGGGCGCCCACCGCCGACTCAGCCTCGGCTGTGAACGAGCCATTCTCGCTGACATTGCTGGCGTTCTCCAGGATGCGTACCGTGAGCTGAGAATCAGACCCTGGGCTCACCACCAGGGCGAACGCGGACTGGTTGTTCAAGACTTGGCTGCGCGCTTCCGCGGAGGTCGTCCTGCGCAGACGGAAGGAGCTCCGGGGCAGGGCGCCACGCAACAGCTGGTAGTACTGCGGCGCGGTCACCACGTCCACGGTTGCCGCGGTTCGCTGGAAGAGCCCTCCGAAGATCACGATCAGGAGCAACGGCACCAGCACGTTGAAGACCAGAACCTGGCGGTTGCGGTAGAGGACCTTGACATTCGCCAGGCTGAGTGCAAGAAGAGGGATCCAAGGACCATCCCCCAAGGGCGAAGAGAGCCTGCCTCCGGGTGCTTGGGGAGCGCTCACCCCTCCTCCTCCGACAGGTGGCGCCCGGCACTCTGGAGGAAGACGTCCTCGAGATTGGGCGGCTGCACCGTCACATCCCGAAGGGCCGCTTCGCCGAGCTGCGCGCCCAGTGCGGCCAGAACCGACCCAACCTCCTTAGTTTGCAGCTCCCATCTGCCCCCCTCCCACCGACTCCGGAGCACGCCGGGAAGTGTCGACAGGTCAGAGGACTCGGAGGCGGCCACGCTGATCCGAGCGGCGGCGCCGAGCCCCGCCACCAGTTGCTGAGGGGTCCCCTCGGCAACTACCTGGCCGCGATCGATGATCACCACATATTCAGCCAGCTGCTCCGCCTCCTCGATGTAGTGCGTGGTGAGCAGCACTGTTCGCCCCTGCTCGTGGAGCTGTCGGATCATCTCCCAGGTCTGGCGGCGGCTAAGTGGATCAAGACCCGTGGTGGGCTCGTCAAGGATCACCAGCTCGGGGTCATTGCAGAGGGTGAGGGCGATCTGCAATCGCCGCTTCTGCCCGCCGGAAAGGGCGGATGCACGCCGGTCCACCATCTCCCCCATGTCGACCAGCGCCAAAAGAGCGGCCGGGTTGGCTTGGTAACCGTAGAGCCTTCCGAACAGGTGCAAGGTCTCCGCGCAGGTGAGGTCGTCATAAAGCGCTCCCTCCTGGAGCTGGACCCCGACCCGACGGCGGGCGCGCATGGGGGATTTGCCCAGGACTTCGACACTCCCGGAGTCGAACGGCTTCAGCCCTTCGATCACCTCCATGGTGGTGGTCTTGCCAGCGCCATTCGGACCCAGCAGGGCCACGATCTGGCCGCGGCGCACTTCCAGGTCGAGGCCGCGGACCGCCTCCACGGACCCGTAGCTCTTGTGCAGGCCCCGCACGCATATGGCGAGCGAACGATCCGCAAGTGCTGGCGGGGTCGTGCCTACTGCGATGGCGCTACTCCTCCGATGACAGATCGATCCCCACCTGGCCCCGGAAACCGCTATCCCGCCGGCAGGATCGCGGCCGTTGGAGCGGTCGAAGTGGGGTCGCGGGGCGGCCCGGTGATGGGCTGCCACACACACTTCGATTATGGACCAGGGCCCCCAACCAGGCTAACCTCGCTCCAGTGAGAAGACTGTGGGCAAGGGTGCGACGAATCCTGCTGCTGCGGGTGGTGATGCGCTACGTGGGGCGTAACGGACCCAATCAGGCGACCCTTGTTGCCTGGAACCTGCTATTCGCCATCTTCCCCATCGTCCTGCTGGCGGTGACCCTGGCAGGAGTGGTCTTCCGCGATCCCGCCATGGGCAGAGCAGTGGCCAAGGCCGTGGCCTCCCTTCTGCCGCACGGGCGAGGTTCAGTTGTACTCTCGGCTCTCCAATCCTTCCATAGGAACTCGGGGGCGCTGGCCGTGGTGGGGATCGTGGGCCTGGTGTGGTCGGGCACATCTCTCTTCGGGGCCATGGAGCAGGGATTCGCCGCGCTGTCAGGAGGCAAGACCAGGGGCTTCTTGACACAGAAGCTGATGAGTGTGGGCATGATCGTGCTCTTCACCGTGTTGGCGGTGCCGGTCGTTTTGAGCTCCAGCCTCTTGGCGGTGCTCACCTCGATACCTGGCATACCTGACTTTTTGAGATCAGGCCCCATAGCGCTCATTGGGCAAATTCTGCTGGCGGTGGTGGTGGGCACGGTTCTGTTCTCCGCGATCTATCGCCTGGTGCCTCATCCCGGCCCTCCGCTTCGAGACAGCGTCCGAGGTGGACTGGTCGCGGCCATCGCTTTCGAGGGGCTGAGCCTTCTCTTCCCGCTGTACTTCCACTTGGAGCACGGTTTCAGTTCCTATGGGTCGACCTTCGGCCTGTTCTTCCTGATCCTGGCGTACGCGTTCCTAGTTGCCCAGATCACCGTCCTCGGGTACACGGTCGTGGTCGAACTCGGAGCCGGCCATTCCGGTGGTCGGGAGCGACAGGCCGAGGTCGGCGTCGACGGGGGGGTTGCAAACTGCTGAGCCATCAGTGAGTAATAGATAGCACACGTGCATGCCAGTCGTTATACTGGACAAGGTGAACCTGACAGATTGGGCGAGAGCTCAGGGCGTCCACCCACAGACGGCCTATCGGTGGTTCAGGCTC
>JAJZJU010000132.1 GCA_021809895.1 bacterium
GAGCGGTTGGCGGGTTGGGACCGCCCGCCAGGAGCATGGCCGCAATCCTGTCGGCAGCTTCACTCCTCGGAAGTTGCGGCGACTGCCCGGGCGCCCTCACCACCGGCCCAGCAGCCTCCAGCACACCGTCCGCCTGCAAGTGCTGGACCACAGCATCTCCCTCCGGGCCGGCCTCGAAGCCGAGCCGCTGAAGCAGTTGTCGGCGGGAGAGGCCGGGCTCCAGAGGACGCGACTCCAGTTGTTCCTTCAGCTCCAGCCGAGTGCGCTCGAGGACTTCGCCCCACTTGGCGGACCCTAGAAACCGCGCACCCACGGCCCGTAGACGGCCATCTCCTGCGGCCTCCACCAGGGCTGCTGCTGCTGCTGCCTCGCTGACACCTGCCAGTCGAGAGGCCTGCTTGGCGGTCAGCCCCAGGGCTGCTGACCTCGCCTCCAGCACGGCCAGCTGATCCGGCCCACTGGCGCCAGCCGCGGCCAGGGCCAGTTCCCGCTCGGCCCAGGCGTCAAGCGGAGCGCTCGCCCAGCGGTGGTGGCGCGGGGGGTGGGAGTCAAGGACGGTCCCCCCTCCGACCACTGCGGCAGGGCTGGGGGTGCGCAGTATGACCCGGTCTCCCGGAAGTGCCCAGAGGGGTGAGTGAAGGTGGATCTGGGCGTAACCTGATCTGCCCGGCCCCAGACGCTCCTCTCCGGCCAGCCACAGCTCGGCCGACACCGCAGCGGTTCCGCAGAGCAGCTCCACTCGCATGCCCTGGCGAACCCCCCTTGCCCCCAGCGGCGGTATCTGCAGCAGACAGTCCAGATACCAGGTGGGGGCGGCATCTCCGACCAAGCCGATCACGCTGCCGCGAGGGGCCTCCTTGACAGAAATGCCGTTGAGGGCCAGGGCCAGGCGACCGCCAGGCTCGGCGACGCCGACCGGTTGGCCCCGGCGCTGCAAGCCCTGAATGCGCCCGCGCTGACCGCTCGGGAAGGCTTCGACACCCTCCCCGCGGTGGAGTCGGCCCCCGTCGAGGACTCCGGTGACGACGGTTCCGGTTCCAACCTGGGAGAAGCTGCGATCCACCAGCAACCGCGGGTGCCCCCGGTCTGGAGGGGACGGGATCACCTCCAGCTCAGCGTCAACGGCAGCCGCAAGCTCATTCAGCCCCAGGCCACTGATCGCACTCACCGCAACCCACCGGCTGGCGTCGATGCCAAGTTCATGAAGCAGAGCCAGCGACTCCTCCCCAACGGAGTGGGCTCGTTCGGGCGCCAGATCGACCTTGGTCACCACCACCACCGCTCGCGGCACCATGAGGAGGCGGAGAATCGCGGCATGCTCCTTGGTCTGGGGCATGACGCCATCATCCGCAGCCACACAGAGCATTGCCAGATCGGTGGACCGCGCGCCCACCGCCATGGTGCGGATGAAACGCTCATGGCCGGGCACATCCACAATCGAGACCTCGCGGCCGGACGGCAGTGACCATGGTGCAAAGCCCAGCTCGATGGTCATGCCCCGGCGGCGTTCCTCAGCCAGACGATCGCAGTTGACGCCGGTGAGAGCCGCCACCAGAGCGGTCTTGCCGTGGTCGATATGACCAGCGGTGCCCACCACCAGCTCGTTCAAGGGCGGAGTCCCCAGGCTGATCGAATCGCCACCAAGAGTGCCTCGTCCTCGCCTGGCAATACGCAGCGGGCATCGACCGCGACACCATCTTTACGCTCCAGCGCCAGCACCGGCGGTTCGACCTCGAGCAAGCGCCGACGCAGTCTCGCGGGGTGGTTGTCCTCCAAGAGGATCCCAAACGAAGGTAGGCTTCGGCTCGGCGTGGTGCCGCCGCCGACCGCCCCTTCCAGTTCCACCAGGTGAGCCGGCAACCCGAACCCGGACAGCGCATCGACCCAGCTCCGGGCGCGACTTCGGAGCTCGTCAGAGGTGAGATGCAACATCCGCCAAACGGGGATCTCCTCAAGGCGGCCAGGAATGGCGTACCGAAGCATGGTCTCCTCCAAGACCGCGAGCTGGAGCTTATCGGGGCGCAGTGCCCGCGCCAGCGGGTGCCGCCGAAGTCTGGTCATCAGCTCAGTTCTCCCCAAAATGATGCCGGCCTGGCTACCCCCCAAAAGCTTGTCGCCGCTGCAGACGAGCAGGTCAACCCCGGCGGCAATGCTGGCGGCCAGGCGGTCTTCGGCGGCTACCGCGGGAGGTCCTGGCGGCACCAGTCCGCTGCCGACATCCTCGAGGAGCAGCACCCCGTGCTCACGGGCCGCCCGGGCCAGGTCCGTCAGGCTCGGCCGAGCCACGAATCCGGACATGGCGAAGTTGGACTGGTGGACGCGCAGAAAGGCACCAGTGCGAGGTCCGGCGGCGGCCAGATAGTCTTGGACGCGCGTTCGATTGGTGGTGCCTACCTCGATCAGGCGCGCCCCGGAAAGGCGGAGGATATCCGGGATCCTGAAGCCACCGCCGATCTCGATCAGCTCCCCTCGCGAAACCACCACCTCACGGCCACGGCAGAGCGCGGCCAGTGCCAGCAGAACCGCGGCCGCGCCGTTGTTGACCACCATCGCCGCCTCCGCACCACCCAGTTGGGACAGCAGGGTTGAGAGCAGGTCCTGCCGGTCACCGCGACGGCCCTTGGGTTGATCGAGCTCAAGGTTGGAGTACCCAGCCGCTACCTGCACAGCGCGGGCGGCTATCTCGGCTCCCAGCGGCGCGCGCCCCAGGTTGGTGTGAATGACGATGCCGGTGCCATTGATCACCCGATGCAGCCGCCGCGGCTCCTCGGTGAGCAGAGCAGCGGCCCGGTCGGCGACCCACCTCTCGGCATCGGCCCTGCCCAACTCGGGCCGTACCCCGAGCTCGGCAGCCGCCCTGCGGATGGCCTCGACGACCGTCTGATGCCCGTGCTCTTGGACGCGAGCCACCAGTTCCGGCCGCGCCAGTACCGCACCGACGGCCGGGGGATGGTCGCGGGTCTTGGGATCGTTCAATCCGGTCGGCTTGGACAAATTGGCATCTCTGAAATGAACGCGAACCTTCCGACCTTCATCTCGGGCCGCTCGCTCGGCCCTTGTTGCGCAGCCTGCATCGTACCCAGCTCGGATGGTTCCCGCGAGGGCGGCGTTCCAAAGTCTCGACCGTGTTCCTGGGAGGCCGGTCTTGACAAACCACCGGCCCTGAATCCCCTGCAAGGTCTTCCGCCGGCATGTTAAGGCGTTCTCCACGAAGTCGGTTTCCGGGACCTGAGTAGGTCAAGGCCCGGAATTTTGCGACCAGGTTCGGCCTCCTTGCCGTCAGCGATGCCGTCAGTGTCCGTTGGCACCAACCGCCATTCCCGGGCAGATGCAACGAGCCCCTGGACGCGTCGCTACCAGAATCCCACGGCCCTTGATCCCCGCGTCGTGTCCATTCGATCGCCACGTGGGTCGTGGTCCCCTCCCAGTGTTACGGGGGACTGCCCCGTTGTGAGCGACCACCCCTCTGGCGCACTGGCCAATCCCGCGCTCTTGCGGCAGCGTACAGCGGCCAAGCTTGGCCCCGGCCCGCCAACTCCAGCCGTTGCTGGTCAGGGCCGTGACCGGTGCGCGTGTGTGCGCATAGCGCATAGAATGGTGCGCGTCGTGCACACACCGGCGCCGCCTCTCCTGCCCCTCTTCCGCTCCGCCCACCAAGCAGAGCTACTGGCTTTGGTGCTGATCAACCCGGACACCGAGAATTCCCTCTCGGATCTCGCCCGCCGCTTGGGCGTACATCACGCCACCGTGAACCGGGAGGTCGACCGGCTAGAGTCAGCCGGCCTACTCCGCAGTCGGCGGGTTGGCAACCTCCGTCTAGTTCAAGCCAACCCCGAATCTCCCATCCTGCCAGAGGTCAGGGCGTTGATCTTGAAAGCGATTGGCCCCGCCCACATTGTCGCCCAAGAGTTGAACCGAGTCTCAGGCATCCAGGCGGCATGGATCTATGGCTCTTGGGCGGAACGCGCGGCCGGGCAGCCGGGCCCACCCCCTCAGGACGTCGATGTCCTTGTCATTGGCTCGCCTGATCGGAACGCGGTTCACCGGGCCGCCCGCGCCGCCGAGGAGCGGCTCGGTCTTGATGTCAACGCCCTGGTCCGCTCCCCTGAGGCGTGGGCCAGACCTGAGGAGGGCTTCTTGATCACGGTTAGGAGTGGAGCGCTTGTTCCCGTCCCCTTGGCCGAGAAGCCGTGACCCACCTGGACGACCTGCGCCGCCAAGGCCTGCTCCAGGACATAGCACCGGATCCCGCCGCCACCGCCCGGCTCCTCGATGATGCACGCCGGCATCTTAGGACCGCCCGGCTGGCCGTCCGCGAGTCGGACTTGGCCGGCGCGTATCAACTGGCCTACGACGCGGCCCGCAAGGCTTGCACTGCGACCCTGGCGGCGCGCGGTCTGAGGGTCCGGGGTCAAGGTGCGCATGCCAACCTGATCCTCATCATGCAAGAGCTTTACGGCCCCACCCCGGGCGCCCGAGCCCTTGAGCAGCTGGACCGGATGCGCCGCACGCGCAATCTCGCTGAGTACCACGGCTATCCGGTCGATCCCGCTGAGCTGGAGGAGGACCTCGCCGCCGCTGGCGAGATCGTGGCCACTGCGGAGAAGATCGTCGGGCCCAAGTAAGGCTGACTGGTCCCAGAATCGCTAGGCGCCGCGGGAGCATCGCGACCGACTTTTCGCACATCGGGGATGGGTTCAGGCCCCGCACCGCAGCGTTCAGTCGTGGCAGGCTGAGGGGACTGCGAGGGGGTCGAGGAGCTGTTGCTGAAGGACGGTGAACTCTAGCAGGCCCATCTGAAGGGCTGGCAACCCTCTGACAGTAACCGACTGGGGCCAGCGGGGCACTGCCTCACACCGGTGACCACCACTACCGACGCGTTGGTATCAATGGTGGTATCAAACGACCACCGGCGGGCAGTTGAGCGGGTTGGCCCGGCCCCGACAATTGGCTAATTTGAATTGGCGGGAGGCGAGGGGAACGATCCCTCCGGGGACGCCTTGGGCGCCCCCCATCGATTTTGAAGCTCCCCAAAGGCTGTCCGCCGACGTGCGCAGGCGTGCGCCACGAAGTCGGTTTCCGGGACCTGAGTACGTCA
>JAJZJU010000027.1 GCA_021809895.1 bacterium
GGATTACGAGATCTGGGGACAACCCCTGCACCAGTTGCTCGGGGGTCTCATACAGTGGAAATCCTGGGAACTGGTATGGGTGGTACGAACCCTCCATGCTGCCGGTTGGCTCCAGCGGACTTGGGGTGGAGGGTTCGGTTCCACACATCACCGGGGCCGTGGGGCCGGACTTCACGGTCACCGCTTGACCCACCTGGTACGCATAGCTGCTGGTCCAGCCCACCGGCACCGTCCCCTTGCCGCCGGGGAGCTGCCAGCAGGAGTCCTGCCACGAGGCGTCTCCTTCCGGGTTGGACTGGCAGGGGTCGGGGAACCGCGCACCGGAGTACACCGCGCAGCCGGACTGGCCGGAGTTGAACCCGTATGCGAAGTTGTAGTCGGGATAGGTTGAGCTGAAGTGCACCAGATGAGAGAAGCCGGTGAAGTTGGATGCGCTGGAGTTGGCCGTCGACTGGCAGCTGGTGGACCCTGGATCCGCCGCCAGCACGGCTTCGGCATCGGCGTAGTAGTCCAGGCTGGAACTGGTGTAGTCGGCGCCGATCAGAAGGCTGGTGGTCCCGTTCTCATAGAGCCCTCCATTTGCTCCCCCACCGCTGGAGAAGTCGCCGGCGCCACTGTCGGAGCACTGGTCGACCAGGATCGATCCATAGGAAGTGATGGTGCCGCCGCCGGTCAGGTCGAGGAAACGCGTTCCCAGGGCAAAGGGGAACTGGCGGGTTCCTGCCACGCCCACGGCCGCCGAGTGGACGTGGATGGTGGTGGAACTGATCCCCAGGAAACCCTCGAAGCCGTGGGCGGGGTTGTTGTGGGTGATGTCCACCGCCACAACCTCGGTTGCCGGGTAGTTGTTGACCGTGGTGTTGAAGGGGGTGTACGGGTAGGTGACCGTGACCGTGTAGCCGCTCTGAAGCTCGGTGCAGGTGGTCCCGGAGAGGGAGGTGCCGGTGACGCAGGAGCCCGTCGGCGGTGTAAGCCCCAGGTCCGTCCAGGCCAGGTCCTCAGTGCTCTGCCGGACGCCTGCCCCAGGGAACCCTGTTTCCTGGGCTCCCGCCAGCGCGGCTTGGTCGGCGGCTCCCTGCATCTGCTGCTGGTTGTCGAAGTTGGTTCCGACATCGATGGCGAGCGAGGCCATCCCGAGCACCACGAAGAAGATCAGCAGGCCCACCAGGGCGGCGGCCTGGCCGCGTTGGCGCCGCCGGGGCATCCCGGCCCGCGGCTTGGAGCGTCGGTCAGTACTCATCGCGAGCGCACACGGAGCTGCTGAGATAGAAGGAGGAGGGGAAGAAGCTGCTGACGATCGGGGTGAGGGGGCGGAAGTAGTAATGGATTGTGACCAGGATCATCAGGTTGCCGCTCGAGCGCGGGGTGACGGGGTTGCTCCCGACGGTCGGGCAGGACGAGGGGGAGCTGGACTGGTCCACCTCCACATACGCCCACCCTGGCTGACTGGTCTGGGTGGTGCCGTCGCCGGAGACCCCAGGCAGCAGGAGGGAGCCTTCGCCGCAGCTCCAGTGGGTGATGAGGCTGGCGCTGCCATCGATCGCTCCACAGACGGTGGGGCCAGCCGGAGAGGAGGATGTGCCACATGACCCACCGGGATTGCCATAGACCGTGTTGCATGGGTTGCTGGCCAGGATCGCGATCCTGGCCCCCTCCCGGGCGGCGTTGGTGATCTCATTCTGGTAGTACATCGCCCTTCCGAAGTCCACAATCCCGAAGGCCAGCAGCAGAAGGAGCGGAGCTACCAGGGCAAACTCCACGGCCGCTTGTCCGTGCCGCCGCCGCCTGATCTTCGATGAGCCGTGCGGCACGCGTCGGAGGCCGATGGGAAACTTCCGCCTCGAGGGCGGCGGCTGACCTTGGCTCAGTCTCATCAAGTGGTCAAGCGGGCTAGCTGCGGTGTCGGTGGAGTCAGTCGGGACCGAGTCTTCCGCGATCTGATCGGCGGGTGATCCCGCGGCATTCGCAACGTCTTCAATGGCGCTGGGGCGCTGGCGCTGACGCTTTGGGGCCAGGTTGGGCAGAATGCCGAGCGGCGCAGCCACCCTCCATTGCCGAGCGCCCTCCGTGCCGACGCGGGCCGAGCGGGAGCCGCCATGGGGCGCCCCCGAGACGGCCAGACGCGGCCCGGGGACAGTGGCCGCCTGTCCCCCGCGGTCTTGTCCGTCACATAGTTGGTAACGCCCAGGTCAGGCCGGATAACCAGTTGGCCGTACTCAGCCCCCGCGCTTGAGGGTCAGGCTGGACGGGGTGGACTGGTCCTGGCAGGACGGGAGGCGGAGCACAGAGGTGGTGTCGGTGAGCACCGATCCCCCGGGACCGAAGACGACCTCCTGAACCGGTCGTCGGGGACCGCACCAGTTGGCCCACCGCCAGGCTAGGCTGGGGGTGGGTCCACCGTCGAAGGGGCCCGACAGCACCACCTGCCTCAGATTGCCCACAACCGACAAGGGGGTCGTCGTGCCCGCCCAGAACAGTCCCAATCTCACCGGCAGAGCCAGCTGGCATGGACCTCTGTTGGCTGGGTAGCGAGACGGCTGCAGCGTGAATACATCGACGCCCCCATTCCCGGCCGGGACGTTTGAGCCCCCCCACCCAAGACCGGAGGATTGGCAGGTTCCCAGGGTGGCCGGGATCTGGGGAGGGCTACCGAGGCGGTCGTACACCTCCAGGGTCGCGCGCCAGGCAAGCCCCCTTGCCGCGATCACGTAGAGGGGCTGGGGCCGACCGCCGGCTGGCTGGGCCGGAATCTGGGTGGAGCCGCCGGCCAGGTTGTCCGCCGCGCAGGTGTGGTCAGTGGCGGAGGGAGCCGAGTAGAACGAGAAGGAACGTCCGTTGGCGCCCGCTATCCCGATCAGGAAGTCCTTGGCCACCTGGCCGCCACCGACGGTTTCAGTGAACGAGCCCAAGTTTCTGGCAGCACAGCGGGTCTGCAGGAAAACCCCATATCCGCGCCCCGGAGGCACCACTCCCAGGTAGACCTTGCCGCCTCGACCGCTGAGGTCCACCCTGGTCGCCACCACGACGTAGCCGTAGTCCGGAAACACCTGAGCAAACGGGGTGCGTGATAGCGGCTTTGGCGCCGGCACGAGGGCTCTCGGCAGGCTCATCGCCACCGCCACCAGGGCCGCCACCAGCGCGAGCAGTCCCACCCGGACGAGCCTCCGGCCCCGCGCTCGCGAGCTCAGCGAGGGCTGTGACAGCATTCGGCGCAGGTCAGCCGCGGGTGGTTCGTAGGCCCTGGCGAATGCCTCCTTGATCCTGTCTTCCAGTGCTCGCTCCATCAGCTGCCCTCCGGTTCCCGCAGCAGCCGGCGCAGCTCGCCGACCGCCCGATAGAGGCGCGACCTGGCCGCCGCCTCCTTGATTCCAATCACCGCCGCCACCTCGTCGAGCGGGAGGTCGAGGTAGTAGAAGAGCGCCAGGATCAGCTGCTGTTGGAAGCCCAGTGCCTGCATCGCCTCCCCCAGGTCGTGGCTGGTGGCGACCGAGCCGGAGAAGTCGCCGCTCGGCAGGGTCTCGGGAATTGGCAACCAGGAGAAGAACGGGCGGCGCAGTTGGGAGCGGCACTGGTTAGCCACGATGGTGAGGAACCAGGGGCGAAGTCGGCTCTGGTCGCCGCGAAAGCGCGTCAATGCTCGAAGTGCGTTGTAGCAGGCGTCCTGCAGGGCGTCCTCAGCGGCCTCGCGGCGACGCAGGATACCGTAGGCGAGCCGGTAACCGGGATCCAACAGCGGTTCCAAAACCCGGGTCCTGGCGCCGTCATCGCCCTGACGGGCCAGCTCGAGGTCGTCGACCGCGGCCATCTCCAATACCTGGTCCATGTGGGATTGGACGCCTGATCCCGGCACTCAGTCTCAAGGAGAATGCCAAAGGTCGATTCTCAAGCGTTCCGACCGGGGGCCATCCGATCTCGAACCTCAACCGCCGGTGCCGAGCCCGCCGCCGGCTGGCATCAGCGGCCAGCCGGCGGCTCGACTACAGGGCGCCCAGGTAAGAGGTGGTCGGCAGCAGGGCTGACCGGCCTTGCTCGTAGGCTGAGATCTCAGGGTCGCGCTTTTCCGCCATCGCGATCGGGTCCAGCCCCTCCAAGAGGCACTCCTTCCAGAAGTCCTCGATCTCGAAGGTTGCGACGTGACCAAGAGCATCGGTCACTGACTGCCTTGTGAGGTCGATCGTCACCTGCCATCCTTCGTCGGTCTGTGCTCGTTCGGTCAACAGTCGGACCTCAGCCAGGGTGAGGGTGACCGGTAGCAGACCGTTCTGGAGGGCATTGGTCCTGAAGATGTCAGCGAACGATGGTGCGATCACGGCTCTCAGCCCGTAGCCCAACAGGGCCCATGCCGCATGTTCTCGGGACGAACCACAGCCGAAGTTCTGGCCCGTCACGAGGATGCTCGCCCCCGCGTACCTCGGCTGGTTCAGCTCGAAGCTGGGGTCGGGATTCCCCCCAGAGTCGTAGCGCCAGTCGAAGAAGCAGGCCTCACCGTAGCCGTCCTTGTCGGTGCGCTTCAGGAACTGCTTGGGGATGATCTGATCGGTGTCAACATCATCGCGGACGAGGGTGGCACAGAGGCCCTGGTGGACGGTGAATGGTTGCAAGTTGGTGATTCCTCCTGGCTCAGATCCGCTCTGTCGCAGAGAGCTGTCTCACGTCCACGAAGTGCCCGTGGACCGCGGCGGCGGCAGCCATGGCCGGGCTGACCAGGTGGGTCCGCCCCCCGGCTCCCTGGCGGCCTTCGAAGTTGCGATTGGAGGTAGAGGCGCAGCGTTCCTTGGGCATCAGGATGTCAGGGTTCATTCCCAGACACATCGAGCAACCCGCCTCGCGCCACTCGAAGCCGGAGTCCCTGAAGATTCGATCCAGCCCCTCTCGCTCGGCCTCCCGCTTCACGGTTCCAGATCCCGGAACCACCATCGCTCGCACCTTGGGGTGGACCTTCTTGCCGGCCGCCACCGCGGCTGCCTGGCGCAGGTCCTCGATCCGGCTGTTGGTGCAGGAACCGATGAAGACTCGATCGATCGCTATGTCCTGGATCGCGGTACCCTCCGCCAGGCCCATGTAGGCGAGGGCACGGCCCGTGGCATCGCGGGAGGCCTGGTCGGGCATGTCTGTCAGGTAGGGGATCCGCTCTGTCACCGGCGCTACCATCGCCGGGGTGGTCCCCCATGTCACAAACGGTGCCAGCTCGGAGGCCGGGACAACCTCGGTGCGGTCGAACTGGGCTCCGGGGTCGGAGGCGAAGCTGAGCCAGCGCTCTGTGGCGCGGTCGAAGTCATCACCCCTGGGGCTGGCTGGGCGGCCCTCCAGGTAGGAGATGGTCGTCTGGTCGGGGGAGATCATGCCGGCCCGGGCGCCAGCCTCGATGGTCATGTTGCAAAGGGTCATGCGGCCCTCCATGGAGAGTGCTCGCACCACGCTGCCGGTGTACTCGATGACCGAACCCCGGCCGCCGCTCACCCCCAGCTGGCGGATCACACCAAGGGCGACATCCTTGGCCACCACCCCGTGGGGCAGCTCACCGTCGATTCTCACCTCCATGGTGGGAGAGGGGGCCTGCCAGAGGCATTGGGTGGCCAGCACCTGCTCCACCTCGGAGGTTCCGATCCCGAAGGCCAGGGTGCCGAAGGCTCCATGGGTGGCGGTGTGGGAGTCGCCGCAGACAACTGTCATTCCGGGTTGGGTCACGCCCAACTCCGGCCCGATCACGTGCACGATCCCCTGCTGCTGGTGGTGGAGATCGAAGAGCGGGATGCCGCTGGCGCGGCAGTTCTCCTGCAACTGGCGGAGCTGCTCTCTGCCGATGGGGTCTGGGGTCGGCCGGTTCCGCTCCCAGGTTGGCACCAGGTGGTCCATCACAGCCACTGTCAGATCCGGCCGGCGCACCGAGCGCCCCGCCGCCCGCAGGCCGGTGAAGGCCTGGGGGGAGGTGACCTCATGGACCAGGTGAAGGTCTATATATAGGAGTACCCGCTCTTGCGGGTTGCCGCTCACCAGGTGGGATTCCCATATCTTCTGGTAGGCGGTGCGGGCTGGGCGGTGGTCGATGTTGCTGCTGATGGCGGGATCTCCTTCCTATCGGCGGATCATGCGGTGGAAGACAAGGGGATGGCGGGGCAATTGTGCCGGGTTGCCCATTCGTAGCTGTCCACCAGCGCTAGGGCGGATGCGCGCAGGATGTTGGCGGAGCAGCCAACCGTGGTCCAGGTACGGTCTCCGTCGGTGGAGTCGATCCCGACCCGAACCGTGGCGGCGGTGCCCTGGTCGCCGTTGATTACGCGGACCCGGTAGTCGACCAGGTGAACCTCGGCCAGTTCTGGGAAGTGGGGTATGAGGGCACGCCGGAGGGCGCTGTCAAGCGCCTCGACCGGTCCCGCCCCGTCGGCGGCGGTGTGGACCAGAGCTCCGCCGACGTTGACCTTGACGCTGGCCTGAGTGCCCGGCGTCCCGTCCGCACTTCGAGCCTGCTCGTGGGCGACCACCAAGGATTCGACGAGCTCGAAGGGCGCGGTATTCCCGCTCAGGCTCCTGGTCACCAAAAGCTCGAAGGAGGCGTCGGCATCCTCGAAAGCCCAGCCCTCTGCCTCTAGCCGCTTGACCGTGTCGATCAGGGCCTGGCTGGCCTCGGGGTCGACTTTTTCCAACCCCAGGGCGTCGAGCTTGGCGGAGACGTTGCTGCGGCCGCTCTGGTCGGAGACCACAACGCGGGTTCCGTTGCCCACCAGGGCCGGATCGATGTGCTGATATGCGGTCGAGTCTCGGGACATCCCCTGCACATGGAGCCCGGCCTTGTGCAGGAAGGCGGCGGTCCCGAGATATGGCCGCTGCGGATCGGCCACTCGATTCAGCATGGAGTCGAACTGCCTCGAGACCGCGACCAGCTCGCAGAGCTTGCCTTCGGGCAGCACTGGCCGATCCAGTTTCAGTTGCAGATTGGCTGCCACCACCAAGAGGTCGGCGTTGCCACAGCGTTCGCCGGTCCCGTTGAGGGTCCCCTGCACCATGCGCGCCCCAGCCGCCACCGCCGCCAACGAGGCTGCGGTGGCGGTGCCGGTGTCATTGTGGCAGTGGATCCCGAGACAGTCGCCGACCTGGTCTTTGGTGGCGGCGGTGACTTTGAAAATCTCATCCGGCAATCTGCCGCCGTTGGTGTCGCACAGCACGATCCAGCGTGCCCCGGCCTCCCGAGCTGCCAGCGCCACCGAGATGGAGTAGGCCGAGTCGTCAGCCTCGCCGTCGAAGAAGTGCTCGGCATCGAAGACCACCTCTCGTCCTGCCTCGACCGCCAGGGCGACAGATTCCCTCACCATGCGGAGGTTTTCCTGGGGGCTGGTTCGGAGGACGGTTTCAACCTGCCATCTCGAGGCCTTGCCCACCAGGGTGACGACGGGGGTGCCGGCGGCCAGGGTGGCTTGCAGCACCGGGTCCGTGCCAGCGGCCGCATGAGGTCGGCAGGTGGCTCCGAATGCGGCAAGGCGCGCTCGCTCCAGTGGTTGCCGGCCCAGGCTGTTGAAGACGGCGGTGTCACGCGGGTTGGCCCCTGGCCACCCGCCCTCGATGTAGGGAATCCCGAGCTCATCCAGCCGCCTGGCGACGCGCAACTTCTGTTCCAGGCTGAGCTGCATGCCGTAACCCTGCATGCCGTCTCGCAGGGTGGTGTCGTACAGGACTAGGTCGCTCGTGGCGGCTGCGGCGGAGGTCACGCGGCCACCCCCGCCTCTAGTTCGCCCAGGACAGCATCGGTGACTTCCCTAGTGGTGAGCGCGCCGTCCATGTCGGCTGTGACAGAGCCCGCTCGGACCACTGCCCCGATCGACCGTTCGACCGCCTCGGCCAGATCTTCACGGCCCAAGCTCAGCCGCAGCAGCATGGCGGCACTGGCTATAGCTCCCAGGGGGTTGGCGAGTCCCTTGCCGGCGATGTCGGGCGCGGAACCGTGGACCGGCTCGTAGAGCCAGGGTCCCTCGCCGCCCCCGCTGGCCGACGGAAGCATGCCCAGTGTTCCCACCAGAGCCGCGGCTTCATCGGTCAGGATGTCCCCCATCAGGTTCTCGGTCACCACCACGTCGAAGCGTTGCGGCTCAAGCAGCACACGCAGGGAGAAGCTGTCGACCAGGAAGTGCTCTAGCTCGACCTGGGGGTAGTCCTTGGCCACCTCGCCAAGGACCTCTCGCCACAGCGCTGATGTGGCCAGGACGTTGGCCTTGTCCACCGAGGTCACTCGGCGCCGGCGAGTCTCCGCGATCCTGAAGGCGACGTGGGCCACGCGCCGGATCTCAGCTTCGCCGTACTCGATGGTGTCCACTCCGCGCCGACTGGGCGTGGCCCCCCCGATCCCTCGCGGCCGCCCGAAGTAGGCTCCGCCGGTGAGCTCTCGGACGAACATGATGTCGGCGCCTCGGACGACCTCTTCGCGAATGGGGCTGAGTCCCTCGGCGCCGCCCCAGACCCGCACGGGGCGCAGGTTGGCGAAGACGCCCAGCCCGCTCCTCAGGGAGAGCAGACCGGACTCAGGACGCACCGGTCCTCGGTCCCATCGGGGCCCTCCGACCGCGCCCAAAAGGACGGCGTCTGCCTCCCGGCAGGCTGCAAGGGTGGAGCGGGGGAGGGGCTCACCGCAGGAATCGATGGCCTGACCACCGATGTCATGCTGCTCGGCGACCAGCTCGATGCCCGCTCGATCGAGGATGGAGCGGAGCACGGCCAGCGCCGCATCGGTAACCTCCGGCCCGACCCCGTCGCCGGGTAGGACGACCAGTCTCAACTGCTGGGCTGCCGCGCTCAATGGACGACTGTCCCCAGGGCGGGGTCAAGGTCGCCGACCTCGCCCACTATCCGCATCGACTGGTAGTCGCGCAGGGTGGTATCGAAGAACTGGACCACCTCACCCGGGCCTCCGCCGCCGCCCGGAGCCAGGCGGCGCGGACTGCCGCTCAAGATACCGCCACCTCGGGAGTCGCTTCCACGGTCGGCGACTCCTCAGCCGCGACTGCACCTGGCGACTGAGGAACCGCTGCGACCGGCTGGATCCACGACATCTGGGCCCGCAGCTTCTTTCCCACCGTCTCAATGGGATGCTCTGAGTGGCTCTGGCGCTGTGCCAAAAAATCATGGCGGCCCGAGCGGTTCTCGTCGATCCAGCGCTCGGCGAAGGAGCCACTCTGGATCCTGTGCAGGACGCCTCGCATCTGCTCGCGCACATGCTCGTCCACTATCACCGGGCCGCTCACGTAGTCGCCGAACTCGGCGGTGTCGCTGACGCTGTAGCGCATCAGGGAGAGGCCGCCCTGGTAGATGAGGTCGACGATGAGCTTGAGTTCGTGCAGGCACTCGAAGTAGGCCAGTTCGGGCTGGTAGCCGGCCTCGGTCAGGGTCTCGAACGCCGCCGTTATCAGGGCGGTGACCCCACCGCAGAGCACCGCCTGCTCTCCGAACAGATCGGTCTCGGTCTCCTCCTTGAAGGTGGTCTCCAGAACGCCCGCCTTGGTGCTGCCCAGGCCCCGGGCATACGCCAGCGCACGCTGCTTGGCCCGCCCGGTCACATCCTGGTGCACGGCCAGCAGAGCCGGGCATCCGATCTGATCCACAAAGCAGGCCCTTACCATGTGCCCGGGAGCCTTGGGTGCGACCATCGCCACATCGCAGTCGCGGGGCGGGATCACCGTTCCGTAGTGGATCGAGAATCCGTGGGCGAAGAGCAGGAGGCATCCGGGTCGCAGCACCTCCGTCAGGCCATCGGCGAAGAGGGCAGCCTGATCGTGATCCGGGATCAGGACCATGACCACATCCGCATCGCGGGCCGCGGTCACCGGGTCATCCACCTGGAATCCGTCCGCCAGAGCTTGAGCTCGGCTGGAACTGCTGGGCCGCAAACCGACCCGAACCTGGTAGCCAGAGTCGCGCAGGTTCTGGGCATGGGCATGACCCTGGCTGCCGTAGCCCAGGATGGTCACCCGGCTGCCCGCCAGCGCCTGGGGGTCGGCATCGTCGTCGTAGTACATCTTCATCTCGCTCAGCTCCCACTAACCTGTCGGTTTCCAACTGCAGCCGCCTGGCCTGCCCCACCCTCGCCAAGTGCAAGGGGGCGTCCCAGCACCCAGTCCGAGACCGGCAGCCGTCGCAGCTGGCCAAGCCGCACCTCGACCTGTTCCGGCGTGCCCGCAACCGCCGCCAGCACCGAGTCCTTGAGGCGGCGCACAACCTGAACTCCGGGCTCTTGCAACGCCGCCTCCAGCTCCATCTCGTCGCCATCCCGGCGGATCTCCACCAGCGCGGTTACCCACTCCATGGGATCCGTCTCGGTTCGGTCCTCCACGCTCACCACGTCGATGAGCTTGGAGAGCTGCTTGATCACCTGGTCTGGTGGTTGCGGCCCTGTCCCCACCCGCAGCCAGAGGCAGAGCAGGCCGGGCTTTGGACCCTGGCCCACCGAGCAGCTGAGCAGATGGAAGCCACGCCGGGCCAGGCAATTGGTGACCCGCTGCAGAACTCCGCTGCGATCCTCGACCCTGACCAGGATCAACCGGGAGGGCCCTGCAGGGCTGATTGAACCAGGTGCGGACAGGCCCTGGCCAACTGGTGTCGAGCTCACGTGGATGGGCACTCCATGAAGTCTGCAAGCCCTCCTCCGAAGGGGACTATCGGGTAGACGTTGGCCTCGGGGTCGATCCGGCACTCCACCAGGGCCGGTCCTGGGTGCGCCATCGCCGCCTCCAGGGCTTCGCCGAGCTCGGCCTGGCAGGTCACGGCGACGCTGAAGCAACCGAAGGCCGACCCCAGGAGTTGGAAGTTCGGAATGACGCTGTGCTCGATCTCCGACCGGACCCCGCCGTAGAAGTCGTCTTGAAATTGGCGAACCATGCCCAACTGGCCGTTGTTGAGGATCACCACCTTGACGGGTAACCCGGCCTCCACAGCTGTGGCCAGCTCCTGCAGGGTCATGACGAAGCCACCCTCCCCGCAGATGGCCCATACCCGGCGGCCCGGGTCAGCCGCCTGCGCGCCAAGTGCCGCGGGCAGGGCGAAGCCCATGGTTCCGGCGCCTCCGGAGTTGAGGAAGGTTCCCGCCTCGTCACCGGTCCAAGAGGTGGCGGCCCAGATCTGGTTCAATCCCACGTCCGCCACCACGATGTCGGTGGGCAGGCGGTGGGCATAGCAGGCGGCGAGGACCTCCTGCGGCTGCAGCCTGCCATTGTGGGGGTAGCGCAGCGGATGGCGGTCGCGCCACTCGTCCACCTGGCGGCGCCACGTGGGGTGGCGCCGCTCTGGGGTCTCTTTGATGAGAGCTTCCAGGGTCCAGCCGGCGTCGGCGGCGATCTGGCAGTCTGCCGCCAGGGTCTTGCCCAGCTCGGCAGGATCGATGTTCACGTGGATGATGTGCTCGGCGCGAGGCGCAAACCCGTCCAGACGGCAGGTGACCCGGTCGTCTGCCCGCATTCCCACCATCAAAAGGCAGTCGCAGTTGCTCACGGCCAGGTTGCAGTAGCCGGTGCCCATGAAGCCGACCAGCCCCAGTGCCAGCGGATGACTGGAGGGGAAGACTCCCGTGCCCAGAAGGGTCGTGCCGACCGGAGCATCGATGTGCTCCGCCAAAGCGAGCAGGGCTGCCTGCGCTTGGGCGATGGCCACGCCACGACCCGCCAGGATCATGGGCCGCCGTGCTCCCGCCAGGCTCCTGGCCGCTGCCATCAGCAGCTCCTGGCTGGGTGCCGGGGGCTCGCGGTGCGGGCGCAGCCGGGTGATCTGAGCCGGCTCCCCCTCAACGATCTGCTGCTGCACGTCCTTGGGGATGTCGATGAGGACCGCCCCGGGCCTGCCCGTCCGGGCCACGTGGAAGGCCTCATGCACCACGGCCTCGAGATCCCGAGCGTCATGGACCTGATAGCTGTGCTTGGTGACCGACATCGTGGCCCCGATGACGTCCGACTCCTGGAAGGCGTCTGTTCCGATGGTCGGGGTCGCCACCTGCCCTGTGATCGCGACCACCGGCACAGAGTCGAAGTGGGCCGTCGCCAGGCCGGTCACGAGGTTGAGCGCTCCCGGTCCCGAGGTGGCCAGGCAGACGCCCACTCGGCCACTGGCTCTGGCATAGCCGTCTGCCATGTGTGCCGCCCCTTGCTCGTGGCGCACCAGGATGTGGCGGATCGGTGAGCCAGGAAGGTACTGGTAGATGGGCAGGTTGGCGCCTCCCGGCAGTCCGAAGATGACCTCCACGCCCTCGGCTTCGAGCGCCCGCAGGAGGATCTCAGCTCCGCACCGGCGCGCCGGGGCGGGCTCGCGTTGATTGTCGTCGAACCCCAAAAGGGCGGTGGCGCACATTTGAAAGCGTCAGCCCTGGCCGTAGGCTCTGCCAATCGCCGAGGTCACCGCCGCGTCGGCTGCCATCTGTCGAATCGGGCGAGCCTTTTCGGGATGGTGACGCACCCAGTTGCGGGCGGCCTCGTCGAGCTCAATGTCGGGCGGGAAGGTTGAGTGGCGTTGGGCTTCGCTGGCTGTGGTCTGGCCGGGGTCGGACATGGTGGGCCTCCTGGTTACTGCTGGCCCCCGCGGGTATCGGGGGAGAGGGGTTGCTGTTAAAGGGGTAAAAAAAACCCCCCGGTTGTGACCGGGGGGCTTTCAGCTAAGTGCGAATACGCGGCCTTTAGCTGACCAGCCCTCCTGTAATTAGGACTACTAGAGCGATCGAGCTCTCGCGGGTCAGCACGGCGACGAGTTGTGCGTTCAAGGTGTCGACAGGTATACCAGTGTCGGGCGGCGCTGTCAAGGCCATAGCCGGGATTGGGGTTCGGTCCGGAGATTCAGCCACAAGGTGACAGCCGCCCTGTCCAGTCGTGAGGGACGAGATCGTCCAACGGTCTGGTGACCACAGACGCCTGCTGTCGGCGGACCACTGTGAGGCCGACGCCGGCGGCCTGCGCTTGAAGTAGTTGATGCCACCCGGGTCCGACCGGGAGAGGGCGAGGGCGGGGCTTCATCGAGATCGCCTGAGGGGCAGGTCCCTGATCCCCATTCGCCGCGTCCTCGGTCGTGCCCACCCTCCTGCCCGCTCCCCGCCCATGGTTGCTAAGGTTTTACTCCGTCGGAGAGGCCGCCACCGAGGCGGCCGAGTTCAGCTGGGAGTTACCCAAGATGACGAGCGGGACCACATCTGCGGAGTTGCCCAGCCGAGGGCTGGTCGTCGGTCGGGAGCGGGCCGCCGCCAGGGCCATGCTGAAGGGGGCTGGGTACTCCGATGAGGATCTCCGCCGTCCCCTGATCGGGATCGCCAACACATGGATCGAGACCATGCCCTGCAATCTGGGTCTGCGCTCGCTGGCGGAGGACGTGAAGAGGGGAATCCGCGAGGCGGGTGGGACCCCGATGGAGTTCAATACGATCGCCATCAGCGACGGGGTGGCCATGGGCACCCAGGGTATGAAGGCCTCGCTGGTGAGCCGCGAGGTCGTCGCCGACTCGATCGAGCTGGTGGTCCGGGGCCATCTCCTGGATGGGGTGGTGGCCCTGGTGGGATGCGACAAGACCATCCCGGGGGCGGCCATGGCGCTCTGTCGCCTGGACCTTCCGGGATGCCTCCTCTACGGCGGATCCATCCAGCCAGGCCGGTTTCGGGGCCGGGATGTCACCGTGATCGACGTCTTCGAGGCCATCGGCGCTGCCGAGGCGGGCAGGATCACCGACGACGACCTGAGGGCGCTGGAGGATGTCGCCTGCCCCGGAGCCGGCGCCTGCGGGGGTCAGTTCACGGCCAACACCATGGCGATGGCCATCGAGCTGCTCGGCATCGCCCCTTTGCAGACCGGAGGCGTGGCCGCCACCGACCCGGCCAAACCGGCTGTCGCCGCCGAGGTGGGGCGACGCGCCGTCGACATGGTTCTGGCGGGCCGCCGGCCCAGCAGCTATCTGCGCCCCGAGTCCTTCGCCAATGCCGTGGCTGGGGTGATGGCCAGCGGAGGGTCGACCAATGCGGTGCTGCACCTGCTGGCGATCGCACACGAGGCCCAGATCCCATTGCACATAGACGACTTCGATCGGATCAGCCGGCGCACGCCATGGCTCGCCGACCTTCGCCCGGGGGGCCGCTACAACGCCGTCGACCTGACCCGCGCGGGCGGGGTGGCGCTGCTGGCGCGCAAGCTTCTGGAAGCCGACCTGCTCGCCGGCCAGGCGCTCACCTGCACCGGGAAGACGCTCGGGGATGAGGCCTCACAAGCCGCAGCCGCGTGGCCCGAGCGTGACGGTCAGGACGTGGTCAGGAGCGTCACAGAGCCTCTCAGCCCCACCGGGGGGACGGTGATCCTCCACGGCCCCCTCGCACCTGAGGGGGCCGTGGTGAAGGTCGCTGGCCATCAGTGGAGGTTGCACACCGGGCCGGCCCGGGTGTTCGACTGCGAAGAGGACGCGATGGCGGCGGTCTCGGGGCGCAGGATCACGCCCGGGGACGTGCTGGTGATCCGCTACGAGGGGCCCCGGGGGGGGCCGGGGATGCGGGAGATGCTGGGGGTGACGGGAGCGCTGGTCGGACAGGGGCTTGGCGACAGCGTGGCCCTGCTCACCGACGGGCGATTCTCGGGCGCCACCCACGGTCTCATGGTGGGCCACACGGCGCCCGAGGCGGCGGTCGGGGGGCCCATAGCCCTGCTCCGCGACGGAGACCAGATCACCATCGACGTCGAAGGGCGCTCGATGTCGGTCGCCCTGTCCGATCAGGAGTGGGCGGACCGCCGTCGTGCCTGGACTCCCCCGCCGGCCGTGGAGCGTGGTGTGTTCTCCAGGTACCAGCACCTGGTCGGCAGTTCGGCCCAGGGAGCGGTGCTCTCAGTCCCGGTCGCTGGAGATGGAGCGCCGCCAGCTCAGGTGCGTGGATAGATCCCGAAGGGGCGCAGCTCCTCGCTGATCGCCTCCAACTGCCGCAGTAGGGCCGGGGCCTGGGCGCCGTCGTCCAGCTCCACATCGGCGTAGAACCGGTACCGGAACGGTTGATCCGGTATCGGCCTGGAGTCGAGTCTGCTCAGGTTCAGACCCAGGTTGGAGAAGAGTTCGAGCACGCTCACCAGGCCCCCGGGCTGATGTTTGACGACGAAGCCCATGGTCACCTTGGCGGGACCGCTGGGTACACTGTCCGCCCCTTTGGTCCTGGTCACCACCACAAAGCGAGTCTGGTTCGATGGCTCGTCGGAGACGTTTTCGGCCACGACCTTGAGCCCGTAGAGTTCGGCTGCCCGTGACGACGCGATGGCGCCGTCGCCGGCAACTCCGGACGTTGCCACGTGGCGAGCCGCGCCGGCGGTGTCGGAGAAGGGGACCGCAACGATGCCGTGGGCGCCGAGCCAGTCGGCGCACTGCGCCAGAGCCTGGGGATGCGACCAGGCGCGGGTGACCGGGGCCTCCCCGCGGGAGAGCAGCTGATGCCGGATCGCCATCACGTGCTCGGCCACCACTCCCAGCTCGGAATGGCGCCAGAGGAGGTCGCTCACCTCCTGGACGACTCCCGCCCGGCTGTTCTCGACCGGGAGCACCGCGGCCTTGACCTCACCCGCCAAGACAGCGGCGAACGCGCCGGCGAAGGTCGGGTGCCCCACCGCTTCCGTCCCCGGAAACAGCGTCTGACACGCCTCGTCGGAGTACGCTCCTGGTTCGCCCTGGTAACCGATACGATCCGCCATGGAGCCATTGTCGTCGCCCGGACCGGGCGGAGGCGCGTCTCAAGCCTCCGCGAACCGGCGAGTTCGTACAATCCGGCCGGGACCGGAGGCGGCCATATGGTCAGCCCCGCCTCAATGCCACCAAGGAGGATTCCATGCAGAGGCTCTATCCGCTCGGCTTGGGTGAGGCCTGCTGCCGGAAGGGAGTCCTGTCACCGGGACCCGACGACCAGCGGCGAGTCCACATCCCGATCATCGGCTACCTGCTCACCTCCAAGTCCGGCCGGCGCATCCTGGTGGATACCGGCATCCACAGGAGCCACATCGAAGACCCGGACCGGACCTGGCGGGGGACCGACTTCGCCGCCGAGCTGAGTCCCGTGATGCGGGTGGAGGACACAGTCGACTACCGTCTGGCCCAGCTGGGGCTGCGGGCCGCCGACATCACCGACGTGGTCAACACCCATCTGCACTTCGATCACGCGGGCAACAACGACGCCTTCCCCAATGCCACCTTTCACGTGCAGAGGGCTCACCACCAGGCGGCCCTTGACAACCCCTCATTTCCCAACCAGTACTGGCGTCTTCCTGGCCTCGACTACAGTCTTCTGGACGGAGAGGCGGACCTCGGCGACGGGGTGTCGGTCTTTCCCACGCCTGGCCATGCCCCTGGGCACCAGTCGGTGGCGGTGCGCCTCGACAGTGGGGGCCACACGGTCATCTGTGGTGACGCGATCTACGAGGAGGACAACCTCCGCCAGGACAGCTGGGATGGGCACGCGGACCCGGAGCGGGCACGGACCAGCGCCCACGACCTCCTGGAGCGAGCCCGCGATCTGAGGGCCACTGTTCTGTACGGCCACGACGCCGCCCAATGGCGGGCCATCCGCCAGGCGCCGAACTGGTACGAGTGAGGCGGTCTCGGGAACGGGATCCAGGTAGGCGCTACTCCGCGAGGTGAGGCGCCTGTTCTGGGTCGAGTCTTGGGAAGACGCGGTCAAATAGCGGCGGCCGCCGCTGCCTCGGTCGTCACGGATGACCGAGGCTCAGTGGGCCATCCCTGAGGACCTGGGCGGCTCGAGAATGCGTCCCTGGCCAACCTGGGAGTGGACGCGGCCGGGTGGCTCCGGTTGATAGAGCGGCCCCGGATCAGGGGGCTTGGCGCCTCTTCAGCTCGGCAAAGACATCCGTCGGCGAGAGCCCGCGGGCTGCCAGCAGCACCATGGCGTGGAACCACAGATCGGCCACCTCTGCAACCAGCTGCCCCTGATCCGGTTGGTGAGCGGCCAAGATCACCTCGACCGCCTCCTCGCCGATCTTGCGTGAGATGCCAGGCTCACCGGCTGCGAACAGTTCAGCTGTGTAGGATCCGGGTGGCGCCGACTGTCGGCGCGACTCCAGGGTCTGTTGCAGCTGATCCAGCAGGATCGCAGGCTCACCGAAGCAGGATCGGCGCCCCAGATGGCAGGTCGGACCCATCGGCCGAGCCGCGACCAGGAGGCAGTCGCCGTCGCAGTCTGCCTGCACTCCATCCACCTCCAGGATGGCTCCCGAGGTCTCTCCCTTGCGCCACAGACGCTGCCGGCTGCGGCTCCAAAAGTGAACCTGGCCGGTTGCCAGGGTCAGCTCCAGCGCTTCCTGGTCCATGTGGGCGACCATGAGCACGGTGCCGGTGCGGGAGTCCTGGACCACGGCGGTCACCAATCCTCGCTCATCGAACTTCACATCCGCCGGTCGATCGAGCTTCATCGCCGCACCACCACCCCTTGCGCGTGCAGCCTGTCCTTTACAGCGGCTACGGTCCAGTCGCCGCTGTGGAAGATGGAGGCGGCCAGGGCCGCGTCGGCGTGGCCCACGGTCAGTACCTCCAGGAGATCGTCCGGCGTTCCCGCTCCCCCGGATGCGATCACCGGAATTTGCACGGTGTCGGCGATCGCCCGGGTGAGCTCCAGGTCGTAGCCGCGGCGGACCCCGTCCTGGTCGATGCTGGTGACCAACAGTTCCCCGGCTCCGCGACCCTCCACGTCGAGTGCCCAGCTCACGGCGTCGAGACCGGTGGGGTGACGTGCCCCATGGGTGAACACCTCCCAACCCTGCTGGTGCCGCCGAGCGTCAATCGCCACCACCACACACTGAGAGCCGAAGCTGGTCGCCGCCCTCTGCACCAGCTCGGGATCGCCGACGGCCGCGGATTGGATCGCCACCTTGTCGGCGCCGGCGCGGAGCAGGAGGCGGATGTCACTCTCGGACCTGATCCCGCCTCCAACAGTGAGGGGGATGAAGAGTTCGCGGGCCACCCGGCTGACCAGATCGACCATGGTCCCGCGGCCCTGCAGGCTGGCTTCGATGTCCAGGAAGACCAGCTCATCGGCTCCCTCATCGGCGTAACGTCGCGCCAGCAGCACCGGGTCGCCCTGGTCGCTCAGGGACTGAAACCGGCGACCCTTGACCACCCGGCCGCCCGCCACGTCCAGGCACGGACAGATGCGCTTAGCCAGCATCCGCCAGAGCTCGCTGGCAGTTGGCCGCGAAGTTCGCGAGCAGCCTAAGACCCGCTTTACCACTGCGCTCTGGATGAAACTGGACGCCCAGGACAGAACCGGCCGCGACCGCGCTGACGAATGGGATGCCGTGGGTGGTCCGCGCCGCCACCACAGTGGGTGAGACGGGCTCCACCACGTACGAATGGGTGAAGTAAAAGGCCTCTCCGTCCAACCCTTCCAGAGCACCGCCGGACCCGTTCAGCTCGATCGTGTTCCACCCCACATGGGGCAACTTCTCCGGGGTCGCTAACCGCACCACCCGCCCCTCCAATGCGCCCAGGCAGGCTCCCCCGTCCTCGGCGCTCTCCTCGAACAGCAGCTGCAGCCCGAGGCATATCCCCAAATAGGGCCTGCCGGATCTGAGGTAGCCGGTCAGGGCCACATCCAGCCCGGCAGCCCCAAGCCGGGTCATGGCCGCACCGGCCGAGCCCACCCCGGGGAATACAACGGACTGGACTCGATCCAGATCCCTGGCCCGGTGCACCAGGACCCACTCGACCCCCAGGCGGTCGAGGGCGTAGCCGACGCTGGCCAGGTTTCCACCCCCGTAGTCGATGACCCCGATCACAGCGACCCCTTGGTGCTGGGCGCCAGACCGAGCCGGCTGGGGTCGCTGCGCACGGCCGCGCGCAGCGACCGGGCGGTTGCTTTGAAGGCCGCCTCGGCGAGGTGGTGGTCGTCGCGGCCGCTGGCGGTCAGGTGCAGGGTGATCTGGGAGGTGCGCGCGAAAACCTCGAAGAAATGGATGATTGAAGAGGTGGGCACCCCGCCCACGCTGGGGCTCGGAAAGCCAATCAGCAAAACCGAGTTTCCCCGCCCTGAGCAGTCGATCGCGCAGGACGCCAGGCTCTCGTCCATGGGCACCACCGCATCCCCAAACCGCTCGATGCCGCTGCGATCGCCCAGCGCCTTGTCCAGGGCCGCGCCGAGTAGCGCGGCCACATCCTCCACGGTGTGATGGCTGTCGACGTGGAGGTCGCCGGTGGCGCTTAAGTCCAGGTCGAAGCGGGCATGGGTGCCCAGGCTCTCGAGCATGTGATCGAGGAAGCCGACCCCGGTGGAGGCGTCCACCCTGCCAGTGCCATCCAGCAACAGGGTGACCGACACCTCGGTCTCGCGGGTGACCCGGTGCAACTGGGCGCGGCGTTCAGCTGGCACGCGGACCATCCCAGGCCACCAGCCGCTCGAGCAGGCGGGCGTTCTCGCGACCCGACCGCACCGTGATGCGCATCCATCCGCGAAGGGCGTGGCCCTGCGGGAATCGCCGCACCACCAGGCCCTTGGCCTCCAGGAAGTCGGCCAAGCCCAAAGGACAGCTGACCAAAAGGAAGTTGGTCGAGGAGGGGGAGACAGTGAAGCCCATCGCCCTGATCGCACCCGCCAGGGACTGCCGGTCCTGCAGCAGCGCCTGCACTCTGGCGCGCATGGTCGGCGCGTCTTTGAGGGCGCGCGTGCCCAGAGCGGCGGAGGTCGTGCTGAGGCTGGCTGGAGGGCGGACTCGGGCCAGCGTGGCTGCGACCTCGGGGCCCGAGATGGCATAGCCGACCCTGGCGCCGGCCAGGCCAAAGGCCTTGCTGAGGGTGCGTACCACGACCAGGTTGCCGAGCTCTCGAACCAGCGGGACGCAGGTGGACTGGGAGAATTCGAAGTAGGCCTCGTCCACCACCACCAAGCCGGCGCTCTGGCGGGCCAGCTCATCCACGAACCCCGTCGGAAGCAGCTCCCCGGTGGGGTTGTTGGGGTTGCACAACCAGGTGACGCGAGCCTGGCGAGCTGAACGCATGACCCCGTCGGGCTCGCTCACCGGTGCCATAACGGGTAGGCCACCGGCCGCTTCGGTGAGGGTCAGGTACATGGCGTAGCTGGGGCTGGGGATCACGGCTGGATCGCCGGGCCCTATGAAGGCCAGGGCCAGCAGCTGCAGCAACTCGTCGGCACCAGCGCCAACCGTGATCGTGTCCCTGGGGCAGGAGGCGTATTCCGCGACCGCGGACACCAGCCCGGGGTAGTTGGAATCCGGGTATTCGTTGAGTTCTTGTTGGTCCAGGTCGGCCAGCGTCGCGCCCACCCAGGGGCAGGTGTTG
The DNA here is from genome assembly GCA_021809895.1 of bacterium. Lineage (GTDB taxonomy): Bacteria > Chloroflexota > Dormibacteria > Aeolococcales > Bog-877 > AG-12. The sequence goes on from JAJZJU010000027.1 coordinate 20,269, forward strand.
GTGTCGAAACGAAGCACTTCCCCCTCGCTGATCCCTGCTCGCTTGGCCACCTCGGCATCCGACGCCTCCCAGTGGTAGGGGTGCATGGCGGCCACGTTCCGACGAGGCTGGGGGAAGTGGCGCTCCGCTGCTGCCGTCGTGTCCAGGCGCGTCTGCACCGAGCGCAGGTGTGCCAGAAAGCCCTCCGCGCGCGCCAGCGGTTCGACCACGGGCGCTAACCGGGCCAGCCCCTGGGGTGAGATGGCCTGGACCTGCAGGGTGCGTCCGAAGGCTTCCAGGCCAAGTGGGCTGTAGGCCCGCACCGCGCCCCCGGTCGGGATCACGTGGTTGGCGCCGGTCGCATAGTCTCCGGCGGCAGCCGGGGAGTGCGATCCCAGGAAGACCGAGCCCGCGTGGGTCACCGATCCAAGCCAGGACTCCGCATCTCGGCAGGCCAGGATGAGGTGCTCTGGCCCGAAGGCGTTGGCGACCTCGAGAGCGGCCTCCATGCTGGCGACGCTGCGCACCCGGATCTGCGTCGCGTACTTTGGATCCACCAGCCGCGCGATCTCCTCCGCCTGAGCCGGATCGGTGGATACCAGGATCCCCAGAGCGTCAGGAGCGTGCTCCGCCTGGGCCTCCAGATCCGCCACGAGCCAGCCCGAGGGGACGGAGCCATCGCTCACCACGATGACCTCCGAAGGACCGGCGGGCATGTCGACCGCCACGTCTCCCGAGACCAGCCGTTTGGCCGCGGTCACATGCGCGTTGCCGGGCCCGAAGACCTTGTCGACCCTGCTGATGGTCTCGGTGCCATATGCCATCGCGGCCACTGCCTGAGCGCCTCCGACAGCGTGAATCTCGGTCACCCCGGCGACGGCGGCGGCGACCAGTATGTTCTGGGCTGGGAGCCCGTCCTTGCCAGGGGGAGAGCAGATGACGACCTCGGCACAGCCTGCCAGCCGAGCGGGGACGCAGAGCATAAGCACCGACGACGGGTAGGGGGCCCGTCCCCCTGGAACATAGACGCCGACGCGCTGCAGAGGGCGCCAGATCCTCCACACCCTGACGCCGGGGCGCACGTCGACCACCTCCTCCGAGAATCGTTGTGCCAGGCCGACTCGAGTGAGGTTGGCGGCGGAGGCACGGAGCGCCTCGACCAGCGCGGCGGGCGCCTGGTCCAGGGCCCTTTCGATCTCTTTGGGATCGACTCTGCTTGGCTCTGGTGCGACCCCGTCGAATCGCATGGTCAAGTCCCGGACTGCGCGGTCACCGTCCCGTCTTACCTGGTCCAGGACCGCCTGGACCTCTCGGTCCAACTCTTCGGTGTGGGGAAGGTCCGACGAGGTGGTCCTCGAGAGCGATGGTGCCTGACTCATGGGATCAACTTCTCTATGGGGAGCACCAGGATCGACGACGCCCCTGCCTCGCGTAGGGGACCGAGACGTTGCCAGATCGACTCGGCATCGACCACGGCGTGAATGGCCACCATCCCCGGGTCGGCCAGCTGGATCACGGAGGGAGCACCCATTCCGGGCACCACACTTCGAATCCGCTCTACCGACTCGCTGGGGGCGTTGAGCATGAGATACCTGCGCCGGCTGGCGGCGATGACGCTGGCGATCATCAGAGCCAGCTCCTCCACCAGGCGAAGACGATCCGGCGCCAGGTTCTGGTGGGCCACCAGCTCCGCCTGAGACTCCAGGAGCGTCTCCAGCGGTTTGAGGCCGTTGGTGGCCAGGGTGCTGCCACTTGCCACCAGGTCGGCGATAGCGTCGGCAACGCCCAGGAGCGGCGCCACCTCCACTGCTCCGCTGATCTCGATAAGGCGGACTGTCAGCTGGCGCGCGGCAAAGAACTCGGCCGTGATCCGAGGGTGGGAGGTCGCTACCACGTGCCCGGCCAGGTCCTCGGCCGTGGTGATCTGGGCCGAATTTGGGGCGGCGAGTTGCAGGCGGCAGCGGCCGAATCCGAGTTCCAGGCGGTGGACCACGGTGGCGCCGGCCTCTTGCAGCAGGTTGGACCCGGTGATGCCCAGGTCGACCACGCCATCCTGGGTGTACTCGCCGATGTCGTCGGCGCGTACGAAGAGCAGGTCGAGTGGGTAGTTGTGGCAGGGCGCGAACAGACGGCGATCGTCCTCTTCGAAGACGAGCCCGGTCTCGCGCAGCAGGTTCAGGGCCGGCTGACACAGGCGTCCCTTGTTGGGCAGCGCCAGCCGCAGTCGCGGCGGGGAGGATTCGGTGTCGATCACGAGTTCGTCTGCGGCCAGCGCTCGAGCATGGTGCGGTAGCCTCCCGTCCCGAACCGCAGCCAGCTGCTGACCCGGCTGATGGTGGCGGTGCTGGCCCCGGTCCGCTCCGCTATCTCCTGGTAGTGCATGCCCCGGTTGAGCAGCCGGGCCACCTGCCAGCGAGTGCTGAGGGCCTGGAGCTCCTGGATGGTGCAGAGATCCCGCAGGAAGTCGGAGGCCTCCTGGGGAGAGGTCAACATCGCAACGGCTGCGAACAGGTCCGCTGCCGGGTCGTCTGCGAGTGTCGGTGGGGGGGCGACTGATTGGGATCGCTTTATCATGCTAGCATGGTAGCATGGAATATACGGACGGCGCCACCTGGCCGAATCGGGTCACGGCCACGGGTGTCCCGTGCTTGTGATCCCCGCCATCGACCTGCTGGGGGGTGAGCCGGTACGCCTGGTCCAGGGTCGCTACGAGCAGGTCCTCAGGACTGATCGCAGTGCCGTCGACATGGCCATGGGATATCTGGCCCAGGGCGCGACCTGGCTTCACGTCGTCGATCTGGATGGGGCCCGGGAGGGGCGGTGGCAGAATCTCGATGTCATCGCCGCGGTCGTCCACGAGTCGGGGCTGCCCCTGCAGGCCGGAGGCGGAGCGCGCAACTGGGCCGATGTCGAGGCGGCTCTCGCCGCGGGGGTGAGGCGCGTGATCGTGTCCACGGTGGCGCTGGCTGATCCCATCCTGCTTAGAGGGCTCGCCCGCGAATTCGGGGACAGATTGGTCGTATCGCTGGATTCCCGTAGCGGCCGGCTGCTGTCCCGCGGCTGGACCACCGACACCGGCCTGGACCTGCTGCAGACCGCCAGAGCGGTTCTCGACTGCGGGGTTCGGCGGCTGGTCTACACGGACACGCAGAGAGACGGCATGCTGGTCGGAGCCGACGACTCCGGGGTGCGGCGTCTGGTCGGGTTGGGTGCTCCCGTGATGGCGGCGGGCGGGGTCCGCTCGCTGGCGGACCTGGCGTCGCTTGAGGCCGCCGGCGCCGAGGCCGCCATCGTCGGCCGGGCGCTGTTCGACGGCTCCCTCGACCCGGCCACGGCGCTGGCGCGAGGCTGAAGTTGGCGCGGACGCTTCTGCAGCACTTCGGCTCCCCGGGGGCCGACTCCGACGCTGGTTCTCATGCGGACGACCGTGAGCCGGCACGGGCGGACCTCCACGTCCACAGTCAGTGGTCCTGGGACGCTCTCCAAGGGTCCATGGAGAAGACCTGCGCCCGGGCCGTGGAGCTGGGCATGCGCTCTGTGGCCTTCACCGAACACTCGGACTTCACGCCGGTCGCGGCCGGGGCGCGGCTGGATGTCGCCGGTTACCTGGAATGCCTCACCCGCTGCCGGGTTCGCTTTCCCGGACTGACGATTTGGAGTGGCGTTGAGCTGGGGGAGCCGCACCGCTTCCCGGAGGAGGCGACGGCCGTTCTGGGCCAGGGGACGTTCGACCTGGTCCTGGGCTCTCTCCACTGCGTCGAGATTCAAGGCCGGTTGGTCGACTGCAGTGCGCTGGCCAGCAACCCGGAACTTGACCCCGGGTCGGTGATGCGCAACTACTTTCGGGAGATGCTCGGCCTGCTGGCCACGCCGGTCGAGTTCCAGGTTCTGGCCCACCTGGAGTATCCCAAACGCTACTGGCCGGCGGGACATCCCGAATACCGCTCCCAGGACTACCGCGCCGAGATCGAGGCGGTCCTGGAGGCGGCGGCCCGGCGCGGGGTGGCGCTGGAAATCAACACGACCAGGGGAACAGATGAGGCCAGAAGCCTGTGCCCTGGGCCGGAGGTTGTCCGCTGGTGGCGGCAGGCTGGGGGCCGCGCCGTGGCCATCGGCAGCGACGCCCACCAGCCGGAGGCATTGGGCGCCGGCTTGGACGTGGCGCAGGAGGTGGCCCTGGCCGCGGGCTTCAGTGCCAGCCCGGTGCTCACGGTCTCCAAGCCCGGCTCTCCCCTGGCCGAGTTGCTCACTCCAGGATGACCGGCAACCACTTCGGTGGCCCTAGCTCCGGCTGGGCCGGCTGAGCCAGCGATCCATGGCGGCGGCGCACTCTCGGCCGGCCGCGATGGCGCTGACCACCAACGATGCCCCCGCGACGGCATCCCCGCAGGCGAAGACCCCGGCGGGGTCGGCGAGTCCATCGCCGCTCACAGCCACGCGTCCCCGGGTATCGATGGGCACTCTCAATTGCGCCAGCACGTCGTCGAGTATTGGTCCCGTAAAACCGAGTGCGAGCAGAACAAGATCCGCGGTGATCACCTGCTGACTGTTGGCCACGGGTTCAATCGACTGATGGGCGTTGTCGTTGATCACCGTGACATCGCGAAACTCCACCGCCGCCACCGCTCCGCCAGTGCCCCGGAAGCCGACGGTTTCGACTCCGAAGAGTCGCCGCCCGCCCTCCTCATGCGCGGGCGAGGTACGCAATATTATCGGCCACTCGGGCCACGGGTTGCCAGCCGATCGGGTCAGCGGTGGCTGCGGCAAGAGCTCCATCTGCACCACCTCCCGGCAGCCCTCCCGGAGCGCGTTCCCCAAGCAGTCAGCCCCGGTGTCGCCTCCGCCCAGGATGACCACCCGTCGGCCGGCGGCAGAGATCTCGGGCTTGTCCGGCGGCGGTCGCAGCCCCGCCACCCGGCGATTCTGCTGCTCAAGATAGTCCAGCGCGAAGTGCACCCCGGCGAGCCGGCGTCCGGGGATGTCGAGGTCCCGCGGTCGCCTGGCTCCCAGCGCCAAGCAGACGGCGTCGTTGTCCGCCAGGAGCTCTGCAGCGGACAGCGACCGGCCCACCGTGACACCGCAGCGGAACCGGACCCCCTCCGCCTCCATCTGTGCGAGCCTGCGGTCGAGGATCTCCCTCGGCAGCTTGTAGTCAGGAATGCCATATCTGAGCAGGCCCCCTGGCCGATCGGCGGCTTCATACACCGTCACGTCGTGGCCCCGGCGGGCCAGCTGCTGGGCGGCGGCGAGGCCGGCGGGGCCGGATCCCACGACTGCGACCCGCCGGCCGCTCCGGGTTGCGGCCGGTTGCGGTCTGACCCAACCTTCCGCAAAGCCGCGATCAATGATCGAGCACTCGATCTCCTTGATCGAGACCGGCTGGTCGTTGACCGAGAGCACGCAGCTGGCTTCACAGGGAGCGGGACACAGTCGGCCGGTGAACTCGGGGAAGTTGTTGGTCCGGTGCAGGCGCAGCAGGGCTTGCTGCCAGTTCTTCCGATCCACCAAGGCGTTCCAATCAGGAATGAGGTTGTGTAGCGGGCAGCCCTGATGGCAGAAGGGGATGCCGCAGCCCATGCAGCGGCGCGCCTGCTCCCGCAGTTCCACTTCCCCGGTTGGCAGGTGAATCTCTGCGTAATCCCCCAAGCGCTCGAGGACCGGCCGGCTGGGCGCACTGGTGCGCGGGAAGCGCACAAAACCAAGAGGATCGGGCACCGATCAGCCTCTGGCGACGGCGCCTTGGGAGTCGTGGCGGGTGATGCTGGGCTTGGCCGCTGGCACCGCCGCGGACGAGCGCGGGCGGACCGCCACCAGGGCAGCCGCGGTGGCGTCGGGGTCGTCCAGTAGGCCGGCGGCGAGGGGGCTGCGGGTGAGCTCCCAGTGCCGGCGGAGCAGCTCAATGATGCGGGCTCGGTCGGCAGCCGGAGGGCGTCGCATCTCCACCGACTCCGAACTCAGCTTGCGGGCAGCGGCCTGATCTCGCAACAGGTATGCCGTGCCCCCGGTCATTCCTGCCCCAAAGTTGTGGCCCACCGAGCCCAGGACCAAGACTGTGCCGCCCGTCATGTACTCACAGCCGTGGTCGCCAACTCCCTCGACCACCGCCGTGGCGCCGCTGTTGCGGACCGCAAACCGTTCCCCGGCCCGGCCGGCGAAGAACGCCTCGCCAGCGGTGGCGCCGTAAAGCGCCACATTGCCCGCGATGACCTGGTCCGCGGCGACGACCGAAAGCCCGCGCGGGGGCATGACGATGAGTCGTCCCCCGCTCAGGCCCTTGCCGGGGTAGTCGTTGGCGGCTCCAACGCAGGTTATGGTCAGCC
>JAJZJU010000133.1 GCA_021809895.1 bacterium
CCTCCGTGTAGGCGAATGCGAAGAAGGCACCAAAGGGCGACATCAGCACCAGCCAAGGGGCCCAGCTCGCACCCTCGGGCCCGAACTCCAAGGATGAGAGACGCTGCAGGCAGTAGGCGAACGCCATGGTCCCGACCAGGCTGACGGCCAGGCCGGAGATCAGCGGACTGAGCCGGATCAGGTCGAGCGCCATGATCGTGTACGGGTAGAGCGGGAAGTAGGCCCAGGAGGGCGCCACGGCAGCCGGGTAGCCGTGGATGGCGATCTTGATGTACCAGAGAGTGTCCCACTGCGAGACCGCCTGAGCCAGGTTGGCGGCGTACCCCAGCCGCACCACCACCAAGACCGCGACGGCTACGAGCGCTCCGTGGGCGAGCGTCGCCCAGAGCCAGCTCAGCCGGGCAGGGACAGGTGCCGGCACCAACTCCGGTGCCACGGGCACCGGTTGGGCTTGCGCCGTCACATCAGCCATGGCGACCACGCCACTTCGCGTCCCGACACCTTCAGACCACCTTCTGCCAGGGGAAGCATCAACCAGCGCTCGCTCCGCATCATGGCCGCTCAATCCCGCCAGTCACGCTCGTATGTCTCCAACTGCCGGCGATCGCTCGCTGGCTCCGGGCGGCCGTCTGTGCGCTGCTGTGCGGGGGCATGCGGGGAAGCTTGTGCACTGGGAGCGGTCGTAGATGGCCGCGGCTGGCCCTGACGCGGCCACGATATCAAGGCGCGACCAGCCGCCACCGTGCGTGTCAGCCGTCGTCGGGTTGTCGACTGTTGCAGACACGCCCACCCCCAGGGACCGCTCGGCGGTCCCTGGGGCCATGGCCGGTGACGCGGCGATATTTGTGCTGGTTGCCTGCTATCCCAGTGGGAGTGACCACTCAAGTGAGGGCCGGTCAGGTAAGGTTCAGAGGTGCCCGGTTTCCCCGCCGCCACCGTCAACGCCCTTCCATTTACCGGTGACCCCGCGGCCGATCGGCTGTTGGTCGCCGAGCCCATGGCTCTTCTGCTGGGTTTTGTGCTCGACCAGCAGGTGCCCCTGGAGCGGGCCTTCTCGGCACCAGCGAAGCTGCTGGAGAGGCTGGGGACCATATCCCCGGAGGGCCTTCTGGCCGCCGACCTGACCGCGGTGGAGAGGGCGTTCGCCCAGCCGCCGGCGCTCCACCGGTTCCCCAGGATGATGTCCTCCAGGGTGTTGCAGCTCTGCCAGGTGTTGGTCAAGAACTACCAGGGCCGCCCAGAGCAGATCTGGGATGGGGCAGCCGATGCCGAGGACCTGATCCGGCGGCTGGGAGGTCTGCCGGGGATCGGGTCGATGAAGGCCGGGACCATGCTGGCCGTGCTGGCCAAGCAGCTGGGGGTAAAACCCAAGGGATGGGAACTCTTGGTGCCAGATCATCCCACCCTGGGCGATGTCGCGGACCAGGAGGGACTTCTCCAGTACCGCGCCTACAAGAGAAGTCTGAAGCAGGGAGCGGCATGAGCGAGGCCGAGTCACTCCTGCCGGCCGTGTCGCGGGCCGCGGACCGCGTGTGCCATCTCATGTGGCTGTTGATGCGCCAGGAGCCCGAGGTGATGGCGTTGGCCGAGGAGCACCATTCCCTCGGATTTCCGCACTACCTGACCAGTCGAATGGGGGTGATCCCCTCATCCCATTGGGCGGATGAGGTGTTCATAGCCCCCCCGTCCCTGATTGAGCATCTGCTGCCCCGGTGTGAGGCCCTCGACCCTCCGGGATATGTCGACCTCTCTCTTCGGGCGGCTGGCCAGGCTCTGCGTCGGATCTCTCCCGACGCTGAAACCGGTGGCCTCCAGCAGATCGCCGACGCGGTCGAGGCCCAGGGGGAGCTGGTGGTCGGCTGGACGAATTGGCCGAGAAGTGGCGACCGCTACCGAGATGCCGTCCGCGACGCCATGTTGGTCCGCGAGGACAGGGCCCACGGCCACTACCAGGCTGCCGCCCAGGAGGGTCTCACTCCCCTCCAGCTTTTGGTCCTGACTCAAATCTGGCGCGGCAGGGATGTCGGAATGATCTCCAAGGGATTCAGGTGGGGGGATGACGAGGTCGCCCTGGCCCAGGAGTACCTCCGGGAACGCGAGCTGCTCAATGCGGATGGGTCCATCACCGACTCCGGGCGGGTGCTCAGGGATGGGATAGAGGGGAGCACCAACCGCTTCGCCGGCCGCTACCTTGGCAAGCTGGGGGAGGAGCGCTTGCGGGATCTGGCGGCCGAGCTTGACCAGCTCGGGTCGATCTGAGATTGTTGTTCCGCGTTACCACGGGAGTCTCTTGGGAGTTACAGAACGGGGTGGCCATGTGCCGGGGACCCCACATTTAGCACAAGGAGAGGTGATGCGCACGACTGGTCGGGTGGTGTTGGGATTGGGGGTCGTGATCGTCCTGGTGGCGGGGGCGGACCTGGGTCTCGCATACCACGGGTCGGGCAGCCTTGGTCAGCAGAAGGCGGCTCTCAGCCAGCAACTCGCCCTCTACCAGAGCCAGGGCCTTCCGCCCTCCCAGGCGGCCTCCCTCAGGGCGGAGCTCGAGCGGGTCGACACCACCAGCTGGTGGTCGCCAACCTTCCTTACGTCCAACCCATCACAGCGGCTGAGCCAGATCCGCCAGTCCGCCGGGCGGGCCTGGGAGAAGACGCTGATCGATGCCCGAACCCAGGCTCAGGCGTATCTCACCGACTACCAGCGCTACGTATCCGGCAACTCCGCCTGGCTGGCCACCCCCACCAGCCGACAGGAGAAGGCGTGGTCGACCAAGCTCACCTCGGCCATCACCCCAGGAGCGCTTGAGTCGCTGGTCTCGCAGATCGAGCTGCAGCTGACCCAGGTGAAGTCCGAGGTCAAGGCGGCTCAGGCCAAGGCCGCGGCGAACGTGTCCCTGGCCAGCAGCAGCGGCGGGATCCTTCAGGAGGCGGCGAGCCTGGAGTCGATCGCCAAGAGCGACAACCTCTCCGCGCTGGCGGTCCCCCAGGACGTCACCTCACTGCGCCAGGCGCTGACGGCCGGCCAGCCCGGGACCAGCCAGTCGGCGGCCCTGTCCGCCCAGCTGGCCCAGCTGAAGGCGGAGATCGGGCTCAACGACCAGCTGATCTCCCAGTCGCTCTCGGTGATGGACCTGGTGGATCAGGCGGGGGCTGAGCAGACGCCAAACGCCACGACCTACCTGGCCTCCTACCAGGGTTCGCAGACGGCCCTGCTGGCCGCTCGCACCGCGGCCCAGCTGGTGGCGGTGCAGAAGACCCTGGACTCGCTGCAGCAGCAGGCGCAGGCCAGCCTCAGCTCAGATCAGTGCGGCCACACTTCCATCTCTGGCAAGTCCATCTACATCTCGCTTTCGCTCCAGGAGATGGTCTTCTACGACAACGGCTGCGCGGTCAAGGCGACTCCGGTCACCACCGGGCGAGCTCTGCTGCGCACTCCCACCGGCACCTATCACATCTTCGACAAGCAGTCCCCCTACGTCTTCATCTCCCCCTGGCCTCCGGGGTCGCCGTTCTGGTATCCCACCAGTCCAGTGAACTGGGTGATGGAGTTCGACCAGGGCGGCTACTACATCCACGACGCCCCCTGGGAGCCAACCTCGGTCTACGGTCCCGGCTCTCAGAACGGACCTGACGCCAGCCACGGCTGCGTGCAGACCCCCGGGTCGGTGATGGCCTGGGCCTATTCCTGGACGCCGATGGGAACCACAGTGGTGGTCGCCAACTGAACGAAGCCGGCCCGACCGCTGACCAACCGGAGGAGACCGGATCTCTGCCGGCGGTGGACCCGGCCCTGGTCGAGCAGCTCGCCTTTCGCAGCCAGTTGCGCTACATATTTCGCAGGGCGCTGACTGCGCTGGACGCCAGCGCCGCGGAGTTCGGGCTCACACCCATGAGTTACCACGCCGTCCTGGTGTTGGGAGGCGCGGGCCCGAGGGGATTGGCAGAGCAGGAGCTGGTGGACCAGCTCGCCAGCAGCCGGGCCCAAACCTCGGTTGTGGCCCGTGGGCTGGCCGAGGCGGGCCTGGTCGAGCGTTGCTCGGCGGGTCGCGACCGCCGCCGGGTTACCCTGCGGCTCACTCCGTCCGGCTGGGAGGTGGTGGAGAGGATCGCGCTCAGCCACCGTGAGAGGATGCGATCCCTGGTGGAGGGATGGGATCCCGCCGCCTTTGAACAGCTGTTGGAGCGGATCATGTCCGTATATCTGGGAATCGACGGCAGGGTGCGGGTCGAGCGCCTCGAGCCCACTCCCGCGAGCGGCTGATCCCCGGCCACCCCGAGGTCACCATAATGGGCGGCCGGATGTCGACCACGACCACGCTCCCGGCAGGCGCCTTCCGGCGTCCCGGTCGCAGCATAGGAGTTGCGCATGACCAGGCCCCAGATCCCCCCCCACCTTCGGGCTCAGATGGAGGGGCCCGCATACCTCGGGCCCACGACATTCTCGAAGGTGGTCGGAATTTCCGAGGAGGCCGAGCTCGACCAGTGGCGCCCCGACATCGCGATTGTGGGGGCCCCTTTCGACGACGGCACCACCTACCGGCCGGGCGCCAGGTTCGGCCCCAGAGCGGTGCGGATCGCCAACTACCAGATCCCGGAGTGGCACCTGGATCTGGAGGTGGCCCCCTTCGAGGAGCTGACCGTTGTCGACTACGGTGATGCCGTGTGCCCGCCGGGACAGACGGCGGAGTCCCACCGGGCCATCTACGATCGGGTTTCGCAGATCGCGCGTCGTGACATCATCCCGATCGTGATCGGTGGCGACCACTCGACGACCCTGCCCTCCGCGACCGCTGTCGCGGACTCCGTCGGCCGGGGCAAGCTGGGGATAGTCCACTTCGACGCTCACGCCGACACCGCCCCTGAGAGCTTTGGCAACCCGCTCTCACACGGCACCCCGATGCGGCGGCTGGTGGAGTCGGGGGTGGTGCCGGGCCGCAACTTCGTCCAGATCGGGCTGCGCGGCTACTGGCCCCCCAGGGAGGTCTTCGACTGGATGCGCGAGCAGGGGCTGCG
>JAJZJU010000028.1 GCA_021809895.1 bacterium
CCGCCCACCAGCACCAGCAGAAGTAGCGCGAACGGATACCGGAAGCGCCAGAACGGATGGTCCGGTGGTCTTCGCGAGTCCGATCTCATACATCTATGTAACCGGCGCGCGCTTGCGGCACAAGGGTAGTCTAAAGGTGGCGCGGAGCTGCCCCGCGTTCCTTGGCGGTCCGCAGACCGTGCCGGGCTGCCCCAGACCTGGGGCGTCACCGCCTCCGGGTCAGGAGAGGCCGCCGGCTGGCAGCGGCCGGCCGCCCAGGGCCGATCCCGGGCTCAGGACGTGCAGCCTGACCACCGACCTGGACACCGGTTTGTCACCTGGGGAACCCCCCTCCAACTCCTCGGCGATGCTGACCTCCCAGACCTGGCTGGTCCTGCCCGGGTGCACCGGTCTGGCGGTGATCACCACCACGCCATCTCGGATGGCGCGCAGAAAGCTTGTGTGGTTCTCCAGGCCCACCACCGGCCCGCCGCTGTTGAGAGCCGCTCCGATCGAGGCCGCTGTCTCTGCCAGAGACGCCCACACTCCACCGTGGATGACGCCGTATGGCTGGCGGTGCTGGGGACCCAGGGTCAACCGCAGCTTCACCTCCTCGGCTGACGCTGCCACTATCTCGGTCCCCAGGTGGCCGTCGAAGCCGGCCCCCGGGTCGTTCAGGCCGCTGGGTTCGGCGGGCGGCGCGCTCACAGCTGAAGAGACTTGGGAACCAGGAACTCCTCCATGCCGAAGCGGCCGAACTCGCGCCCGTGGCCGGACCGCTTGACGCCTCCGAACGGAGCCTGGGTGCTGAAGGCCCCGCCGTTGACCTCGACCGTCCCCGCTCGCAGTCGGCGGGCGAACGCGATGGCGCGGTCTCGGTCCCCCGACCAGACCGCCGCCGCCAACCCGTAGGGGGTGCCATTGGCGATCTCCACCGCCTGCTCCTCGCTGTCGTAGGCGATCACCGACAGCACCGGGCCGAAGATCTCCTCCTGGGCGATCTCCATCTCCGGTCCCACCTGATCAAACACGGTGGGCTGGACGAAGTAGCCCCGCTCCAGGCCAGGCGGAGGCTCGACGCCGCCAATGACCAGCCGGGCGCCATCAGCTTTGCCGCGCTCGATGTAGCCGCGCACCCGCTCCAGCTGGGCTGCCGAGGCCAGCGGCCCCAGCCTGGTGGACTCGTCCATGGGATCCCCCGGTACCAGCTTGCGAGCGGTTGCCACCGCCACCTCGACAGCCTCGTCCGCCCTCGCCGCCGGCACCAGCAGGCGGGTCAGGGCGGTGCAGGTCTGTCCGGAGTTGAGGAAAGCGTTGTAGACGGCGAACTTGGCGGCGGTAGCCAGGTCGGCGTCCTCCAGCACCAGGCTGGCCGACTTGCCTCCAAGTTCCATGGTCACCGGCTTGACCGTGGCCGCGGCCAGCTCCGAGATCCTCATGCCAGCGCGCGTGGACCCGGTGAAGGAGACCTTGTCCACCTTCGGGTGGATGACCAGCGCCTCCCCGGCGCTGGCGCCGCGTCCCACCACGATGTTGAGGACGCCCGCAGGCAGGCCCTGCGCTTCTGCTAGCTCAGCCAGCATGAGGGCGGTGAGCGGGGCCACCTCGCTGGCCTTGAGCACCACGGTCGAGCCAGCCGCCAGGGCCGCGGCCACCTTGGCCATGACCTGTTGCAGAGGGTAGTTCCATGGGGTGATGGCGCCCACCACCCCAACCGGCTCCTTCACGACCAGGCAGTTGCCGATCTCCTCTTCGAAGCGGTACTCCGGCAGAAGCTCGGCGACATGGCTGGTGATGGCGATGGGGTTGCCGACCTGGACGGCACGCGACTGGCGGATCGGAGTCCCCACCTCCCGGGAGATGGTCTGTGCGAACTCCTCAGCCTTGTCCCTGATCCCGTCGGCCAGCCTGGCCAGATGAGCGGCCCTCGGTCCGGGGGCGGTGGCAGCCCAGCCGGGCAGGGCCACTTGTGCCGCCAGCACAGCCCGATCCACATCCTCCCGATCGGCGTCCGCCACCCGGGCGATGGTCGCTCCGGTGGCGGCCTCCGTCACCTCCAAGCGCAGCTCGGAGTGGGGATCCTGGAACTCCCCGCCGATGAAGAGCTGCCCGTGATGCCGGGGGTCGGGACCCGCCATGTCTGCGGTCATGCGACCGCGTCCCGGTGCGCTGCGACCCGCGAGCGCCTCAGAGCTGCCAGGAGCGATTCGACACTGGGGTGATCGCCCGGGCCCGAGCTGATGTGGGCCAGGAGGACGGTGTTGGGAGGATCTACCACCAGGGTGCCCCCCAGTTGCAGGATGTCGCCCTGCAGCCCATCCGCCTTGATCCCCAGTCTCCGGGCCGCCAGCCAGCCCCTGATGGTCCCTCGACCAAGCACTCCCAGAGGTGAACGGCGAGCGCCCAGGGCCCGATAGCTGCGGCGCTCCGGGTCGGTCACCACGATGGCCATCGGGGCCCTGAGTTCTTGAAACCGTCGCGCCTGTTCAGGCTTGCCGTTGCCGATCAGGAGAAGCTGCGCTCCCGCCGCCTCGAAGTCAGCGCTGGCGCAGGTGAGAGTGGCCACCTGCTGCAGGCAGTACTGGCATCCGAAGTGGCGAAGCCAGACGGCGATTGTGGGCCGGTCGGCCCAGAGCTCCCCCAGTTTGACGGGGCGTCCGGCCGGGTCGAGCACCGCGATGGCGCCCATCTCCGTGATCGTGGTTCTCACGGCGGCATGTTAGCAAGTGGGTCTCGACGAACGGGACCGGAGGCGACATAATGTGGGCATGACGGGGGTTGCGAACAGTTGCACGTACCGTGAGCCATAATGAGGGGAGATGCACTTCAAGGAGAGGTGTCCGCTGGGCAAAACCTCCGTGACTGGCCGCAGCTAGCCGGCCAAACCGGTGTAGTTGAAGTCGCGGCCCTGTTCGTTCTCGGGCCGTCCTCGGACGGTACCGGCGACGGCTGGGATGCTCGGAGGACTGAGCACCCGGGGAGTGGGCGTAAGGCCAGCGCTTCGGCGCCGGCGGTTCGCGGTGAGGCCAGAACCGAACCCAGCAATTGGGGGAGGAACCCCGCGAGGGGCGCCACGGCTGTGGGCTTGACTCAAGTTCACGCAGTGGCAGCGGAGGTCATCGTGACCACAGTCCTGGCAAACTCGGGCTCCACGCCCGTCGAGGCGGCTGGCCTCAGCCCCGCCAGAGACCACGGTTGGCGCTCTGGGGCCGAAACCTGTCAGGACCTAGCCCGAAGGTGACCAGGGAACGTCAACCTGCGCCCTGGCTGCCACCCGGCACCATCCACAAAGTGGGTCGGCTGGCGGCTCGGGAGAAGTCGCCCACGGTGCCCCGGACTCCTCACAGGTTGCCGTGGCCGGAACGGCGCTCCCTACTTCTGGAGGCGTGCCTGGACTCGTTCGTGTCCCGAGGGTTGGAGATGACCACGATGGACACCATCGCGACCCAGGCAGGCGTCAGCAAGCCGCTGGTGTACCGCCATTTCCACAACCGCTCCGAGGCTCTGTTCGCTGTCGTAACCCAGGAGTCGGATCGGATGCTGGAGCAACTGTCTCTGACCGGTGACCCAGTGGCGGCGCCCGACTTCGAGCACTTGGTCGGCGGGTTCCTCGCTTTCGCGGCGGACCGGCCAAAGGCTTACCGCCTGCTGTTCCAAATGGTCGACGCCAGCTCCGGCCCCCCGCGCCGGCAGCTGGACAGGCTCCGCGAGGTACTCAGCGCCGGGCTCGCGCAGGCGGTGGTGGCTCAAGTCGAACCCAGCGGTGAAGTGGCGCTGGCGATCTCCAAGTCAAGGGTCGGCCGGCTGATGCTGTCGATTCTTGAAGGGGTTGCCGGCGGTCTTCTGAGCGGAGAGGACCCCGCGGTCGCTGCCCTTACCCTCAATCGCCTGCTGCGGCCCGACCGGGTCGTGGCGGCGCTGCGCCCGTCTGCCGCTGCGGCGGATGAAGCAGGGCTTGCGGTCCCCAACTGATGTTGCCAGAGCCGTCTTGGTCATGTGGGGGGCCCGTTCCCATCCAGGTCCCCCGGGCGGCCCAGGACTGAGCCCGTCGGATCCGCTCCCGGATGGCACCTCGCCGTGGCCTGGCAGCAGGCGGCCCCTGGCACCGCGAAGGACCCGGTGACATACGTTTGTGCGGCCGGTGTGCGCTGGCCGTCACGTCGACGGGAGGAGGAACGCGGACTTGACTGACTCTCACACTTCACCCCAGGTTCTGGGACCAACCAGGGTGACAGGCGGTCCTAGATCCGGCAAGACAGGCTTGCTGGCGCGTCTGGCCGCGGGATGGCTCAGGGATGGAGGAGATCCTGGGCGGCTGGTGGTCGTGACCCGCAGCCATCATGCGCTGGCAGCCATGGAGGAGCGCATCGGCACGATGCTCCCGCCCTGCCACATACCGCCGCGATTGCTCACCCAGGAGGGGCTGGCGCGGGAGGTACTGCGCGAGCTCGGAGAGCCCTCGAGCAGGACTGTGGGGCTGAGCCGGCTCGGGGAGTGGACGGCCATGCGCGAAGCGGTCGGCCTGGCCCGTCCTCTGCTCACGTGGCTTGAGCCACTGGCCGATGACCCTGGCTGTGTCGAGGACCTTCTTGAGTTCGTCTCCCTGGTCAAGCAATCCCTGGTGGGCCCGGGGGTGCTCGCGGGCAGGTTGCGGAATGAGCACGGGCTCCTGGCCGAGTTGGCGCTGGTCGCCGCCCGATATCAGGACGTCCTGGCCCGCCTGGACGCTCGCGACACCCGCGACCTCACCACACAGGCGGTGGCCCGGCTGGAGCTGGACCAGACGCAGCTGGTGGGGTGGGCGGACATGTTGCTGGTGGACGAGGCGGAGGATCTCACTCCGTCGCAGTGGCGCCTTCTCAGCCTGCTGGGAAGGCGGCTGGTCGCTCCCCTGCGGCTGGTGGTGGCTGGCGACCGGCGGGTCTCGGTCCCCTCCTTCAGGGGGCCGACGGCCAGGTTCTTCGAGGAGTCATTTCCAGAGGAGTTCCGCCCTGTTGAGTGGGGTTTGGGGGATGCGGAGGCGGCCTGGGCCTGCGCTGTCACGACCAGGCTCGGCTCCGGCGACAACGTGGCTGGGCTCGGACGGGCCGGGGGTCAGGTTCCGGAGGCGGCCTCTGGCGAATTGCCAGATCTGGCAATCTGGTCGGCCCGCGACGAGATCGATGAGGCTCTGGGGATAGCTCGGGAGATCAGGAGAGCCCACCTCACAGGAGAGCTCCGGTACGAGGAGGCGGCCGTGCTCCTGTGGGACCCCGGCCGTCAGCTGGCGCCGATCCGGGCCGCGATGTCCGAGGCGGGGGTCCCCATTCGCCTGGACCAGCACCACTGGTCGGAAAGCGTTGTGGTCAGGACGGTTCTGGCCTGGCTGGCGGCCCTGGCCAATCCCGATGATGACTCGGCACTGATCGACTGCCTGAGCCTGGGGCCGAGAGGGCTGGCCGCTCCCCATCTCTGGAAGCTGCGCCAGCAGGCGGCGAGGGCTCAGGCGCAGCTTTCCACGGTGCTCGCCCGCCACGCCTCGGCCACGGCTGGCGATGCCGACGATCCCCTGCGGGCTCCGGCACTGCTGTGGGTCAGCACGGGAGGCGGTGTGCCTGGTTTCCCGGCCCGGGCCATGTCGCATGCTGAATTCGTGCGGCTGGTGGGCCGGCTGGAAGCCGACACCGGTCTTGTAGAGCTGGCTCTGCGTGAGCCCCAGAGCGCCTCCGCCGTAGGTCAGCTGGCGGGGGTCCTGGCCGACTCGGCCACTGTCCTTGCGACCAGCGCCTCGACCGCGACCAGCTTCTCCGGATGGTGTGAAATGCTGCAGACCGGGGTGCGCCGGGCGGGCCCGGAGCGGGCCCCAGCCCATCTCCTGTCCCTTCCCGCGGTGACGGTCGCCTCCGTGCAGCACGCCAAGGGGCTCAGCTGGCGCTGGGTGTTTCTGCCAGGGATGGTGGACGGGGTCATCCCCGGTTCGCGATCCGACCGGGGCATCCTGGGTGCGGCCGAGACCGAGCGGCTGATCGAGCTGGTGCCCGAGCTGGATGAGGTCATGGGAGCTCCCGGCTACAACGCGGAGCTGGAGCTCAGGTTGCTGTTGGTGGCATTGAGCCGAGGGCGCGAGCGCACCGTGCTCTCGTGGAGTCGCCGCAGCTCTGGCCAGGAAACCAAGCGGTCACCCTACCTGGGAGCTCTTGCCGAGGCGGGCGTGGGTGAGGTCGAGGCTCCTCAAGCCCTTCCCGTGACGCCGGGTGACCTCGGTGCGTTTCTGGGCGCCGCAGCTCACCTGGGACACCAGGTTGCTGGATTGGAGATCTCTCAGCAGCTGCTGTCCAGGGGCGACCGAATCTCGTCCTGGATGGCACCGTGGGACCCCACCGCGGGTGAGCCGGTGCCCGCCACCGCCGACCTCAGCGCCACCTCCCTCAATTCCTGGCTGGGGTGCCCGCGCCTCTACCACTACTCGGCGCTTCGTCTGCGTGAGCCGGACACCGTCCCCATGGTTCTGGGGACCATGGCCCACCGTCTCCTGGAAACAATTCATCGGGACGGGATGGAGGCGCCGGCTGCCGCAGCCGAGTTCGGCTCTTCCGCCAACCGCTTGGTGCTGGAGCAGCTCATGCCCGAGGTGCGGGAGCGTCTGGTGGATCCTCTGGCATCCATGTACGTCGAGTTTTGGCTGCTTCGTCTGGTCAGGCGCTGGGCGGAGAGCGTGCTTGCCGGTGAGCCGATGGGCCGGGCGCTGGCCAGCGAGGTGGCCTTTCATCTGCAGCGGCCCAGCCACTCCCTGAGGGGAAAGGTCGATGCCCTGTGGCGTCGCCAGGATGGGACCCTCGAGGTCGTCGACTACAAGACCTCGGAGTCAGAACTGCCAACTGGGCCTGAGATTCGCCGCCAGCTCCTCGGCGAGCCCGTTCGCGGCGAGGGCCCCTCCAATTGGCAACTTCCCGTCTATCTGCTGGCGGCCAGAGATGGGGCTCTGGCCCAGGTCACGGCAGGGGAGCTTCCCGGGAGCGCTCGCAACTGGTACCTGAGCGCCGAGGATAGAAGGCAACCAGGGTTTCCCACCAAGGGATTTCGGCTCGGACACGATGGTGACCGGATCTCCCGGCACGAGGTGCTGGTGACCTGGGAGGAGATAGACCGGATCGAGCTGGAGATCGCGCGCCAGGCGGCCGTCATCCTGGAGGGAAGGCGGCCGGCCGCACCCCGTCACGATCACTACACCTGCCGTGGTCACGGCGGGTGCGCCCTGGGCTTCTGCTGTGACGGTGAGGGCAGCGTCGGGCGCAGCCACCGGCTATCGGTGCCCCAGCCTTGAGCCTTACCCCTAGGGAGTTTCTCCTGAGGCGCCTCACTCCGGAGCAGCGGCTCATCGTTGAGGAGCTGGGGCGGGGACCGGTCAAGGTCGCGGCCGCCGCCGGCAGCGGTAAGACGACCACCATGGCCACGCTCTACAGCCTGGCGGTGGTGGACGGGACTCCGCCGCCCAGGATCCTTGCGGTCACCTTCACCGATCGGGCGGCCACCGAACTGCGGGACCGCATCACCACGACACTGCAGGAGGCCGGAGCCACGGCCGCTGGGCCGTTCGACCAGGCCCTGCAGGGCGCCTGGATCGGGACCTTCCACCATGTGGCCAGGAGGTTGCTGTCGGAGATGCCCTACCAGGCCGTGGTGCCGCGGGAGCTGCGGACCCTGGACGAGGTGGAGGCGAGGCAGGAGCTTGACGCCGCGGCGGCGGTCGTCCGCGATGCCCTGGCGACCGACCCCGCCCTCCGGGACCTGCAGGAGTTCGACCTGCCGCCCAGGACGCTGCTGGACCTGCGTGAGGGGGTGACTGACGCCGTCACCAGGTTGCGCTCCACCGACCTCACCCCGAAGGAATGCCAGAGTCAATCGGAGTCCGCCTACCGGAGGTTCCTGGAACTGGGCGACGAGGAGGCGGAGATTGTTTGGCATCGGCTTTCGCTGGAGATGACCCTGGCGGTCTGGGAGAGATACGAGGAGCGCCTGCGCGTTCAGCGCAGCCTTGACTTCGACGGCCTGCTGCGGATGGCCCTGCAGAGCCTGCGCGGCTCACCGCAGCTGACGGCCTGGTGTCGGGAGAATTTTCGGCTGGTGATAGTCGACGAGTTCCAGGACACCAGCCAGGTTCAGGCGGCCCTCCTGCAGCAACTGGTCGGCGACGACGCCCGCAAGCTCTTCGTGGTGGGGGACTCTCGGCAGTCGATCTTCGCCTTCCGAGATGCCCAGCCGGGGACGATGGCGGCCTTCCCGGGGCGTTCATTCAGACTGGTGCGAAATCACCGGTCCCTGGAGCCGATCCTGACTGCGGCGGACCATGTGATTCGGGCCGATGCCCAATTCGCGCAGGACGATCGCATGACGGTGGTGCGCCCGGATCAGCCGTCGCCGCCGGTGCTGCTGGGGGTGGCGGCGAGCCCTGAGGAGGAGGCCGAAGGGATAGCGGCCTTCATCGAGGCGGTGCACGGTCAGGGTTTGCCGGCTGAGGAGGAGACTCGGCCGGTGGGTTACGGTGACTTCGCCGTCCTCGCTCGCACCTTCAGCCGGCTGGGGGGGCCCTTGGAGGACGCCCTTCGCCGGCATGGAATCCCCTTTCGGACGGCGACAGGGGGTTTGCTGGAACGACTCGAGGTGAAGGACGGCCTGGCGCTCTTACGGGTGGTGGCCGATGAGGAAGATGATCAGGCTTGGGTGCGAGTGCTGCAGTCTGCCTGGGTGAGGGTTTCAGACGAGCAGATGGCGGTCTTGGCCCAAGTCCAGGAGGCCCCAGGTCGGTCCCTGGCCAGCCGAGCCCGTGCCGCCGTCGCCAGGGGAATCCTGCAACCGACCGTCTCGTCCAGGGTTGAGGAGATCCTGGCACTGGTCGCGGAGCTGTCCGACTTGGCCTCGCACCGACCCGCGGCCGAGGTGGTGCAGGAGGCTTTTTTGAAAAGCCAACTTCTCCCTTATCACCGGGCCCGTCAGCTGGCGGGAGCCGACCAGGGCGAGCGCTCCATGGCCGCGATCCGGGACCTGCAGCGGCTCGCGCTCACCGCTTCGTCGTCCGGCCACTGGCTGAGCCTTGCCGAGTTCCTGGCCAGGGTGGAGACCATGGCCAAGCTCAAGGGTCGAGCCGAGCCACCCCCGCAGGATGACCGGCCGCTGGTGACAATCAGCACCATCCATCGGGCCAAGGGGCTGGAGTGGCCGGTTGTCATTCTGGCCGACTGCCGTCCCCATCACCCCAGGGGCCGTCCGTCGGTCGTCTGGGACCGCCAGCAGCAGGCGGTCCTGATGCCCCGTCTGGCCCGTCGGGACACCGCGGCGGGTGCCCGTTGGAAGGGCTCGCGAGATTCTCAGGTCCCATCTGAGGAGCACCGCCGTCTGGTCTATGTCGGCATGACCAGGGCCAAGGACCTGCTCCTCGTGACCACCACCAGGACGGGCATGAGGACCACCACCAGCGTGATGGAGGAGCTGCTGGCGGCGGCTCGCGAGGGTGATCCGGGAAAGGGCGAGTACGCCGAGCTGGTGCGGGTGGCCGCGGCCGGTGACCAGGGCTGGGTTGGAGTCCTGGCCGGGTTTCCCGATGCCGTGAGCCTGCCCTGGGGAGGCCGGACGGCAGGTCGGCCGGCGGAATCTCCGGGGCTGACGGGAGGACCGCTGGCCGACGGTCTGCCCCTGGCCGGCTGGCTGGCGCAGGAGGGCACGGAGAGTCCCAGGTCGGCTGAACCCAAGCCGGGGCGCCTCAGCTTCAGCGCCCTGCAGGTCCTGGAGTCATGCCCGCGCCAGTTCTGGTTCCGCCACGTGGTGCGGATGCAGGACCCCTTGGGCGCTGCCGGGCCAGATGAGACAGACACCTTCTCCGCCGCGCGGGCCAGGGAGGGCGCCATGGAGGTGGGATCGCTGGTGCACCAGGTGCTCGAGCACTCCCATCGCGGCAGCCCCGCCCATGCGCCTTCGGCTCAGGAGTTGGAGATGTGGTTGCGTCGGCTGGAACCAGGGATGTCGTCCGCCGACATCGAGGACGCCAGAACCATGCTCTTTAACTATGCCGCCCTGCCGCTGGCAGACCAACCCACCCTGGGTGTCGAGGTCCCGTTCCTATGGCGCGGGTGGGCCGGACCCGGGCTTCCCGACCTCGGGGGGCTGATCGACAGGATTGCCCTGGGGTCTGAAGGCAGGCCGGTGGTGGTCGACTACAAGAGCAACCGCGAGCTCAGCCAGGCTCAATTCGAGATCTACTCGCACCAGCTCCGCCTCTACGCGATGGCGCAGGCGGCGATGCAGAGCCAGCCCACCCCTGGCGTCGAGGCCGCCATCGTGATGCTCCGCACCGGGACTGTGCTGCCTGTCGACTGTGGTGACCAGGCCATGGCGGGGACGATGCGCTGGGCGAGTGAGCTTGCGCAACGGTCGGTGGCGGATCGTGACCTCTCCGGGCTCGATCACCCTGCTCGCCCGTGCGCTTCCTGCGCCTATGCGCCCATCTGCCCCGACCGCCGCCGGCTCGACGCTTGAGACGGGGACGCGGCCCTCAGGAAGCCAGTCGGAACAGCTGCGGCAACTTCATCGCCAGGCCCATGTCCCCCTTGACCTTGAGCTTGCCGGTCATGAACGCCATAGTTCCGTCGAGACGGCCCGTGAGCAGCTTCACGAAGTTTTCGTCGGCGATGGTGATCGTGATGTTGGGTGCCTCGGCGTCCCCCGGTTGAACCGCGCAGGTGGCATCTTTGATCTGCACGTACCAACGCCCTCCCTGCGGTCCTGATATGTCCCATTGGAAGACCGCTGTCACTCCCTGGGCCTTCTCCGCCTGGAAAGCGGAGGGAATCCTGTCCATGATCTCCTGAGGGGTCATCTCGGCGTCAGCCATGGGTTCTCCTCATGCCCCGCCCAGGGCGGGGCTGGTTGCTCTTCAGGTGCTGATGGTAAGCGGTGGTCAGGGCGACACCGGCGGCCGCATCCTGGCCGTGCCCTGGTCGAGCAGCCTGAGTGGCCAGGGCTTGGGACGGCGCAGGTATCCGAGATTGGGCCGAAGCGGCTTGGGCTCGAACCCGAACTGGGATTTGACAGCGTCCCTTGCGGTCACATTCGCTTTCGCCAACATGTCCAGCTGTTGTGGGGTCACCAGGGGGTTGCGCATCAACTTGTCCATCACCAGAGCCGCTGGGCGGATCATCCGCGGGTCGAGGTGCAGCGGCCGCCGCTTGGCGATGCCGAACCAGTCCTTGCCGAGTGCCTCCGCCACCGCAACTGTGATCTCTTCCAGGGTCATCTGATCGGGGCCTCCGACCTCGTAGATGTGCCCCGTCCGATCCGTCTCCTCCACCGCCATCAGCAGACAGCGGGCGACATCCTCGGCGGCGATGGGTTGGAAGGTGGCGGTGCCGTCTCCGGGGATCACCAAAAATGGTGCCGGCATGCTTATCGCCTTGGCCAGCAGGCTGAAGAAACCGTCGCGCTCGCCGAAGATCACCGAGGAGCGCAGGATCACCCACTCCAGGCCGCTGCCCTGAATCCACTGCTCCCCCTGCCACTTGCTGAACAGGTAAGGAAACATGGGATCAGGGTCGGCGCCGATGGCGGAGAGATGGACCACTCTGCGCACCCCGGCGGCCTGAGCCGCCCTGACCAAGTTCTGGGTGCCCTTGGCGTTGACACTGTCAAAGGTCTGGACTCCCTGATTGCGGATCACCGCGATCAGGTTGACCACCACCTCCGCTCCCTCGAAGGCTGCCTCCAACCCGTCACCGCTCACCACGTCCCCGAAGGTGGGGGAGAGGCCGGCGGGCAGAGTGGCCGAGCGTGCTCCCCGCCCGACCACTCTCAGCTCATGGCCGCCCTCCAGCAGCAGGGGCACCAGGTGTGACCCCACAAAGCCTGTGCCGCCGGTGACCGCTACTCGCATTGGTTGAGAGCTGGGGTCAGCGCTTGGTGCTGCGGCGCCGCGGCGCCGGCTTGCCCGCGACCGAGGTCTTGAGCGCGGAGGCGGGGTAGAAGCGCACCTTCTGGGTGGCCGGCACCCGGACCATCTCCTGGGTCTGCGGGTTGCGACGCATCCCGGCGGCGGTCTCGCGGATCTTCCAGCGCCCGAAGCCGGCGATGGCCACCTCCTCGCCCTGCTCAAGCTGCTTGCCGATCAGGTCGAAGATCAGCTTGAGGGTGTCATCGGCGAAGCGGAAGTTGGGGAAAACCGGGTCGTTGGGGTCGTTGTCATAGAGGAGCGTTGATTGCAGGGTTTTGGCCAACTCGCGACGATTCATGGACAAGCCTCCCTTCTACTGCGGATGTGAACGTTATCCGCTTTATGCAAGGGATTTTAGACAGATGATGGCCCCTCCGGGGGTGGTTTGATCTCACTGCTTGGCGGGCGCGCCCTGTCCCCGGGCGAGCCGCACCCGACCGTCCGCTTTGACCAGCCAAACGTAAGTTCGTATAATCGGCTGAGGCTCGCCTGCGGCGAGACGGCTCTCAGTGATTCAAGGATTTATGGATGAAAGTGGAGCGGGCTCAAAGGCTGCCTGCTGAGCGTGAGCGCCAGCTCCGCCATGATTCCCTGCAGGGAGCGCTGGCAGGGATCAGGCATCGCTACGGCCCGGGGGTGGTGCGCTGGGGTGGGGATCGCCAGAGCAGCGGGCTGGAGACCGGAGCTGGTTCCCTGGATGCGCTCTTTGTCCCGGGCGGGATTCCAAGGGGCAGGCTCAGCTGGCTTGCCGGCCTTCCGGGAGAGGGCGGCGCCTCCCTCGGCCTGGCGCTGCTGGCGGGGGTGTCGCGGGATCTACCGGTGGCCCTGGTCGACTTCGAGCAGAGCGCAGATCCCGGGGATGTCGCGGACTACGGAGGGCGGCTGGAGAACTGCTGGTGGGTGCGTGCCCCGGAGCCTGAGCCGGGCTGGGCGGCGGCCCGGTCCCTGGTGCTGGCTGGCGTTGACTTCTGCCTCTTGCTGGCTGAGTCCTGGCCCCAGGTGGGCAGGGCGGTGCCCGCCCTGCTGCAGGCGGCCCTGGAGGAGCGGGGAGCGGTGGCTCTTCTGGTGGGAGGAATGGAGGTGCCGGCGTCCGTGGGGGCAAGGCTGGGGGTGAGGATCTCCTGCCGCCGTGAGAGCTGGACCATGACCCATGGGGATGTGGCCGGGATCCGGGTCCGCCTGGAGGTGGCCCGCAGCCGGCTCGGTGC
Organism: bacterium; assembly: GCA_021809895.1. Lineage (GTDB taxonomy): Bacteria > Chloroflexota > Dormibacteria > Aeolococcales > Bog-877 > AG-12. Next base: position 13,144 of record JAJZJU010000028.1, read on the forward strand.
GCCGGGGGCCGGCTGCCGCCTGGAGATCGGCTTCCCCAGACCCTATCCGAACCGGACCGGGATTGTGGACCTGGGAGGGTTGGCGGCAGACGATGGCGACCTTGAGGAGTTGCTGGCGCAGGCGGTGGTCGGTTGAGAGCGCCCAGCCGCCTGGGATTCCTGGGGTTTCCGCATCTGGCGCTCATCCTCGTCTGGCGGGCGCATCCCGAGCTGGTCTCCGAGGCCGTGCTGGTGGGTGCTTCGACCGTCGCCGGTCGCGAGGTCGTGCTGGCCGCGTCCTCTGCGGCCCGGGCCAGGGGGGCACATCCCGGGCAGGACTTTCGACAGGCAGAGCTGGCCTGCCCAGAAGCCGTTCGGCTGCGCGCCGATCCCATCGCCGTCGACCGGCTGCGGGAACAGCTGCTGCTGGCGCTCTACGACTTCAGCCCACTGGTGGAGCTGGTCGATGACAGCGAGGCGTATCTGGACCTCGGGGGCCGGGATCCCCGCTGGGAGACCGAGGCCGCTAGGGCCGCCCATCTAGGGAGGTCGGTGCAACGGATCCTGGGCTCGGCTCCGGCGGTCGGGGTGGGGCAGTCACGCTTTGTGGCTCGGGCTGCGGCGGCCCGAGCTGGCTCGGGGCGCATCCGGCTGGTCCCTTACGGCGCCGCAGCCTCGTTCCTGGCGGACCAGCCGGTGGCCGGCCTGCCCCTGCCGCCACGAACGGTGGAGCAACTGATCGGCTTTGGCTTGCTCACCTGCGGCGACTGCGCCACCATCCCGCTGCCCGACCTGCAGCGACAACTGGGCCCTGATGGGATAACCCTGCACCGGCTCTGTCTGGGCCAGGACACCGCCGCCCTCACCCCTCGGCGGGAGACGCCGCCATGCGCGGTGCGCAAAGTGCTGGCGGGGGTGGTGGAGAACTCGGAGTCGCTGCGCTTCGGCGCTCCCGAGCTGGCGGCAATGCTGGCCGCCGAGCTGGCCCGGCGCAACCTGGCCAGCGGACGGCTGCGGCTGCTGCTGCTGGATGAGGACGCCGCTGGAGGCATGGTCGGTGCAGGGCAGCCGGGTGTCTTCTGCGATGAGGTCGCCACCCCAGCACGGGTGGCGACCTCCCAGGAGCTGCTGCCCCCCATCTTGAGCCTGCTGTCTCGAGCGCGCTGCCGGGTCCTGATCGTCGAGCTGCAGGCACTTGACCTGGCGCCACCTCCGGCGGCGCAGACGAGATTGTGGGCGGTGGCGGATGGTCGCAGAGAGGAGATAGGAAGGGCGGTGGCCAGGCTCCAGGAGAGGTTCGGGCCCGAGCTGGTCTGGCGGGTTGAGCTCAGGCCCCAGCATCCCGGCGACATTCCCGAGGAGCGGCTGGTGTGGAGCACGGGATGAGAAGCCTGACGGTCGACACTGAGAGCTCCATCCCTGTCGCCCTGGACCTGGGCGCCGGTTCTGTTAGGGTGGCGGCCCGGCCCGCCCACTGGGTGATCGAGGTGGGCTGGTGGCGCACTTTCCCCGCTCGTTGGGAGCGGCGTGACTGCTGGCGGCTGCTGCTGGAGGATGGCCGCTGCCTGGATGTGTATCGGGATGGTGGTGATCAGAGCTGGCACCTGAGCAAAGTCTGGGGTTGAGAGTGCATCAATCCCGGGCTCGACTCCGCACTCACCTCAGGATTCTTTGAGCGACATCTGCTAGTTTGAGTTCATGGCTCAGAGTAAGCCCGGCTCCGGTCCCAATGGCAGGTCCGGCGCGGGTGGCCCCAAGCGCCGTCCGAACCAATGGCGCTCGATCCAGTTCCTGCTGCCTCTGGGGATTTTCCTGGCACTCAACCTCCTCATAGCCAACGTCTTCTTTCCCCCCCAGCAGCCCAAGAGCATCAGCATCCCCTACAACGTCTTCATCTCCGACGTGAAGACCGGTGACGTCACCAGCATCACCAGCACCGGTGCCACCATCCAGGGCACCTTCCGGCACCCGACCGGAGTCACCGCCACCAGCAAGAACAGGGCCAAGGAGTTCAGCACCCAGATGCCCAGCTTCGCCGGCGGGCAGCTCGAGACGCTGCTGCAACAGCACAACGTCACCATCAACGCCAAGAATCCCAACCCGCCCGCCAACGTCCTGCTGGTGATCCTGGAGAGCTTCGGTCCGACCTTGCTCTTCGTCCTGATCTTCCTGTGGTTCATGCGCCGCAGCGCGGCCGCCGCCGGGGGAGGCCTGTTCAGCCTGGGGCGTTCCCAGGCGCGCCTCTACGACCCTGAGCGTCCCGCCACCACCTTCGCCGATGTGGCCGGGATCGAGGAGGCCAAGGAGGAGCTGGAGGAGATAGTCGATTTCCTGCGCCAGCCAGCCAAGTACCAACGCCTGGGCGGCACCGTGCCCAAGGGCGTGCTGCTGGTGGGGCTGCCCGGCACCGGCAAGACCCTGCTGGCCAGGGCGGTGGCAGGTGAGGCCGGGGTTCCCTTCTTCAGCATCTCCGCCTCCGAGTTCATCGAGATGGTGGTGGGGGTGGGCGCCTCGCGAGTCCGTGACCTCTTCTCCAAGGCGCGGGAGGCGGCTCCGGCGATCATCTTCGTGGATGAACTGGACGCCATCGGGCGCAGCCGCAGCGCCGGGCCCAGCTTTGGGGGCCACGACGAGCGCGAGCAGACCCTCAACCAGATTCTGACCGAGATGGATGGCTTCGACTCCCGCGAGGGTGTGATCGTGCTGGCCGCCACCAACCGGGCCGATGTCCTGGACGCCGCTCTCCTGCGGCCGGGCCGCTTCGACCGGCGGGTGTCAGTCCTGCCGCCAGACCGGGTCGGCCGCGCCGCGATCCTCAAGATCCACACCCGGGGAGTGCCACTGGGGCCGGATGTCGACCTCGACAACCTGGCCTCCCAAACGCCCGGATTGGTGGGGGCGGAGCTGCGCAACCTGGTCAATGAGGCAGCTCTCCTGGCGGCTCGCAGGGAGCGGGCGTCGGTCACCATGGCCGACTTCACGGAGGCGCTGGAGAAGGTTCTCCTGGGAGCGGCTCGCCGGATAGTGCTATCCGAGGACGATCGCCAGCGGACCGCCTACCACGAGAGCGGCCATGCTCTCCTCGGACTGCTGGTCCCGGCCGCAGACCCGGTCCGCCGGGTGTCGATCATCCCTCGGGGGAGGGCGCTGGGAGTAACCGTCCAATCGCCGGTCGACGACCGTCAGAACTATCCCGAGACCTATCTGCGCGCCCGCATTGTCGGAGCTCTCGGCGGCCGGGCGGCGGAGAAGCTCATCTACGACGTGGTCACGACCGGGGCCGAGAGCGACCTCCAGCAGGTGACCCAGATCGCCCGGCAGATGGTGGTCAGATGGGGCATGAGCCCCAAGGTGGGCCCTCTGAATCTCTCTGATGACGGCGACCAAGCGAACATGATGATCTCCCAGCGTCCCTACAGTGAGACCACCGCCCAGGTGATCGACTCCGAAGTGCGGCGGATCGTGGAGGAGTGCTTCGACGATGCGCTCCGACTGCTGAAGGACAATCGGGACAAGCTGGCGGCGCTGACCACTGCCTTGCTGCGCGAGGAGTCCCTGAACGAGGAGCAGATCCTCGAGGTGACGGGCCTGCCCGCCAAGCCCAAGGTGGTTCCCCGCCCCTCCACGGCCCGAAGCGCTCAGGTCGAGGAGCAGCCAGAGGTCCCGGCCGCGACCTGACCGGGCGGCGCGACGGAGCATCAGCCCCACGCTCAGGCCGCCCAGCCCTTCCGATGAAGGCGAAGGTCGGCCGCAGACGATCTCCCAGTGGCCCAGCGATGAGAACACCACCGGATGGATCGACTCGTAGGTGAGGTGGGTGGCGGAGTAGTCATTCGTGGGGGGCTTGCGTCCCATCCTCGCCGACCAAGTCAGCCGAGTGGCGCCGACCACGGGGCCCCCGCTGGCGTCGCATGTCAACCAACCGTAGCTCTGGCGGGTGAGCGGCCCCTTGGGCAACGCCGTTGCCCAGCTCCTCTACGCCCTTTGACCACGGACGAGACAAGGAGGAAGCGGGGCCAGAGGCGTCCGCTGCTCGACGGCAGGCAATCTGGGGACGCGCTGGGCGGGTCGCCGCTCAGCGGACCGGCGGGCGGCGGCGTGTCGGACCCATCCTCAGCGATACGTCTGCCCACGCACAGAGGCACTCGAGGCGCTCCTCGCTATTGGGAAGACGCGTGTTATCCACGCGCTTGGGTGGCGAGTGTCAAGCGGGCCATCGAGTCTGCACACCAACCTGACTGTCGCAGTGTGAGCGTCCGGCGGAGCGCCAAGCAACCGAGAGCTGCGGACTCGTTGGCCACGAGATCGGTAAAGACGGCCCAACAACCCCCGTGTCATGAGGGGGGGCACCGTGTGGTGCCCCCCCTCAGACGAGGTGCTCAGGCCTGCGGGTTGGCCTGGCGACGGGCGGCGACTGCGAGCCCGATCAGGGAAAGCCCGGCAAGAACCAGGATGATGGTCAGCAGGAGGTCGAGGTGAGCTCCTGTGCCTGGAGTTGATGTTGACGCGCCCAGGACCCCGCCGGCTGGCTTGGTGGGCGGAGTCTTCTTGGTGGTGGTGGCGCCGAGGACGCCGTGGGGCGGCAGAGGCGCCGTGGTGGTAACAGTGGACGTGCAAGTGGTGCTCGTGCAACCGTCGCCGGTCGTGGCCGTAACCGTGTTCACAAGCTGCTCAAACCTACTGCCATGGACCGAAGTGGTGCCCGGCCCCAGGATGGTCGCCTGGTAGGTGACGGTGTCGACTGCGCCGACAGGAATTGTGGAGTAGGTCCAGGTGAATGGGTCAGAACTCGTGCCACTGCCCGTGACCGTTACCGGAGGGTTGCCCGAGAACGAGCTGTCATTGACTGAGAAGGTTGCCGTTCCGGACATGACGTCGGTCATGACCACGTCGGTCGCCGGTGCGGTCCCGATGTTGTCTATCGTGATCGTGTACGTCACCGTCTGCCCCACTTTGGCGAGGGTGGCGCTCACGCTCTTGGCGACGATGAGGTCGGGAGCGTTGTTAGGCGGCGGCGTGGTCCCAGGAACCTTGGTGGCAACACTCGCACTGCATGGTCCACTGCCGATGCAGTCGACGATGGTGGCGGTGTTGTCGAGTACGTAGGTGTCCGCTGAGTTGTACGGCGAGGGCTCGGAGATCGTGGCCGTGTAGGTCTCGGTCGCGGTCCCGCCGCTGGCGGCAATCGAAGGTATGGTCCACTGGACATCGCTGGCAGAGACCACGTGGGCTGGATCAGGGCTGAACGTCCCCGTGTTGATGGTGAACCCGGCTGTGCCGGTCATGGTGTCGTTGATGAGGACGTTGTTAGCGGCGACCGCCCCTGAGTTCGTGACGACGATCGTGTAGGTCAGGGTGTCGCCGAAACTCGCGGTCGTCTCGCTGACCTTCTTCTGGATCTTGAGGTTGGGGCTTCCCGGCGCTGGTGGAACCGATGTCTGAACCGTGGAACTGCAAGGCCCATTACCGGTGCAGTCGACGATCTTGGCGGTGTTGTTGAGTAGATAGGTGTCGGCCGGGTTGTATGGCGAGGGCTCGGAGATCGTGGCCGTGTAGGTCTCGGTCTCTGAGCCGCCGGCGGCAATCGAAGGTATGGTCCACTGGACGTCGCTGCTAGAGACCACGGTGGCGGCATCGGGGCTGAACGTCCCCGTGTTGATGGTGAACCCAGCCGTGCCGGCCATGGTGTCGTTGATGAGGACGTTGGTTGCGGCGATGGACCCGGAGTTGGTGACGATAATCGTGTACTTCAGGGTGTCACCGAAGGACGCGGTGGTCTCGCTGACCTTCTTCTGGATGCTGAGGTCGGTGCTGCCTCCCGGAGGCGGGGTTGGGAGCGGGCAGTTTACCCAGAACGTCTTGTGCTTCTGGGGGTCCTGCACGAACTGCAGCTTGAAGTGCAGCCCCTCGCCGTTTACGGGTGCGTCCCCGTTGTCGATCGCGTGATCGACCAAGGTCTTGGTTTTGATGTAGCTGATCTCCTGGGTGCCACCCGTGGTGGTGTTGTAGGTCCAGGGCGCTGTTGACGGATTGGACTTGGTGCCCGGCCATGCCTGGTCCTGCCTGTAGCCGGGGTAACCGTAATCGCCCGTGCCGCTGCCACTTGGATTCCAGCCGTCAACGGTGTAGATCCCGGAGGTGTCGGCGAGGCCGTTCCCCCAAAGGATTATGTAGGTCGGGCAGCCCAGGTGGGGATCCATCTCGTGACCGGGTCCCGCCGAGGAGACGGGTGCACTGGACGACGAGTACCCGTCCACCCACACGTCCTCCTGGTTGCTGTTGCCTGAAGTGGCGGGCTTGGAGCCGGCGCCGCCTCCGGAGGAGGTACCGCTGTTGTTCGTGGTACCGCTGCTATTGGACGAGCTGAGGGCACTGGAGTTGCCTGGGGGGCCGTCGTTGGTGGATCCGGACGAGCCAGAGTTGCCCGAGGATCCAGAGTTGTTCCCAGCCGGCGGGTTTCCGCCGTTGCCGCTGGACCCTGGGGTTGACCCACCGCTGCTACCGCTCGACTGGGATGAGGACGAACCAGATGAGGACGTGGACTTGGAATTCCCCTGGCCATTGGAGTTGCCTTGACCGTGGCTGCCCTGTCCGGAAGAGGCGCCGGGGGCGTTGCTGTTGGGCCCGGGGGTCCCTCCGGCGGCGGCAAGAACCCCCGCGGGAGCGGCCAGGATGAGCGACAAAGCGCCCAGGCTGGCAAGCAGCAATGACCATCGCGTCGCAAACCTTCGTATCACCTTGTACTCCTCAACAAGCCGTCAGCACCAATGTCAAAAGTGTCAAATACAACGCCAAGAACGCGCGCGGTCGCGCCCCGTCGCGGGTCCCCTCGCGGCCCCGCGACGCTTCGGCCTCCGTTCCGGCCGGGGAACAGAGTCAGAGTCCCACTTGCTTGTCTGTGCGTCCGCGGGCATCGCCCATCCAGGACCAATCCGTCCCGGGTCTGCGGAACCGCCGCGGTTTCTGGAGATCTCGGGCCAACCATGGCCGGCCCGCGGTTGGCAGGACGGATGCCCAGCTCGGGCACCCGGCTGCCGAGGGCCGTCCCCGACTGATGAGCTGGGAGGCGTGCCGCCAATCTGGACGCGTGCCAGTCCCGCCCGGTCCCTTCCAACGGATGCAAATCTCTCTCCTTCGACCGCCTCACCCCGTTGCCGGAGAGCTGGGATGGTTGGCTCCCTTCACCAGAACCACCCCTGCCTGCGAAGCTGAGGTCTGGCATACAGTAGCAAGTTCGACAATGCTGTGCGCATCCAGTCACGAGACTTCAAGACATTGTTACAGGGACTTGTGAGGTTGAACTGGGGCACGGGACCCACAGCGCTGGCGGCAGCTCGACTTTGGTGGGTGTGACCCTTCCAGGCAAGGCGCGGGGCGGTGGTCGGCTCGCCGTGGTATCCCTGATGCGACGGGGCCGCTGAGCGCAGGGCCCAGTCGTTCCGGCGTCCATCCAGGGGTGAGGAGAGGCTCTGCTCGGCGTTCTCAGCGGGTCGGCAGTGCCCGTGCCCAGCCCGCGCTCAGTACCAGATCGCCATCGGCAGGCCGACGCCGTCCTCTGGCACGAGCCCTTCGGGCACGCGCCGGGCAGAGCCGTCGACCAACCGGCGTGCCACCAGCCAGCAGGCGCCCGCGTCCAGAACGTCCTCGACCAGGCCGGGGCGAAGCTCCAACCAGTCCTGCAGCCGTGGCATGAGTGGACTAAGAAGCGAGGTCCTGACCGCCCGGCCGGCGGGAGTGTGCTTGCTTGGCACGAGAGAGCCTCGGGCCATCTCGCGGAACGCCAGCTCCGGGTGGCCCTCGAACACTCGGGACCGCGGCCGTGCTCTCATCTCCTCATCGACCTCGCGGATCCGTTGCAGGATGCAGTAGGTCTGGGCCGGACAACCGCGGCCAGTCAATTGACGCCAGATCGAACTGGCCTCCTCCTGTGAGCCCGCTCGGAGGACCTCCCGAGGGGGCGTCAGAAAGACGCTGGGGGCAACCCTTCCCAGCAGTCGCCGCGCCTCAAGATCGCACTCTCTGAGTTCCCTGGCCGGCAGCCCGATCGGGATGTCCAGCACCGCGGCCGTGGGCCGGATACGACGGATCTCCAGGAACAGTGCTCGGGTCGTCGGCAGGTGCAGGAGCGTCTGACCTTCGCTGGGTGTCTCGACCACCACCATCCATGCGCCGTGGCGGCAACCGTCCGCGCCCAGGACGGTTGGGGTCTCTTGCTCCGAGGTGACCACACCGGGATTGTGCCCGTGACGGTCAGGGCACATTTGTTTGTATCATGACGCGATGGGCGGATCAGGATTCGGGGAGTGCTGGGCGCGTTCTTATTTCTCCTTCCTGGAGGGTGCCAGCGCACCAGAGGAGATGGTGGAGCGGGCGGTCGAGCTCGAGATGTCCGCTGTGAGCCTGGTGGATAGAGGCGGGCTCTACGGGGCGGTGCGGCTGGTGCGGGCGGCGGAGAGGGCCGGCCTGGGGGCGATGGTGGGCGCCGAGCTGGACCTGGCGGGCGGTGGCAGGCTGGCGATCCTGGCTACCGATCGGCCCTCGTACCAGCAGCTCTGCCGAGCGGTGAGTCGCGCTCAGATGGCGGGCGTCAAAGGCGCCTCACAACTGGAGCTGGCCGGTCTGGAAGAGTCGCTGGAGCTGGCCGCGGGCGGCTCCGCAGAGCAGGTGAGAGACGCGGCTCGGCCCAGGGGCCTCCTGGAGCGCATCCGGCATCGTTCCCCCGCCGATGCCAATTCCCGAATGGTGGATCCTGAGGAGCTGGACCGCTGCGTGGTTCTGGCGGGTGGGCCCCACAGCCCCATCAGCCGGGCCCTGCTGCGCGGTGACCGGCAGGTTGCGGACCGTGCTGCGCATGCCTTGGCGGAGGCTTTCCCGAATGGGCGGTTCAGGCTCTGCCTACAGCACCACCTCCACCCGGGCGACGGCTGGATGGCTGTCGAGACAGCCGCCTGCGCCGAGCGGACAGGGGTGGGGCTGGTGGCCTCAGGAGCCCCGCGCTATGCCCGCCCACAGCAGGGGCGGCTGCTGGACGTTCTCACCGCCATCCGCCACGGCTGCACCCTGGAGGAGGCGTCCGAACGTGGTCTGCTCCTTCCCAACCACGAGCACTGGATGCGCTCGGAGGCACAGCTGTTGGAGCTGCTGCCATTTCCCCAGGCCATGGCGGGGACGCGGGATCTGGCCGCTCGCGCGGAGCTGCGCCTGGACTTCCGCCACAGCCGCTTCCCCGGTTTCCGGGTGCCCGGGGAGGAGAGCCCTGACACGTATCTGGAACGCCTCTGCCGCCGGGCCGTGCCCTCCCGTTACCCGACCGCCGACCCTGAGGTGGAGCGGCGCCTGCGGCACGAGCTGGAGGTCATCTCCAAGTGCCATCTGGCGGAGTTCTTCCTCATCGTCTTCGAGCTGATGGACTTCGCCCGCCGGGAGGGCATCCCGGCCCAGGGTCGGGGATCTGCGGCAGACAGCCTGGTGGCCTACCTGCTGGGGATAACCAGGGTGGATCCGCTGGCCCACCATCTGCTCTTCGAACGCTTCCTGCACGAGGAGATGGAGGGGACTCCGGACATCGACATAGACATCTCCTCGGCGCACCGGGAGCGGCTCATCCAGCACGTCTACGACACCTATGGACAGGAGCGCACCGGAATGGTGTGCACGGTGATCACCTTCAGGTTGCGCATGACGATCCGCCAGGTGGGAGCCGCCTTCGGCCTGCCCAGCGCCTGGGTGGAGAGGCTGGGCCGGGCGATAGAGAGAGGGGGGGCCGAGGACCGCCGGACCCTGATCGAGCGGGTCTTGGAGGTTGCCGAGGAGGCTCCCGCCGAGGTGCTGCGTTCGGCGCCCTGGCGGCAGTTCGCGGAGATGGTGGAGGAGGTGGTGGGGATCCCCCGCCACCTGTCGATCCACGTGGGCGGGATGCTGGTCACCGGCGAGCCGCTCTGGGACATAGCCCCGCTGGAGCGGGCGTCCATGGATGGGCGGGTCGTGGTCCAGTTCGACAAGGACGACGTGGAGGATCTCGGCCTCATCAAGATCGACCTGCTCGGCCTGCGCACCCTCTCGGTGGTGGAGGAGACCCTCGCGGAGCTGGAGCGGGTGGAGGGCGTCAGGCCGGACTTGGAGGGGCTGGACCTGGCCGATCCCTCCGTCTACGAGATGTGTGCCAGAGCCGACACCGTAGGCATCTTCCAGATCGAGTCCAGAGCCCAGCAGCAGACCCTGCCCCGCTCTAAGCCGCGGGAGTTCAACGACCTGGTGGTGGCGGTGGCCATCATCCGGCCCGGTCCCATTCAGGGGCACGCGGTCCATCCCTACCTGCGCCGGCGCCAGGGTCGCGAGCCGGTGACCTACCTCCATCCGCTGCTGGAGCCGATCCTGCGGGACACCCTGGGGGTCATCCTATATCAGGAGCAGATCATGGAGGTGGCGATGGGGGTTGCCGGCTTCAGCGCTGGCCAGGCGGACCGCTTCCGGAGAGCCATGAACCGCCACCGCTCCCGAGTCGAGATGGCCTCGTTGGAACAGGATTTCCTTTGCGGCTGCGAGCGGCGGGGGGTGCCACCTGCGGTGGCCGCCCAGCTCTTCGAGGCGGTGCGGGGCTTTGCCGAGTTCGGGTTCTGCCGCAGTCACGCGGCAGCGTTCGCACGCACCGCCTACGAGACCGCCTGGCTCAAGCTGCACCATCCGGCGGCCTACCTGGTCGGGCTCTTGAACCACCAGCCGATGGGCTTCTACCACCCCTCGGTGCTGGTGGAGGACGCCCGCCGTCATGGGGTGGTGGTGTGGCCGCTTGAGATAAACCACAGCCGCAGCCGCTGCCGGCTGGAGCGGGGCCCCCAGGGGGTGGTCGGGGTGCGGCTGGGATTCAACTATGTCAAGGGGATAGGGGAGGCGCTGCGGAAGCGCTTGGACGGGGAGCGCGAGCGAGGCGCCTACTCATCGCCCGAGGACTTCTGGCGGCGCACCGGTGTCCCCCGGGCGGTGCTTGAGGCACTGGTTGGGGTGGGCGCGTTCGACGCATTCGAGAAGTCGCGGCGGGATCTTCTGTGGCGGCTGAAGCCGGTGGAGGAGGAGCTCGACCGGGGCACCCGTCGGCTTGCAGGAGCTCCCCTGCAGGAGGAGCTCCTGCCCCTGCCGGCTCCGCCGCCTGCGCTTCCGGAGCTGTCGCAGGCGGAGCTGACCCTGGCTGACTATCGCGTGATGGGACTCACCACCGGTCCGCACCCGATCGCGCTACTGCGCCCCGCCCTGGAGGAGTTGGGGGTCACGCCCCTGGCTGAGGCGCGCTCCGCCGCCCCCGCCAGCCGGCTGCTGGTGGCGGGCCTGGTGATAACCAGGCAGGCGCCTCACTCAGCCAAGGGGATGCGCTTCTTCACCCTGGCCGATGAGAGCGGACATCTGGACCTGGTGTTCACCCCTCAGGTCTACCGGGCCAACCGGGCGCTGGCCAGCCACCGGCACCTTCTCCTCGCGAGCGGGGTGCTGCGCTCCGCTGATGGGGTGGCGAGCCTCTTGGTGCAAGAGCTCCTTCCACCACCCGCGCCGGCTGCAGGGGAGCTGGTCCCCACACCGACCTCGCATGACTACCGCTGACGTCAACCGCTAGGTCTCCGACGCTCGGACCGGCGTCCCAGGTGGGTGGCCAAGGTCCCCGCCAGCGCCACCATGACGATCCCATAGACGCCTCCGACCGCACTGGAGCGAGGCATGACCGCCACCGAGACGGCGATCGCCACCCCAAACTCTCGGATCCCGATGGGAAAACCGATGGCCGCGGCCTGACGGTGCGGCAGCCGAAGTGCCAGCCCCAGCCCCAGCCCCACCGCGCCGGCGCCTAGGAGCAGGGCCACCACCAGGGCAAAGGTGGCAGCGATGGCCGCCGACAGCAGAACCGGCCGAGCGCTGGCGGTGCCCGCCAGCACCACCAGCACCAGGCAGGCGGCGCTGAAGTCCAGGAAGAGGTGCCGCCACCGCCCCAGCCTCGGAAAGCGCGCTCGCAGGCTGACTCCCACCACAAGTGGCAGCAGCACCGAGAGCACCAGTTCAGCACCCAGTGAGGTGGAGCTGAAGTGGGCACCAGGGCCGAGGCCCACCGAGAGCCAGAGCGGCGTCAGCACGATGGAGAGGGCGAGCGATCCCGCCATGCACGCGGTGGCGATGGCGGTGTCGCCGCCCGCGATCGTGGCCATGAGCCCGCTGGTTATCTCCGCCGGGGAGATCGCGCAGATCAGGATGCCCGCGGCTAGCACCGGAGTGGGGGCTACCAGGTGAAGAAGCAGGCCCAGGGCCGGGACAAGGGTCCACTGGCACAGCAGCGCCAGCCCCACCAGGGGCAGGCGGCGCAGCGCGGCCTGGATCTCTCCCGGGGTGAGGTTGAGGGCGACCCCCAGCACCTGACCCGCCAGGAACACCGGCACCAACCCTCTCAGCACCGACGTCGCCCCTGGCACTGCCAGACCGACCAGCGCCGCAACCACCACCCAGACCAGCAGTCGGTGGCGCACCGGCCAAA
>JAJZJU010000134.1 GCA_021809895.1 bacterium
CGCAGCCACGGCCCCGCCGTCAGTTTGCTCCGGTCCGAGCTGATTCGGTAGGTGCTTGCCTGGAGTCGCGACGATCCAGCCTTGTCCGACCACGATAGTTGGGGGCAGTCGGTCCTCGAAGGGCTACTCGACAGAAGGGGCGCCCGGGGCACACTCTCGGGGAATGGAGCCCCCTCGCGCCGGGTTGTCCAAGGTCAGCGCACCAGGTCCGGCCGCCGGTACAGATGCAGCCGCATCCCCGGTCAGGAGTTGGTCCATTTGGGCCGCGGCATCGGAGAGGAGATTCGGGAGCACATGGCTGTAGGTATCCATGGTCAGGCTGATCTGGGAGTGGCCGAGCACTTCCATCACCACTCTCGGGCTGACCCCGCGCGAAAGCAGGAGGGACGCGCAAGCGTGCCGCAGGTCGTGGAACCGCTGCCGACGTAGTCCCGCCCGCAGCAGGTGTCGCCGCAAAGCCGACGTCACGCCGGTGGCGTCCAGGGGCTGGCCAGTCGCGGTCGTGAAGACCAGGCCGTGCTCCTGCCAGAGCTCACCGGCGCGGGCTCTCTCCCTCTGATGCCGTACTTGGTGCCTCTCCAGCGCTGATCTCGCAACCGATGGCAGCATCAAGGTCCGGCGGCTACGCGCGGACTAGGGCTCCACAAGGTGATACTCATGCTCGAACCGTTGCAGTGCGTGGTGGACGCGCAGGGAGCCCGCGCCGAGGTCGACGTCAGCCCAGCTCAGCCCCAGGAGCTCTCCCTGGCGGAGCCCCAGGGTCACCGCGAGCACATAGAGCGCTTCCAGGCGGTCGTCGCGGACGGCCTCCAGCAGGCGTCGGATTTCGTCGGGGCCGAGCGGCTCAACCTCATAGCGGGGCCCCTTTGGGGGTCGAACCAAGGCGGCGACGTTGCGCCAGACCAGTCCCCATCTCAGGGCGTCATTCAGAGCCCGTCGGAGGACCGCGCGCAGGTAGTCGACGCGACGGGCCGAGAGGCCTTCGGCCAGCTTGCGGTTCATCATCGCCTGCACATCAGCGGGGGTCAGGCGGGCCAGGTGGATCTGGCCGAGTTCTGGCACCAGATGGCGTCGCACGATCGACTCGTAGCTGACGTACGTCATGGGGCGCACACTGGGCCTGACGGTGGTGTCCAGCCAGCCGGTGAGGTAGTCGCCGACCGCCTGCCGCTCAGGCGGGAGAGGAATGTTCTCTTGGACCGCCTTCAGAGCTGCGGTCAGCTTGGCAGCAGCCTCAGCTCTGGTGCGAGCGTACCGGTACACGCGCCGACCAGACGCCTCGGTCACCGAGGCCACCCAGCGGCCGTCGTGGCGCTGGTAGACGCTCCCCTCGCGGTTCCCCCTCCGGCCAGCCCTCGTCCGCTTCAGTCCGGGCGAGTTCGTCTTCGTCCGCAGGCGGTTGCTGTCAAAACTGCTGTCAACCAGTGTGCGCGCTCCACTGCTCACAGCTCTCAGACCAGCACTCTGAGTTCAAAAAGTGGTGCCCGCACCAGGACTCGAACCTGGAACCTTGGGATTAAGAGTCCCCTGCTCTAACCAATTGAGCCATGCGGGCCGAACCAAGAGTTTAGCGCGGCTGGTCCTGGGTCCTCAGCGTAGAGCCCCTGCGCCTGGCGAGATTAGGAAGCTGAGCCGGAACACGTTCCCAATCCCCGGTTCGTACTCGACTGAGAGGCTGCCGCCATGGGCCCTCACCACGCTGTGGACCACGGCCAGGCCGAGGCCGCTACCGGTGCTTGAAAGGTTCACCCCCTCCTCCAGGCGGACGAAGGGCTCGAAGATCCTCCGCCGGTCGGTGGGGGCAACGCCGGAGCCGGTGTCCCAGACCTCCACCACCGCCAGCGACCCTCGCACTGCGACCACCAGTCGCACCGGGCCCGGTGGAGGGGAGTACTTCAAGGCGTTGTCCACCAGGTTAGCCACGGCTCGATTGAGCAGGGCGCGGTCGCCCCGGATGGGAGGCGCGTTGCCGTCTTCGACGAGTAGCAGCTGGTGGCCCGTCGCGCCGGCGAGAAGTTCGAATGTCTCATGCACCTCGCGAGCCACCTCTGCCAGGCTGACCGGCGAGTCACGGTACCGCTCCGAGGTCAGTTCGCCCGCTTTCACCAGATCGGTCAGGCCCGCCAGCACCGACATCAGGCGGGCCACGGCTCTGGACTGGCGAGACACCGCTGCGGTGAGCTCCGGGGCTGCTCCGGCCGAGTCCTGCGTGAGGCGGTCCAGCGATTCCGTGACCGCAAGCATTGGGGAGCGAAGTTCGTGCAGCAGAAGGGCCGCGGACGGCAGCTCGGGTGCGGGCCCCTGGGTCACGCCGGGGGATTGAAAGACAACCGCAGTCCAGCCTGGCACCTGTGCCAGCTCGAAGACCTCTGCCAGCACCAGCGCTCGTGTCGCCTGGACGGCGCGCACCCCCAGGGCGGACTGACGGGTGCGACGGAGAACCTCCTGCCTCAATCCCTCAATCTGCTGGTCGACCAAGAACCCGCGGCTGTCGAAGATGGCACCGACCAGTTCTCCCTCGAGTAACGCCTGGTTGGCGAACTCAAGGTGTCCGGCGTGGTCCAACACCGCCGCCGGGTAGCTCATCCTCCAGAGGATGTCGCTGGCGAAGTCCTGAGAGGGGATCGGCTGGGCCGGCGCGGCAGCGTGCCAACCGGAGGTCACGGGAGCGGATCGAACTTGTAGCCGACTCCGCGCACTGTGTGGATGAAGCGCGGGCTCTGGCTGCTGTCGCCCAGCAACTTGCGCAGTTCGACCACGGCATTGTCGACCGCGCGATTGTAGACGTCTGAGTTCACTCCCCAAACCCGGTACACGAGCTGCTCCTTGCGCCAGACCGAGCCCGGTCGACTGGCCAGCGCCTCCAGCAGACTGAAGGCTCGCGGCGGCAAGCGCATCTGGCGGCCATCTATCTCACAGGTCCAGGTCGAGCTGTCAAGCACGAGCCCCCCTGCCTCGATCCGGGGCGGTAGGCCCTCCCGGTGGCTTAGCAGGCGAGCGACCGCGGCTCTCAGCACGCTGGGATCCTCGTCCTTGCCGATGTAGATGTCGGCCCCGCTGCTGTAGCCCGCCGCTTTGTCGAAGGAGTCCTCCTTGGCGCTCAGCATGACCACCGGTGTCTCGTCGCCGGAGTCACGCATGGCGCGGACCACTTCCAGACCGCTCATCCCAGGCATCGCATAGTCCAGAACCACGCAGTCTGGCTTCCCCCGGCCGATCTGAGCCAGAGCCTGGCGACCTCCCCGGGCCTCCTCCAGACGATAGCCGTCAGGTTCCAGAACGTTCCTGACCGCGGCTAGGCTCAGGGGGTCGTCGTCCACCACCAACACCCGCGCTCGCTCCGGTCTCATCTTCCCTCCACCCCCAACATTCGACAGCCTACGCCCTGACAAGTCCCGACACAAACAGTGCAAATGACGGGCGCTTTGGGAGAGCCTGTCTGGCTACTTTCGGGCCGGCCGTGAGCAGGCTCGGCCCAAGACTCTCGGCGAAGGGGCCGTGGAGGGTCCCGCCGGGAGGGCGTGGAGTGAGTGAGGACGAGTTCGCAACCAGGATCGTTGCTCTGCGGCAGGGGGAGCCGGAGGCCGTGGCATGGATGTTCCGCACCTTCAAGGACGACGTCGAGCGTTGCTTCCGGCGGCGCCCACCGGAGGATCGAGCCGACCTGGTCCAGGACGTCTTTGTCACCGCGATGGTGAGGCTGCACTCGTTCCAGGGCGAGCGCGAGGCGGTGTTGAAGGCGTGGCTGCGGAGCATCGCGTTCCACCGCTGGCACCATCGCTGGGAGGCTGACCGGGTACGCCAGCGCCACGCGGGAATGCCCCTGGAGATGCTCATGGACGTGAATCCGCGTCACCGCGCCCTGGCCGATCAGGGCGCAGACCCGTGCGTGGCTTTTGTGGAGCGCGAGACGGTCGGACGATTCCTGGGCCACCTGACTCCGAGTCAGGCCGCAGTGGTACGCGCTCACGTCCTGGAGGGCAAGACCACTGAACAGATCGCCAGAGACTGGGGTGTCTCCAAGGAGAGGGTGCGCGGACTCTACAAGCGGGGAATGGCGCGCCTGCGCCGCTGCAGCGATGCCAGGGAGCTGCGCGGTGCGGCTTGACCATCCGCCAGCGCTTCGGCCGGGCACGATCAACAGCTGGTTGTTACTTTTGAGTAACACCGCAATGGGTTCCCATCTGGTGCCTCGGGGGAGCAAAATCCCATCCACTGGCGTGTGGGCGCTGGTGAGGCCCCGAGGGGAGGGGTTGCCGCGATGAGGGAGGCTGAGCGGTGAGGCGGAAGTTGGCATTGGCCGTGGGGCTGATCACCTTCTCTGCCGCGCTCACCGCCTTCCTCCTGATAGCGGTGGAGGTCCAAACGGGCCAGCAGCGGGTGCTGGTGGCGGCCCGCAACCTGCCTGCGGGCACGTCGCTGCAGGCTAACACCAGTGATCTGGCCCCAGGAGGGGCACTGGTGCACATGCAGGCACCGGCCCTGGCCGACACCATTCCTGAGCGCGAATTCGCCACTGTTCAGGGCGCAATCGCTCTGGTTGACATACCCGCCGGTGCCGTCATCCTGCGCAGCGATCTTGAAATGGGTGCCGCGGCCGGCCAGCGGCAGGTGACCTTGACTCTTACCTTCATGCCATCCAACCTCGCCCCCGGCAGCTTGGTGGACTTGCTGGCGGTCTCAGGATCAGGTTCTCCCTCCAGCGCTGATCTCTGTGGGAGCAGTTCTGACGCGGGGTGCGTGATGCCGTTGGCCCAGTCAGTGCGGGCTGTCGGAGTTGACTACCCAGCTCACCAGATCACCATCGCGGTGCCTCC
>JAJZJU010000135.1 GCA_021809895.1 bacterium
ACCTCTTAGCCCGCCAGCGCCAGCTGGGACATGGGATCGCCTGGGCGGCGGCGCGCTGGGCTGTAGACCAGGCCATCTGCGTGGGTGCCAGCGTCATCTATGTGGAGGACCTGGCCACCCTGGAGCCGGCCCTGGGCCGCAAGGTCAATGCCCGCATCTCAGCTTCCGTTCGCGGCCAGTTCCAGGACGCCCTGCGCCACCTCGGCGCCAAGGCCGGCTGCGCGGTGGTCACCGTCCCTGCCCGGGGCACCTCAGCCATCTGCCCGCGGTGTGGGCGCCGGCTGCGGCACTACACCTCCCCTGAGCGACCGCGGAGCGGCCACCCCTGGGCGCACTGCTCGCATTGCGGGCTCTCCGCGGACCGGGACCATGCCGCCGCTCAGCGCATCTGCGCCAGGGGACTCAGCTCCCAGCCGGCTGTCCACCAGAATCGCCGGACCGGGCATCTGGCGATCCGCAAAGCTAAGGACTCTCAGGTGGCGCGCTGCCTGCGCCGCCGGTCCCAGCTAGGCCCAACCACCAGACCACACGCCCACCCGGTGCCCGGGCTCTGCCGGGTCCTCTCCCCGCCCGCGGCAGCCGCGGTCCACGGTCAGCGTCCGGAGGGGGGTGCTCCCCAGGTCGGTGTCATCTCGACACCTGGCCAGGACACCAATGCGCAACCCTGCTCGACCCCACCTGGGCACAGTCCCAGATGGGTGTCCCTCGGGCGCGGCTTCCACCGCAACGTCCATGCCACCACGGTCGTCCCTCGTGACGACTTCGGTCCCAAGGCGCTCGGCTACGCCTCGCTTAGAGTCGCTTAGAGTTGCAGAGACGCTTCGACCGGCTCGGCGGCTTACTTTGGCCGGCTCTAAGGGGTGTCTAAGGTGCTGACAGCGAAAGTCGACTAGGGTGACCTCAGTCGTCCCGAACCCACCCATCAGGAGAAATCCATGCGCAGCCTCACTAGAACCGCACTGGCGGTGGCGGCCGGAGCTGCTGTCGCCAGCGTGGGCGGAGCAATCGCCGTCTCGGCCGCCACCTCGAACAACCCGCCCAAGCCCTCCTCCGCCGGCGCCCACAGCCCTCACCATGGCTGGCGCCATCTGCCCAGAATGGCGGGGTTGCTCACCTCGGAGACCTCCAGCGGCGGCGTCTTCGGAAAGGGCCAGATAACCGTTAAGGCCCCTGACGGCAAGTCGCTCACCCTGTCCCTCACCCCCGGCACCCGGATCTGGAGGTATCACGGTCCGGGAAGTAAGCCGACCCAGGAGGCCCTGGGTTCCTTGAGCACGAACGAGGTTGTCGTGGTCACCGGCCGAGGCCTGTTCAGCAGCCGGCACCTGGCCCGCCACATCCTGGACCTCGGCATTCAGGGAACGACCACGGGCTGAAATCCGCCTCCCCGGTCGGGCCCGGCTCACAACGGAGCCCGGCCTGACCTCTCCGGGCGGGTTCCATGCGAGCCCGCCCGGACCTGGGTCGGCCTTCAGCCGTACGTGTAGCCGTCCGGCAGGGGCACGGGAGGTTGCGGGCCAACATAGACCGCGGACGGTCGGATCAGGCGGTTGTTAGCGGCCTGCTCGCAGATGGCGGCGGTCCAGCCCACGGTGCGGCTGCTGGCAAAGGTGGGGGTGAACATCTCGCGAGGGATTCCGGCAGTGTTCATCACCACCCCTGCATAGAACTCAACGTTGGTGTAAAGGCGCCGACCGGGCTTGAGCTCGTTGAGGACTTGAAGGGCGGTCTGCTCCACGTGCTGGGCGAACCGCGCCTGCTCGCCACCCATTTGAAGAGCGACCTGGCGCAGCAGGGTGGACCTGGGATCGTCTGTCTTATAGACGCGGTGCCCGAAGCCCATCAGCCGCTCGCCCGACTCCACCTTCTGGCGGAGATACTCGTAAGCGCGATCTTCAGTTCCGATCTCGTCCAGGGTCTGCAGCGCTCGCGAGGGTGCGCCTCCGTGCAAGGGACCGGACAGAGCGCCTATGGCACCCACCAAGGCGGAGCCCAAGTCGGCACCAGTGGAGGTGATCACGCGGGCGGTGAAGGTGGAGGCGTTGAAGCCGTGGTCCATGGTCAGGATCAGGTACTTCTCCAGCGCTCGCGCGTGCTCCTCCTGGGGACGCTCCCCGGTCAGCATCTGCAGGTAAGCCGCGGCGTAGCCCAGGTCAGAGTCGGGTTCCACGACCTCGGTTCCCTGATGGGCGCGGTAGAGGCCCATCAGCAAAACCGGGACCAGCGCGGTCATCTGCAGCGCCTGCTCCCGGACCTCGGCAGGGCCGATGTCCAGCACCGGGCGCAGGCCCAGGCGGTCCGCAGCCAGCGAGACGGCTGTACGGAGGGCATGGAGCGGCGCGAACTCGTCTCCGGCCGCTATCGCCGGCAACAGCTCGGCCAGCCCTTTGGGAAGAGCCCTCAGGCTCGCAGTGTGCTCGCGGAACCGCAAGAGTTGGCCACTGTCGGGAAGCTCGCCCATGATGACCAGATGCCACACCTGCTCGAAGGAGAGCCGGTCGGCCAACTCGGCCGCGTTGTAGCCGCGGTAGTGGAAGAACCCCTCCTCGCCACGAACGTCACCGATCCGAGTCTCGGCTACGGCGACCCCCTCCAGGCCGGCCGGTGCCAGCTGTGGAGGTGGTGGAGCGGTCGCTGGCCCGTTGGTCAATGTGCGCCAGAGTGAGTGGGATCCTGCTGTTCCTGGGCCTCTGCGCGGGCGGCCCGGCGGAAGAGGACGACCCAGGCTACCAACGAGCTCCCGGCGATCAGGGTCAGGACCGCCAGGGGCAGAGCCACCTGCATTGCGTCGATCATTGCCAATAGTCCTCCTAACGGGAGTATTCTATCTCCCGTGCTGAACTAAGCGAGCGTTGCAAGGGCGGTCCAGACCGCCCCGGTCCCCCTGTTGCGGCCCGCGGTGTCACGCACCGCTTGGGCCCCCGTCTTGGACCCGCTCGAGGAGCAGCTTTGACCCCCCCCGCCATCGATCCGCGTCGCGCCCGCCTGGCCCTCTTCGGCCTGGTGGGAGCCAGCTTCGCCGACGCCCTGGGAGCGACCATGATCCTCCCGGTGGTGCCCTTGTTCCTGCGCCAGGATGGCGCCTCCTACGCGGAGATCGGACTGGTCGCGGCCGCCTTCTGGGGCGCCGGCTTGCTGGTTGGGTATCCCGTGGGGCGTCTCTCCGACCGCCTCGGTCGCAAACGCCTGATCGTGACCAGCCAGGTCGTGTACGCGGTTGCCACAGCGGCCTTCGCCCTGAGCCCGTCTCCGCTCTGGTTCCTGGCACTGCGCGCCCTCCAGGGCGGAGCGGCCGGAGCGGCCAACGTGCTGGCGATGTCAGCCGTGGCTGACGTGGTCGCCCCCGAACGCAGAGGCCGAGCCTACGGTTCGCTGACCGGGGCTAACATGACCGGCACGATTGCGGGACCGCTGATCGGGTCCACCCTCTTCACGATCTCGGTTGCGCTCACCTTCCTGGCATCCGCGTTGGTGGCTCTGGTCGTGGGAGTGATCATCGCCTGGACCCTGCCACGGCGAGGCGCCATCGCCGCCCAGCGTTCGGCGCGGCATCTGGGGGCGGCGGTCTTCCGCAACCGGGCTGTGCTCGGGATCCTGGTCGCGTCAGCAGCCCTCGGGCTCCTGATCGGGATGTACGACACCCTCTGGAGCCTGCTGATGCACGCGCGTCACGCCAGCGACTTCGAGATCGGCCTATCGTTCACCCTTTTCGCGCTGCCCTTCGCCCTTGGCTCGTGGCCCGCCGGGTGGCTGGCCGACCGGATGGACAACCGCTGGCTGGTCTTCATCAGCCTGGTGGCGGCCGCCGCGTTCGCCGCAACCTACCCGTTCCTGCCCTCCCCGGGCTGGCTGATCGGGCTGGGGGTGTTCGAGGGGATCTTCACTGTCACCGGGGCCCCTGCCCGGTTGGCGATGCTCTCCCGCCAGGTGCGCCCGGATGAGATGGGCAGCGTGCAGGGCATCTATGGTTCGATGCAAGTGGGGGCGTCCGCGGTCGCCTCAGCTCTCGCCGGGGCTCTCTTCGGGGTCGCCATCCCGCTACCGTTCGTGGCCACGGCGGCCGTGATGCTGGTGGCCGCGATCGGCCTCTGGCCTCTCTGGCGGGGGGTGGACGGCCATCCGGGGCGGCGGCCCGCACTCGGAATCGCGGCAGAGTGATGTTGGGCCCGGCGCATCCCGCGCCGGGCTCCGCTCACGACGTCGAGTGTCAGGCGACGGGCAGGATCGTGCGCTTGAAGTTGGAGTTGAGCACGATCGCAAACGAGGTGTAGGAGGCCGCCAGCGCAGTCAGGATTCCGATGTACCCGCCGAGCTTGGTCACTCCCCCGCCCCCAGACCCCGCCCAGGCTCCGAAGGCCAGCAGGAGGAAGGTGATCGTCAGCAGAATGAAGACCACCCAGAGCGCACGGGGTCCGCCCAGCGAGGCGACGAACATGTAGAGAGTGAAGATGCCCCAGCAGAAGAGGTACAGGCCCACGATCGGGCCGATCGTGGCCGGGGCGGTCTTGGCCAAAAAGACGTCGACCAGCAGGAAGTAGCTCCACCAGAAGGCGCCGTAGGCGGTGAACGCGGTGGCGCCGAATGTGTTACCGCGCTTGAACTCCCACATGCCGGCCAGGATCTGGCCCAGACCACCGAAGGCGGCTGCCATCGGCAGCACCGCCATGGTCGCCCCGGCAGCGATGATCCCGGCGTTGATGCAGGAGAGCAGCATGGTGGTCATGCCAAAGGCGATCAGCCCTAGAGGCGCCGGATCGGCGATCAGGGACGCCGGTGCGGGCGGTCCCGCGGGCATCGCGCCGCCCGCGGCTT
>JAJZJU010000029.1 GCA_021809895.1 bacterium
CTGGAGCACTCCGTTTGCGCGGTCTGGAGGGGGCTGTCGGCGAGTGGACCCTACACGCGCTCTGCCACAACCTTCGTAAGCTGGCCAACAGCGGGGTCAGCCCCCGATGTCTGGCCCCGGGGATGACCCCAGGAGTCCAGTACTCGCCCCCCAGACTCCTCCCAAGGGCCCCGTTAGCGGCCTGGAGATGTCCAGCAACCGCACACTAGCCCCCAGCTTCTGCTGGAAGATCTCAGCCCGTCCCTCTCCGGCTGCGATCCCGCCCCTCCCTCTACCCGTTACTGACCCACGCTCCTAGGCGGCCGCTTCAGTACCCTTATTGAGTGACTGAGGAGAGTCGACGGCACGACGACCGGCATGGGGTAATCGACCGCTTCTCCCCTCTATTCATCACCTTGGCCGCCGCCCTCTGGGCGGCTGATGCCTACTTCCGGCCAGCCCTGGTCAGGGACGGGCTTTCCTCAAGCCAGATCGTACTGGTGGAGGACCTGCTCATATCCCTCTGCTTTCTCCCGTTCGCTGGCACTGTCGCCCGTGAGCTCCGGGGCGCACCCTGGCGGAGCTGGGTCGCCCTGGCCGTGATAGCGGCCGGTCCCCAGGCGTTTGCCACCGTCCTGTTCACCCGTTCTCTCACCTATGCCACCACCCCGGGAGCGGAATCGGAGGTCTACCTCCTCTATCTGTTGCAGCCGGTCTTCGGGCTCACCTTGTCGTGGCTGATTCTCCACGAACGGCGTCCCCGCTCCTTCTGGCCGCTGGCTGCCGTCGCCCTTGGAGGTGCCTACCTCATCGTCATAGCCCAGGTGCCGGGTGCTCCGAGCGGGCAACTCCTGGCCGCCGCCTTCGTCCTGGGCGCCGTGGCCCTATGGGCAGCGGGCACGGTGTTTGGACGTCTGGCCCTCCAGGGCGTCTCGTTCACAACCACCTCCGCAATGCGTTTCACCCTGGCTCTGCCGATTCTGCTGGTCCTGATGCTGGCCACCAATGGTGGCGCGGCCGGCTTCTCCAAGTACTCTGTGGACCAGTTGCCGGCGTTCGTGGGCATCGCCCTGATCCCAGGGGTGCTCGCCATGGTTCTCTACTATCGCTCCTTGTCGAGTACCCCGGCATCCATCTCGACCCTGGCTGAGCTGGGGTATCCCGCCGCTCTCTTCCTGGTCTTCTCACTCCCCACCCCGTACGGCTTCGGCGCGCCGCTGCGACCGACCGAGCTCGTGGGCGCCCTGGTGCTGGTCGCCGCCGTGACCGCCATGAATCTCCTCAAGCAAAAGGATCGGATCAGAGTGGGTGGAGGGGCTGCGTTGCGGGTGGCGACAGATTCCGGAGCCGACTGAGCGGGGCCAGTCAGGCCTTCGTCTCCAAGAGGAGACTGTTGCCGGCCGACTCGCGGCGTGACCGCCAGCCAGCGTCGCTACGATTGAGTCATGGACGAACTGACCGCGACGGAAGCCGAGCGGGCGCGCCGAAGGGACCGCAAGCGCGTCACCCGCATGGTGGTTGACGGTGGCAATCTGCGACGCCAGCTGGAATCCCTCCGCCTGAGAGCGGCGGCCCGACGAGTGACGGCGCAAGTGGACCCTCATTCAGGGGAGCGCCCCAAGCCGTAGCTGCCCGCCCCGCACTAGGGCATGCGGTGGGCGGCGCGGAGCCATCCATCCATCGCGGTAGCGCGCTGGGTAGGCCTCTGTTAGCGCGCTGCCGGATCCAGCGCCGAAAACCTCAGATCCAGAGCGGAAGCGACCGCCCCACCAGGCCATCGGATCGCTGTCGGATCGGAGCCAGGTGAACCAATGTGGGATAGGTGATGAACGCGATGGCAAGATGCATCAGCATCAGCACCAAGACCGCGTGCGGAGGCTCGCCATGGATCAGGATCCAGACATCCGGCAACCACAACACCAGGGTCACAACCACAGCCAGACGGAAGAAGACCCACCTCGGAACCGACGAAATCCGGCTCACGATGGGCCACGCTGCACACGCGAGCACCACCCCTATCACCGTCAGCGTTCCGTAGTCGGAGAAAGCGAAGTGCACAAAGCCCTTGGTCGCGGGAAAGACAGTGGTCCCGATCGCGACCAGCAGAGCGTTGGCCAGCAGGGACCCGATCACCGCGACCGACGTGGCCAAAGCCAACCGGCCGGCGGCCGGGTGGTCGTGGCGGGGGTCGAAGTCGATCGCGACAACGGCGAGCGCCTGCAGGACCACATCGGGGACCAGGGCCAGTACGTCTTCCCTGGGGCGCACGGAGGCCGACATAGCTCTCAGCGTAGCGGACGCTTCTTAGAATGAGCTGGGAGGGTTGCGACCGAGTGTTAGCCCAGAGGCCCACCACCACCGTCCGCCGGCCGCGGTGTCACCTGGTCGGAGCGTTGCAGCCCAGCCCGCATTTGGGCTGCCCAGCCCAGCGGCTCAGGGGTCTGTCGAGTGAGTCAGTGCGACCGCTTCCCGTCGCGCTCTGTCTCAGATACGGACCGCGCCGCCAGACCAGCCTCCAGCTCCAACGTTCTTCGGTAGGCAGCCCAGACGGAGTCAGAGAGCACCGTCCTGAACCTGCCCCGCTCCAGTTCAGCTAGCGCTGCCGCCGAGGTGCCCCCCGGCGAGGTCACCATGTCTCGCAACTCGGCCACGTGACGGTCGCTCTGGGCCGCGAACTCAGCCGAGCCGACCACCGTCTCGACCACCAGGCGCCGCGCGACGTGACGGGGGAAACCCAGGTGAACTGCCGCGTCGATCATCGCTTCCACAAATAGGAAGGTGTAGGTGGGCCCGGTGCCACTGACGGCGGTGGCCATGGCCACAAACTCCTCCTGTTCGACCTGGATCTCCGAGCCCAGTGCTGAGAGCAGCAGACGCGTGATCCCCACCGCCCTCTCATCGACCTCCGGGGTCCCGTACCAGACGGTGACCCCGGACCCTATCTGGGCTGGGGTATTGGGCATGGCCCTCACCAGCGCGGGATGAGCCAGGCCGCGGCCCAGGACGCCAGTGCTAGCACCCGCCACCACGCTGACCACCAGGGCCTGGGCGGGGATTCGCCCGGCCAGCTCCGGCATCACCCGCGGCAACACCTGTGGTTTGACCGCGATGAGCACAACGTCGGCACCGTCCACCGCCTCCGCGTTCCCGGCCACGGTGGCAACTCCCAAGGTGCTCTCCAGAGTCTGCCTACGGTTTGGCCTGGGGTGACTGCAGCGAATCCGATCTGCAGGCACCAGCCCTCGGTCCAGCAGCCCGGCGATCATCGCCTGTGCCATTGCTCCTGTGCCAACCACGCCCAAGCTCAGGGGTGGAAGCGTCTTGATGGGCTGTTCGCCGGCGTGTTTGCTGCCTGACTCCACCTTTACCTTTGCCATCGGGTCAGGTTAACGGTTGGCAGCCGCCAACACCACCAGGGCGCTCCCAACGATCGCCGGCCGGTCCCTCAGTGGACCGCCGCCTGCTCTTCCGACACGCGCTTCCCCCGCCGCCGCTCGCGATGGCGCATGGCCTGCTCCAAGATCACCTTGCGCAGGCGCACCGACTTGGGAGTCACCTCGACGCATTCGTCCTCGCCGATGAACTCCAGCGCCTGTTCCAGTGAGAGTTGCAGGTGGGGACTCAGACGCTCGGTCTCGTCAGCACTGGATGCCCGCATATTGGTGAGCTTCTTCTCTTTGGTGGGGTTCACGTCCATGTCGTCGCTGCGGGCGTTCTCTCCCACCACCATACCCTCGTAGACCTCGGCCCCCGGGCCGATCAGCAAACTACCGCGCTCCTCCAGCGACAGCAGCGCCTCAGTGGTGGACGTACCACGGCGATCCGCCACCAGAGAGCCGTTGCGGCGGGTCCGCAAGTCGCCTTGCCAGGGTTCCCAGCCGTCGAAGACGCTGTGAAGGACGCCCGTGCCCCTGGTCTCCACCAGGAACTCACTGCGGAAGCCCACCAGGCCTCGGGCCGGGACCCGGTAGTCCATGCGCACCCAGCCGGTGCCGTGGTTGACGATCTCCTCGAGCCTGCCCTTGCGCAGGGAAAGCAGCTGGGTGATGACGCCCAGGTAGTCTTCGGGCACGTCGACGGCGAGCCGCTCCATCGGCTCGTGGACCACGCCGTCGATCTCTCGGGTGACCACCTGGGGCTTGCCCACCGTGAGCTCGAACCCCTCGCGGCGCATCGTCTCCACCAGCACGGCCAGCTGGAGCTCGCCTCTCCCCTGCACCTCCCAGGTGTCAGGCCGCGGCGTTGGCAAGACCCGCAGCGACACGTTGCCCACAAGCTCCTGCTCGAGCCGGCTTTTGACCAGGCGGGCCGTGAGCTTGCTTCCCTCTCCACCGGCCAGGGGAGATGTGTTTATCCCCAGGGTCATGGAGAGGCTGGGCTCGTCGACCAGGATCGCCGCCAGCGGCCTGGGGTCGTCAGGGTCCGCCAGGGTGTCTCCGATAGATATCTCCCCGAATCCGGCAACCGCCACGATCTCGCCGGGCCCGGCTGAGTCGACGTCAACCCGGTCCAGCGCCCTAGAGGCGTAGAGCTCCGTGACCTTGGCTCTGACCACGGTCCCATCGACCCGGCACCATGCCACCTGATCGCCACGGCGCATGGTCCCATGGTGAATCCGGCAGATGGCCAACCGGCCGACATACGGGGAGGCGTCGAGGTTTGTCACCAGCGCCTGGAGCGGGTGGTCCGGATCGAAGGACGGTGCTGGCACCGACCGCAGGATGGTGTCGAATAAGGGGCCCAGATCGGTGCCGGTCTGGTCAGGAGCCGGGCTGGCCCACCCCTGACGGGCGCTGGCATAGAGTATCGGGAAGTCGAGCTGATCCTCAGCGGCGTCCAGGTCGAGGAACAGGTCCTCGACCTCGCGAACTACCTCGGCCACCCGGGCGTCGGGCCGGTCGACCTTGTTGATCACGACCACCACCCGAAGCTTGGCCTCAAGGGTCTTGCGCAACACAAACCTCGTCTGGGGGAGTGGCCCTTCCGAGGCATCCACCAGCAGAAGCACACCGTCCACCATGGCCAGCGCCCGCTCGACCTCGCCCCCGAAGTCGGCGTGGCCCGGGGTGTCGACGATCGTGATCCTGGTGCCGAGGTACTCGATCCCGGTGTGCTTCGCCAGGATCGTGATCCCCTTCTCCTTCTCCAGGTCACCGGAGTCAAAGATCCGGTCGGTCAACTCCATATTGGCCCGGAAAGCACCCGTCTGACGCAGCATGGCGTCGACCAGGGTGGTCTTGCCATGGTCGACATGGGCGATGATGGCGACGTTGCGCAGGTCTTCTCTGAACTCCATGGTCACTTGAGCATACCCTGGACCATTTGTTCGGAGTCCATTTCATTCTTGGCCACGCCGTCGGGTCCGCCCCAGACCCGACTTGGCCCGGATAAAGGCAAGAACCAGGAATCCGTGGGCCCGCGCAACCTGCCCCGGTGCTAACTTGTAGCCCATGGGAGCATTCCCCACGCCCAAACTGCGGGAGTCGCTCGCGGCTGCAGACCCATGCTGCGCCCCGCCCGCCGCCCAGATCGACGCTGCAGAGCTACCCGATGACCAAACCCTGGCGCTGATGTCCAAGGCGCTCGGTCATCCGGTGCGTATACAGATCCTGCGCCTGCTCTTGGAGCGCACCTCCTGCGTCACTGGCGAGATGGTTGCCTACCTTCCCCTGGCTCAGTCCACGGTCTCCGAGCACCTCCGGGTCCTGCGCGAGGCCGGCCTCATTCAGGGAGAGATCGAGGGGCCACGCACCTCCTACTGCGTGTCGCAGGCGGGTCTGGCGCGACTGAAGGCGGGAATCGCCACCCTCTGATCGCCGCGTTCACCGGCTCTCCCTGGGCCGCGATCGGCCATCGTCGATTTGCGATATACTGGCTCCGTTCGACCACCTGAGAAGGAGTTCCCAATGGAGCTGCAAGTCTTCGATCCGGCGATGTGTTGCGCCACCGGTGTGTGCGGCCCGAGTGTCGATCCTGCCCTCGCGCGCTTCGCGTCTGATCTGGACTGGTTGGCCAGCCAGGGAGTGACGGTAAGGCGCTTCAACCTGGGTCAGGAGCCGGGAGCCTTCGCCGGCTCCCCTCGGGTCTCGACCTTGCTTCAACAGGTGGGCACGGCGGCGCTCCCCGTGGTCATGGTCGGTGACGAGGTCAAGGCGGTCGGCCATTACCCGACTCGCGAGGAGCTCGCCACCTGGACCCAGCGGACCGACCCGCAGGTGGCCGCAACGTCAGCTGCAGAGGGCTGCTGCGCGCCCGCTCAGTCCAGCTGCTGCTGAGCTGACCATGCTCGATGCCATCCTCGAGCAGCCGACGCGCTTTCTGTTCTTCACCGGTAAGGGCGGCGTCGGCAAGACGTCTGCCTCCGCCGCAGTGGCGCTGAAACTGGCGGACGCCGGCAAGGCGGTGCTGCTCGTGAGCACCGATCCGGCCTCCAACCTCAGCGAGGTTCTGGGGACCACCGTGAATGGAGGACCGACCCCGGTTGCGGGGGCCGGCACGCTGGCGGCAATGGACATCGACCCCATGAAGGCGGCTGAGGCATATCGGGAGCGCGTGGTCGGCCCATATCGGGGAGTCCTCCCCGATATGGTGGTCTCCGGCATCGAAGAGCAACTCTCCGGCTCATGCACGGTGGAGATCGCCGCCTTCGACCGGTTCACCGGCCTGCTCGCCTCCCAGGAGCCCTACGACCATATCGTCTTCGATACAGCTCCCACAGGGCACACCCTGCGGATGCTGGCGCTGCCAGGCGCCTGGACCGGCTACCTGGATACCAACAGGGTGGGGGTGACCTGCGTCGGGCCGCTATCAGGTCTAACCCAGCAGCGTCGGCAGTACCGGCTGGCTCTGGACACCCTGGCCGACCCCTCGGCCACGACCATGGTGATGGTCACACGCCCGGAGACCGGCGCACTTCGGGAGGCCGCGCGGGCAGCCGCCGAGCTGAAGGAGTTGGGGGTCCGCAACCAGGTTCTGGTCGTCAACGGGGTCTACTCCGCCAGCTCGGCCGGGGGCCGACTCGGAGCCGCGATGGCGGCGCGACAGACCGTGGCGATGTCGGAGATGGATGACGTCATCGCGGGACTGCCACGCAGCGTGGTGCCACTGCGAGGCAACCCGCCGCTTGGAGTGGCGGGACTGCGGGCCCTGCTCGCCGAGCGAGTGCCCGTCCCGACACCGCTGACGGACGATCTCCCCCCGGTCGAAACACACTGGCAGCTGAGCGAGATAGTCGATGAGATGGCCACCCAGGGCCACGGCCTGGTCATGACCGTGGGCAAGGGGGGCGTGGGCAAGACCACTATCGCCGCCGCGCTCGCAGTTGCACTGGGATCACGAGGCACCCCGGTCACGCTCTCCACCACAGATCCCGCAGCTCACCTCCTCGAGACACTCGACGGGACCGAAGCCCCCCCGGACACACTCCGCATCGAGAGGGTCGATCCCGTGGCGGCGACCGCGGCCTACCGGGATGAGGTGATGTCCACAGCCGGGGCCGACATGGACCAAGCCGCCAGAGCGGTGCTGGCTGAGGATCTGCGCTCCCCATGCACAGAGGAGATAGCGGTGTTCAGGGCCTTCGCGGCAATCGTGGCCCAGGCCGAGTCCCGCGTGGTGGTGCTGGACACCGCTCCCAGCGGCCACACCCTCCTGTTGCTGGACGCGGCCCGCAGCTATCAGCGAGAGCTCAGCCGCCAGGCGACCACGGCCCCGATGGATGTTGAGAACCTACTGGCAAGGCTCCAGGACCCCGGATTCACCCGCGTATTGGTGATATGCCTGGCGGAGGCGACCCCCGTGCATGAGGCTGCCGCGCTCCAGGACGACCTGTTGCGCGCTGGGATCAGGCCCCGGGCATGGGTCGTGAACCAGACCCTGCTGGTAGCCAGCCCATCCGATCCCCTGCTTTACGGCCTGGCCAAGAATGAAGGGCGCTGGATAGCCGAGGCCGAGCGCCTGAGCACTGCGCTGGGGGTCATCCCTTGGGTCGTCGAGCCCCCGGTCGGTGTCTCGGCGCTTCGGAGTCTGCTCAACCAGCCGGCAGCGCTCGCGATCGCCTGAGTCTGATGGCTCCGGCATCCACCACCACAGGGATCTGAATCTCCAAGATCGAGGTCCCCTCAGATGGCGGTATGGCCTGTCTCCGCCAGCACAGGCCATACGGCCCGCGACCGGCATCGCCCGCACCGACCAGTTGCGGAATGCTTCCGCGGCGGTCAGTGGCCACTCGCCTTCCTGGCCACGTCCTCCAACTGGTCCCGATAGATCTGCCACCAGTCCTTGTCGCCGGGAGCCAGACTGTCATCTCCCCTTCTCCAGCCGGCGCTGCCGTCGATGAGCTCACGCACAATGTCGGCGTGGCCGGCGTGGCGGTTGGTCTCGGCGATCATGTACACAAGGATCCGTAGGACTGTGACCTCTTCCGAGCCGCCCCACCAGGGCACCCGTCCCCGAGCGTCCAGACCGAGCAGATCCACCGTCGCGTCGGAGTGCTCCCACACACTGCGATACAGCCCGACGATCTGCTCACGTGTCTCCTCAGCTGTGGCCCACAGGTCAGCGTTCACCACGGCGTCCTCGCGGAACCAAGGATCGAGTTCCGCGATCGGCCTCCCGAAGGTCGCCCCCAGGTAACCGGCCTCCACGATGGCGACGTGCTTGACCAGACCCAGCAGGTTGGTTCCGGTCGGAACCATGGGCCGGCGGATGTCGTAATCGGTCAGACCTTCGAGCTTCCAGAGCAGCGCCTCGCGCGCCTCCTGAAGGTCCGAGTGGAGCGCCGCCTTCAAATCCATGCTGGCGAGGTCCAGAATTCGGTCATCTCGGGCTGGAATCTAACAGAGTGAGGCCAACACAGGAACGCCGCGCCAGTGTCAGTAGGGCGGCCGCTGGCTCTGTCGGCTGGCAGCCAGCGGAGTCAGCAGCATGCGCACCTCGGCAGGCTGCTCCGCCGTGGCATCCAGGGTCCAGTTCCAGGTGAGGCTGGTCCCCTGCTGCATTCGTTCCCACCCCTGCAGAGTCGCCCCGATAGCGACAATCTCGGCCACCTCCGGCTCCTGAGGCGGAGTGGCCTCGATCCGAAGGCTGGCCACAGCCCCCGGCTGGCCCACCACCCACCCAGCCCGGCCGGCGCGAACCCTGACCTGGTCGGCGGTCCTGCCTGGGGCAGTGGGGCAGCTCCTGACCTCCACTCCGAAGACCCCGTGCCAGGGCGCGCCGGTTGGGGTGATCCGGTAGTCGACCATTAGCCCATCGGAGGTGGCCGAGATTGCCTTGTCCAGACGGACTCCCGCGCCGACCCAGCTGAGCCGCACACCCTTTTGCGTGGGCTCCCAATCGTAGGGCTGGTCCAGCGCCGATCCGTCGAGCCAATCCCGGAGCGCCCCGACCTCACCAGGATCGAACGTCAGATGGTCGAACCAGGGGCTGCTGGGGGCAGCGGACACACCCATCTCCAGCTCGGAGTTCTGCTCGGCCGCCGCAGGCGACCGCAGGTGGTACGCCTCCTGGTGACGGCTCATGACCGCCGCCAGGTTCGCGCCCCCACCCCTGGAGACCAGCTCCACCACCTGCCCCCCAAGGCCAGGGGCTACGCATGCGTGCCCCCACTGGCCCCAGAGCCTGACCTCCTCCTTGCCGCCGGCATCCGGATCCAGGATGTCGACTCCACTTCTTGGGGAGGTGCCCAATTCGAGATCCGCCGCCTGCTCCGCCAGCCCCAACTGGCGCCACAGCTCCAGACGCAGGAAGCTCAGATACGCCCCTCCGAAGGTGCCGTGCCAATAGGCGCAGTTGCACTGCGCCTTGTGCAGATGCTCCACCGCCGCCCGAGGGGCACCCGCCCTGTCCACCTTGGCGCTTATTCGCAGCATCGCCCGGTGCAGCCTGGCCACCTCGGGGTACTTGGCCAGAAAGCCCTGCCAGGGAGCCCCCCGCACGAACTGGCGCAGCCCCTCCTCTCCCTCCTGCCCCATCTCCGCCAGTGACGCCTCGAGCTCAACCCGAGCCGGCGTGGGCAGCGCCCAGGTCATCATCTCGTCGTAGGAGCAGGACGGGAGGTAGACCCGCCCCCTGGGTTGGGCCTTGGCGGCGACGCTCAGCCTCACCACCTCCAGCCTGCCCTCGCCTGAGGCGCGCTCCAACCCGGTCAAGAAGCGGTGAAGCCAGCGGCGCCGGTACACCTGATCGTAGGTGTCCGGCCACTCGCCAAACTTCTCCCCGTCGTCTGCGTAGACCGACAACCCCCCGGTTCGTTCGACCTCCTGGATCACGGCCTCCGGGCCACCGTAGGGGATGAGGTAGCGGAGCCTCCGGCTGGCACCGAGCAGCAGAACCTGGTCACCCTCGAAGTCAGTCACCCACGGGCCCGCCTCCCGCCCGTCGGGCACTCCGACCGCGCGCAGGCTGGTGTCGTCAATGACGGTATGAGTGACGCCGGAACGCTTCAGAGTCGAGGGCAGGTTTGGCTCCCACACCCGTTCGGTGAGCCAGAGACCCGAGGGGCCGACTCCAAACCGATCCCGCAGCATGTCCGACATGCGTTGAATTTGGGCGAGCTGGTCGCGCTGCGGGATCGACACCAGGATCGGCTCTTCCATGCCGCCGGTCATCAGCTCGACCACTCCCGAGTCCACCAGGCGACCGAGGCGCCGGGTGACCTCGGGCTCGTTGGCCTCCAGCCAGCGCAAAAGACAACCGGAGTAGTGGAGGGTCCAGGGGATCTCGGGATGCGCCTCCAACACCCTCAGGAATGGCAGGTAGCACCTGCGCGACGCGTGCCGAACCACACGGTCCAGGTTGCCCACGGGCTGGTGGAAGTGCACCACCAGCGAGAGCCGCGGCAGATCCTCAGTCACGCCGGATCAGAATCATCAATGAGCGGGCGGCGACCGGGATCGTGTCCCCGGACTCGAAGTGCCGCTGCACTTGGTCCTCGTCAGAAGCCGCGGTGTTCTCCGCCAGCTGCCACCCATCACCCCACTCGATGCTGGGGAGCTTGAATTCGACCACGTCGCTGTGGGCATTGAAGAGCAGGCACACGCTGGCGCTCGCAGCCGTCTGGCCGCGAAGATCTGGCGACAGGCTGGCGCGCCCGTTCAGGAAGACGGCGATGGACTTGACGAAGCCCTGTCCCCACGCCTCCTCTGCCATCTCCTCACCCTGAGGAGTGAACCAGCCGATGTCGGAGACCCCCTTGCCATGAAGAGGCACGCCCTCGAACCAGCGCCGTCTGCGAAGCACGCGATTCTCACGGCGCAGCCGGATCATCGCCTTGGTGAACTGGAGCAGATCGGCATTGTCGTCCCGCAGCGTCCAGTCGACCCAGGAGATCTCGTTGTCCTGGCAGAAGGCGTTGTTGTTGCCCGCCTGGGACCTGCCGAACTCGTCCCCTGCCAAGAGCATGGGAACACCCTGGGAGATCATCAACGTGGCCAGGAAGTTGCGCTCCTGGCGGGCTCTCAGTTCCAGGATGGAGAGGTCGTCGGTCGGCCCCTCCACCCCGCAGTTCCAGGAACGGTTGTCATCAGTGCCGTCGCGGTTGTCCTCACCGTTGTCCTGATTGTGCTTACCGTTGTAGCTCACCAGGTCGCGCAGGGTGAAGCCGTCATGGCAGGTGATGAAGTTGACTGAGGCGAACGGCCGCCGACCGTTGGAGGCATACAGATCTGAGCTGCCGGTGAGTCGATAGGCGAATTCCGCCACTCCCCCCTCGGCGCCGCGCCAGTAGTCACGGACGGTGTCGCGGTACTTGCCGTTCCACTCCGACCACAACGGCGGAAAGTTGCCCACCTGATACCCGCCCTCGCCGACGTCCCAAGGCTCAGCTATGAGCTTGACCTGATTGATGACGGGATCCTGCTGGATGATGTCGAAGAAGGCTGACAAGCGATCGACGTCATGCAGCTCCCGCGCGAGCGCCGCCGCCAGGTCGAAGCGGAAGCCGTCCACGTGCATCTCCTGGATCCAGTAGCGCAGGCTGTCCATGATCAACTGCAGCACGTGCGGGTGTCGCATGTTGAGGGTGTTGCCGGTGCCGGTGTAGTCCATGTTGTAGCGCGGATCGTCCGCCATGAGGCGGTAGTAGGCAGCGTTGTCAATGCCCCGAAAGCAGAGCGTCGGCCCCAGGTTGCTGCCCTCCGCGGTGTGGTTGTAGACCACGTCAAGGATCACCTCGATGCCCCCCCGATGGAGATCCTTCACCATCTGTTTGAACTCACTGACCTGCTGGCCACGCTGGCCTGAGGCGCAGTACTGGTTGTGGGGCGCCAGAAAGCTGATCGAGTTGTAGCCCCAGTAGTTGCGCAGGCCCCGCTGGACCAGGGCGTGGTCGTGGATGAACTGGTGCACCGGCAGCAGTTCCACCGCGCTCACTCCCAGCTGGCGCAGATACTCGACGACGGGCTCACTGCCCAAACCGGCATACGTACCGCGCAGTTCCGGCTCCACCTCGGGGTGCAGCTTGGTGAAACCGCGCACGTGGGCCTCGTAGAGGACGGTCTCATTCCAGGGGGTGTGCAGCTGACGGTCTCCGCCCCAGTCGAAGGATGGGTCCACCACCACCGAGCGCGGGACGGACTGCTTGGAATCAGTCCGGTTGGGCGTTCCATCTCCATCAGGGCTGCCGAACTCGTAGCCGTAGACCGAACGGTCCCAGCGCACGGTGCCCTCGACAGCCTTGGCGTAGGGGTCGAGCAGCAGGTTGGCCGGGTTGCAGCGCTCGCCTCGGGCGGGGTCGTAGTTGCCATGAACGCGGTACCCGTAGCGTTGTCCCGGGCCGATTCCGGGCAGGTAGCCATGCCAGCAGAAGCCGTCGACCTCCACAAGGTCAATGCGCTGCTCCGAGCCGTCTTCCTGAAACAGGCAGAGCTCAACTCGCTCCGCCACCTCGGAGAACAGGGAAAAGTTGGTGCCGGTGCCGTCCCAGGTGGCGCCCAGCGGGTAGGCCTGTCCGGGCCAGGGCTTGGTCACGGACCTCGCCTCCGTCTGCTGGGTCGTCTGGCACTGGGCTGGGCCACCGGCTCTGAGTCACGCCGCAGCGCCACCAGCCGGTCTCGAAGGGCGGCCGCCCGCTCGAAGTCGAGGTTGGAGGCGGCCCGCTTCATCGCCTTCTCCAGCTCCAGGGTCACCCGCAAGAGCTCATCCGGAGGCAGCCCCTTGGCCTCCTGGAACTCCACCGCAGCCTCCTCCTGGGCGACCCGACTCATCTCCTGCTCACGGATGGCCTTGACGATGGTGGTGGGAGTGATCTCGTGTGCCTGGTTGTAGGCCGCCTGGATGCTGCGCCTGCGCTCGGTCTCCGACAGCGTCTGCCGCATCGCCTCCGACACGGAATCGGCATACATCACCACCCGCCCGTCCAAATTGCGTGCCGCCCTGCCCGCGGTCTGAATCAGGGAACGATAGCCGCGCAGAAACCCCTCCTTGTCCGCGTCAAGGATGGCGATGAAGCTCACCTCCGGCAGGTCCAGTCCCTCGCGAAGCAGGTTGATCCCCACCACCACGTCGTAGACTCCCAGACGCAGGTCGCGGATGACCTCCACCCGCTCCAGGGTATCCACGTCCGAGTGCAGGTACTGCACCTTGACCCCGGCCTCCTTGAGGTAGTCGGTCAGATCCTCAGCCATCCGCTTGGTGAGGGTGGTGACCAGGGTCCGCTGTCCCCGCTCCACCGTCGCCGCTATCTCTCCCAGGAGATCGTCGATCTGACCGCGGGAGGGGCGGATCTCGATGGGAGGGTCGAGCAGCCCGGTGGGACGTAGGAGCTGCTCCACCACCTGCGAGGCCCTCTCCATCTCGTAGGGCCCTGGGGTTGCCGAGACGTAGATCAGCTGGCCCACGGAGGACTCCCACTCCGCGAAGGTGAGCGGGCGATTGTCCAGGGCAGAAGGCAGCCTGAACCCGTATTCGACCAGGGGCAGCTTGCGCGAGCGGTCGCCTCCGAACATTCCCCCGATCTGGGGAACCGCCACGTGGGACTCATCCACCACTATCAGGGTGTCCTCTGGCAGGAAGTCCATCAGCGTGAAGGGCCGCTCGCCCTCCTGGCGTCCGGTGAGGTGGCGCGAGTAGTTCTCGATCCCGGCGCAGGTCCCGGTCTCCCGCATCATCTCGAGATCGAACATCGTGCGCTGGCGCAGCCGCTGAGCCTCCAGCAGTTTGCCCTGCACATCCAGCTCACCGAGCCGGTGCTCCAGTTCGTCTTCGATCGCCAGGAGGGCGCGGTCGAGTTTGTCCTTGGGGGTCACGTAATGGGAGGCGGGGAACACGTCCAGCTGCGGCCGCTCGGCCAGGATCTCCCCGGTGAGCGGATCGAAATCCACGATCCGCTCCACCTCGTCCCCGAAGAAGAAGATCCGGCTGGCGACCTCCTCGTAGGCAGGCTGGATATCGACGACGTCGCCGCGAACCCGGAACCGGCTGCGTCCGAAGTCGGTGTCGTTGCGGGCGTACTGGAGGTTGGCGAACTTGCGCAGCAGGATGTCCCGCCGCCAGCTGTCTCCGGGATGGAGGCTCACCGACTCGCCGAGGTAATCTTCTGGTGAGCCCACACCGTAGATGCACGAGATAGAGGCCACCACGATCACGTCCCGCCTGGTCAGCAGCGACCTGGTGGCGGCGTTGCGGAGCCGATCGATCTCCTCGTTGCGGGAGGAGTCCTTCTCGATGTAGGTGTCGGTGCGCGGGATGTAGGCCTCAGGTTGGTAGTAGTCATAGTAGGAGACGAAGTATTCGACGGCGTTTTCCGGGAAGAAGGCCTTGAACTCGGCCCACAGCTGGGCCGCCAGGGTCTTGTTGGGGCTGAGCACCAACACCGGCCTGCCCGCCGCCGCGACCACGTTGGAGATGGTGAAAGTCTTGCCGCTACCAGTTACCCCCAGCAGCACCTGGTGTCTGTCTCCCCGTTCCAGACCCCGCCTCAGCGCCTCGATGGCCTGGGGCTGGTCCCCGGTCGGGACGAAGGGCGCGGCTAGACGCAGGTTGGGCACCAGTCGAGTATGCCAGCCGCCGGCTGGAGACCGCACACCCCCACTGACCCGTGGCTCCAGTGGTGGCGACGACACATGTCGCTGATCAACTGCAGCGGGGTGGCCGTCGAGTACGGGGACCGGTTGGTCTTCTCGGGCCTCGACCTGCGCATCGAGCCCGGCGATCGAGTCGGCGTGGTTGGCGCCAACGGGGCCGGCAAGTCCAGCTTCCTGAACCTGCTGGCGGACGAGGAGCAGCCGGCTGAGGGCTCGGTCGACCGCCAGGGACGCCTGATCGTCACCTACCTGCCCCAGGAGTCACCGGAGCCGACCGCCGAGACCGTCCTCGGTGAGGCGATGGCCAGCCGGGTGGACCTCGCCCATCTGCGCGATGAGATGCTCCACTTGGAGCAGCACCTTCGCGAGCCCAACCCGGAGATAGATGAGCAACTGGCTCGCTACGGGGAGTGCCAGGCCGCCTACGAAGGCCTGGGCGGCTACGAACTCGAGTCCCGGGCCCGAGCGGTCCTGCACGGCCTGGGCCTGGAGGAGGCGGAGCAGGCGCGCTCACCTCATGAGCTGAGTGTGGGGCAGGTCCGGCGGCTGGAGCTGGCCAAACTACTGCTCCAGGACGCCGACCTGGTCCTGCTGGACGAGCCCACCAACCACCTTGACCTGGCCGCCATCGAGTGGCTGGAGTCCCACCTCATCCAGAGCGCGCGCACCATCTGCCTGGTGGCCCACGACCGCCGCCTGCTGGAGAGGGTCTGCACCAAGGTGGTGGAGTTGGAGGCCGGCCGGGTCGAGGTCTACGACGGCAGCTACGACAGCTATCTGCGCCAGCGCCAGGAGCGCAGGCTGCGGTGGCGCCGTGCCTGGGAGGCCCAGCAGGCGCACATCAACCACCAGGAGGAGTACATCCGGCGCTACAAGGCGGGCCAGCGGGCTCGCCAGGCCCGCGGCCGCCAGACCCTGCTGGACCGGTTGGAGCGAGTCCCCGAGCCCACCGAGTTGCGCCGGATGCGGCTCTCCCTGCACGCGGCGCCCAGCGCTCAGGTGGTGCTGCGCACCGAGGGCCTCAGCTGCGGCCGTGCCGGCGAGGTTCTCTTCTCATCCCCCGACCTGGTGATCTCCCGAGGTGACAGGTTGGCGATTCTGGGGCCAAACGGCTCAGGCAAGACCACCTTGCTTCACACACTGGTGGGAGACCTGGAGCCTGTCTCCGGTCGGGTGGTCCAAGGGTCCAGGGCCCGCCTGCGCCTGTACCGCCAGGACTTCTCTGACCTCGACCCACAGCGCACCGTCCTGCAGACCCTTCTCGACGACCACCCTCATGCGCTCGCGGAGCGTGCCAGATCAGTTCTGGGCGCGATGCTGTTCAGCGGCGACCGAGCCGAAGCCATCGTGGGCGATCTGTCCGGAGGCGAGAAGGCTCGGGTGGCTCTGGCCAGGCTGGGGATG
The DNA here is from genome assembly GCA_021809895.1 of bacterium. Taxonomy (GTDB): domain Bacteria; phylum Chloroflexota; class Dormibacteria; order Aeolococcales; family Bog-877; genus AG-12. The sequence goes on from JAJZJU010000029.1 coordinate 16,407, forward strand.
GACGACGCCAACTGCCTTCTGCTGGACGAGCCCACCAACCACCTTGACATCCCCGCCCAGGAGGTGCTGGAACAGGCCCTGGCGGACTATCCCGGGGCGGTGGTCCTGGTCTCCCACGACCGCTACTTCGTCGACGCGGTCGCCAACCGAGTGCTGGAGGTCCGGGGCGACCGGTTGGTCGAGCGCGCGCCCTCCAGACCATCCGTCCCGAAGCCGACCGCCAAGTCCAAGCCTGCTCAACCGTCACCCACGAAGTCCGCCCCGGCGCAACGGAGGCCGCCCGCCAGCCCCAGGGCGGTCGAGCGCAGAATCGCCGACCTGGAGGCCGAGCGCCATGCGCTCACCGACCGGCTGGCCGACCCCGCCACCCACCGACAGCCCTCCCTGGAGCAGGGCAAACTCGACCGCCTGGCGGAGGTGGAGCAGGAGCTGCAGACGACCTACGCGGCCTGGGTGGAGCTGGAGGGCAGCACAGAGCGGTAGACCTCGGCGATCCGCGGCCTGACCGCTTCCCATGAATAGCTTGTGCGCACCACCTCGAGCGCCTGGGCCGAGAGCTCCCGCCAGCGGGCCCCGTCGAGAAGAAGGCGGTTGACCTCATCGTGGAGCGCCTTCTGATCGTCCAGCTTGACCAGTGTGATCCCGGTGTCGCGCATGTCCCGAAGCCCAGGCACGTCCATCCCCACCACCGGGGTGCCACACGCCATCGCCTCCAGCGCGACCAGCCCCAGCCCCTCGAAACGAGAGGGCATGACAAAGACCCGCGCCCTCTGATATGCCTCGCGCAGGTCCGCGTCCTCCACCCGGCCCAGGATGCGCAGCCGTCCGCCGAACCGCTCGGCGGCTCCCATGGCAACGGGCAGCAGCACCCCGTCCCCGCACACCTCGGCGACCAGATCCGGATGCTCCTCGGACAGGGTCCTGAACATGGCGACGAAGTACTGGACCCCCTTGGCCGGGATGAGGCGACCGACGAACAAGATGGTGTCGCGCTGGGCGTCATCGGGGGGTGGCTGCAGCCAAGCCGTGTCAACGCCAGAGGGGATAACCGAGATGCGCTCCTTGGGGACCCCAGAGTCGGCCATGAGGGACGCGGCCGTCGAGGGACTGACGGCGACTACGTGCTCCGCCAGCTTGTACCCCCGCGACTCCAGGTAGCCCATCGGCATGGTGGCCAGGCTGCGCCCGTGAGCGGTCCGATAGGTGTGGTGTGAGGTGTAGATCAGGGGCGCGCCAGGTGGATGGCGCCTGACCATCACCCCTCCCGGCCCACCCTGGTAGTGCCAGAGGTCCGGCTGCACCTCCCGGGCGACCTGCTGGATGTGGCGGCGCAGGAACAGCGAGAAGTCGATTGGAGGACGCCGCGTCCGGTGCGGGATCCGGGGCGACTCGCCCCAGGGCCCACGCTTGGGGCTGATCATCTCAATCTGGTACCCCTCCAGGGGCATCTGCCGCTCCAGGCCCGCCACGTACCGTCCCTGTCCTCCGACGGGCGGCACGTCGTCGAAGGAGACCACAGCCACTCGTGTGCTCAAACCTGACACCTCGCGCAAAAGACAGTCGTCCGACCAGCCACCGTCGACTGCCGCAGGGTACTACCGCAGCGGACGCAGGCGCCCCCACCTCTTCCGTAGACGAGCAGGGCCTCGAAGGCCTCCCCCTTGGCACCGAAGCCGTCCCGGTAGTCCGAGAACGAAGACCCGCGCCGCCTGATTGCCTCACGCATCACGATCGGAAGCGCCGCCAGGAGCCGGCCACGCTCCTTGGCGGTGAGCCTGAAGGCGCGCCGGGAAGGTCGCACCCGGGCCAGGAAACATGCCTCGTCGGCATAGATGTTGCCGCAGCCGGCGATCACGGCCTGATCCAGGAGCACCGCCTTCACGGGCCGCGCCGACAGGCGCAGGATCTGGTGCACCCCCGGCCCGGGAAAGCCCCTGGCCAGGGGCTCCTCCCCGAGCACCGGGATCACCCCCAGGGAGATCAGCTCCGCCTCTGTGCCCAACGCCACCCTGCCAAACCGACGAGGATCGCGATAACGCAGCTCCCGATCAGCTTCTATACGCAGGCGCAGGTGTGTGTGACCAAGAATGGGCGATCCTGCGGCGGCGATGGTGAGGCTTCCGCTCATACCCAGATGCACCACCAGTGTCTGTCCCGAATCCAAGCGCAAATGGATGAACTTTCCCCGCCTGGCAAGTTGGACAGCCAGCTGCCCCGGTAGGGAGGAAAGCAGCTCCTGGGGGCCCGGGTGGCGCAGGACCTGAGGGTTGAGGTGAATCACCTCCGAGATCCGCCGGCCCGCGACCTGAGGGCGGAGGTCCCGCACGATCGTCTCGACCTCGGGCAGCTCGGGCACTATTTGGCCTCAGCCAGAGCCGAGGCGGGTGAGGTCACGCCAGTTGGGGCCAGCCTTTAGGTCGACCACCAAGGGGACCAGGAGCTCGGCCACCTGGCCCATCCCCATGCGGGCCAGGCGCCCCACCTCCTCGACCTCCTCGGCGGGGGCCTCAAAAACCAGCTCGTCGTGGACCTGGAGCAGCATCCTGGCACTGAGCTTGGACTCATGCAGTGCCTGGCTGGTACGGATCATGCCCAGCTTCATGAGGTCGGCGGCCGAACCTTGAATGGGCATGTTGATGGCCATGCGCTCGCTAGCCTCGCGCACCTGACGGTTGCCGGAACGGATGTCGGTCAAGTAGCGCCGCCGGCCCATCAGGGTGCTCACGTACCCCTTGGACCGCGCCTCCTCGCGCACCGAGTCCAGGTATCCGCGCACCCCTGCAAAGGTGTCGAAGTAGCGCCGGATGAACTCCTCAGCAACACTGGCGGAGATCCCGAGGTCACGAGCCAACCCGAAACTGGAGAGTCCGTAGAGGATCCCGAAGTTCACCACCTTGGCCATCCGGCGCTGATCCGGGGTCACCGCTGCGCGGTCCACCGAGAAGACCTGAGCCGCAGTGTCCGCGTGGACATCGTCGCCGCGCTGGAAAGCCGCCAGCAACTGCGGATCCTGGCTGAGATGGGCCAGCACTCGCAGCTCTATCTGGGAGTAGTCGGCTGAGACCAATCGCCAGGCCGGGTCACCGGGCACGAACGCTGCCCGGATGCGCCTGCCCAACTCGGTGCGGATAGGGATGTTCTGCAGATTGGGATCGCTCGAGGAGAGCCGTCCGGTGGCGGCCACCGCCTGGTTGAAGCTGGTGTGGATGCGGTGGTCGTCTGGGTCCACCAGCAGTGGCAGAGCATCGACGTAGGTGCTCTTCAGCTTGGTCACCTGACGCCACTCCAAGATGAGCGGCACGATGGGATGCTCGGCCCTCAGCCCCTCGAGCGCTTGCGCATCGGTGGACCTGCCCGTCTTGGTTCGGCGCGAACTGTGAAGGCCCAGCTCGTCGTACAGCAAGACCGCCAGCTGGGCCGGTGAGCCTGGGGTGAACTCCCGGCCCGCCAGGCGGAACATCTCCTCCTCGAGGCCCTTCACCTGGACGGCCAGCTCGGTGGCCAGCTCCTCCAGCTGGCCCACGTCCATACGCACTCCCGAGGCCTCCATCTCAGCCAGGATCCGGGAGACCGGGATCTCCATGCTGTGGAGCAGGTCCAGGCCATCCACATCGGCCAGATGTCGCTCCAGCGCGGGCCGGATGGCGGCCGCGCAGGCGGCTTCGCCTCCCGTCCGGATCGCCGCCGTTTGCACGTCCTCCTGGAGTCCATCCAGCAGGCCCTGTACCTGTCCGGCCGGCGCTGGGGCCGGGGGCGTCGGGCCTCCGAACTCCTGGCAGAGGGCGGCCAGGGTTGGGGTCCTGCCTCTCGAGTCCGCCAAGTAGGCGGCGAGGACACAGTCGAATTCCGCCTCCGACACATCCCAACCGCCCGCGAGCAGGGGCAAAAGCTCATCCTTCCACTGGAACCCAGCCTTCGGGACTGCGGCATCCGCCAGAAGGGATCGCAGCGCACCAAGATCGCCCTCGGAGAGGGCGGAGCCAGCGACCAGGGGGGCGTACCAGCTACGCTGCGCGTCCAATGCCAGCGCCAGGCCCAGAATCCGGCCCCGACGCAGCGGGAGCTCCGCCGCCACGCGGAGAGTGACCGGTGCTCCAGCCCTCCTGATGACCTGGACGACGGATCCCAGCGCCTCCGGAGTCAGGATCACCGTGGGGGCCGGCCCCTCCTGGGCAGCGGGGATCTTCTCTGCCTCCGCGGGAAGCCGGCGCACCAGGCTGGGCATTCCCACCTCCTCCAGGAGCGCCCGGGCTCGCTGGTGGTCGTAGTCGCTGATACGGCAGGCGTCCAGCTCCAAGCGGACCCCGGGCACATCGCGCACGATCGTGACCATCTCGCGGCCGAACCTCGCCTCCTCGGCGTGCTCCTCAAGGGCCCGACGGGTGCGGTTGGGAGGCATGGCTGGGACCGCCGCCAGGACCTGATCCAGCCCGCCATGCTGCTGGATCAGCGCGGTGGCGGTCTTCTCCCCGATTCCAGGTACCCCAGGAATGTTGTCGCTGGCATCGCCGCGCAGCGCCTTGTAGTCAATCATGAGAGGGGGGTCGAAACCGAAGCGGGCGCGCACCGCCTCGGGATCGTAGACCATCGGTTCAGAGCTGCCGCGACGGCTGGTTTGCACGAAGGTGGTGTCGTCCACCAGTTGGATCAGGTCCATGTCCCCGGTCAAGATCACCGTCTGGCAGCCGCTCTCACTGGCCTGCCTCGAGAGCGTGCCCAGAACATCGTCGGCCTCATAGCCGGGCACCACCACAACCGGGATGTTGAGCGCCTCGGTAAGGCGCTGCAGCATGGGAATCTGGTCGATGAGCTCCTGGGGAGTGGGTCTGCGCTGGCCCTTGTAGGTCGCCATCTTGTGGTCGCGGAAGGTGGGACCGGCCGGGTCGAAGGCGGCCACCGCGCAGTCGAACCCCTGGGAGAGGGCCAGCAGCAGCATGGACGTGTACCCGTAGGCGACCCTGATCGCCTCTCCCTTGGAGTTGATCATCTCCGGCAACGCGTGGTAGGCGCGGAACGCCAGACCGTGTCCATCCACCAACAGAACCCGCGGGCCAGTCGTCTGCACCATCTGGGACATTATCGGAGCGAGTGGGCCAGGTAGAGCAGGGTCACATAGCCGACGCGATAGTGCCCACCCGCCCTCGTGATCACCTCGAAGACATCATCGAGAAGGCGCCGGCGGTCGTCCCTCGCCAAAAGCCGATGGTCCGACTGGGTCAGCATCAGATGAACGTACTCAGCCGCACTGAAGGTCCTCTCCCAGGCGACGCGCACCAGTTCTGCCGGTCCGAAGAGGCGCGACGCCTCAATCTCCCTGCGACGATCCACGTCAAGCTCCCCGGGCGGTCGAGCAGAGAGCTGCGGCGCCAGCTTCAAGTACACCGCATCGAGCCGGCGCCTGAGATCGGGGTCGCCTCCCTCCGGACGGTTCCAGAGAAGAGCCAGTGTTCCACCCGGGGCCAGCACCCGAGCAGCTTTGGGAAATCCCAACTCCGGGTCGACCCAGTGCCAGGCCTGGGCCGAGCAGAGCAATTCGAAGTGGCGACCCCTCGGGTCCCATTCCTCGAACCCCTCCTGGGCCAGATCAAAGCCGGGCCGTGGGCCGAGCTCCCGGATCGCGACCGCCGACATCTCGAAGTCCGGCTCGAGGGCCAACACCCGCCAGCCCCGCTCCAGCAGAGCCGCGGTAGCCTTGCCGGTGCCGGCCCCCACCTCGAGCACCGGTGCTCCCGCCTGGAGGTGACCGAAATCTGAGATCGCGTCGAACACGGAAGGCGGGTACCCCGGGCGGAACCGGTGATACAGGTCGGCCACCTCACCAAAGACCAGGCGCTGATCCCTAGCGCCGCCGGTCACCTGGAAGCTCCCCCACTGCGACGGCCATGATCAGCCATCGTATAGGCGACGGTACGGGATCGAGGTCCGTCCCGGCCGCTCATCAGAGTGAGCTTATGATGGGCAGTGACATCGGCAGAGAGCCCGGACGGCCGTGCTTGGGCGGCCCCCGCGCCACTCAGAGCAATGCAACGGTGAGGAGCCATGGACCTGATCGAGATGTCGGTGGACAGCGTCCGGGTTCACATGCCCAGCGGACAGCACGTGGTGGTCCTGAAGGAGAAGGACGCTGACCGCTTCCTGCCAATCTGGGTTGGGGTGGCCGAGGCCAACTCCATCTCGCTGCAGATCGACGGGGTTCACCCGGAGCGGCCGATGACCCACGACCTCATCGTCAATATCATGCGCCAGTTCGAGTTCACCGTCACCCAGGTCAGGGTGTCGGACTTGCGGGATGACACCTTCTATGCCCAGATCGCCGGACGGTACGCGGGACGCGACCTGGAGATAGACTCCCGCCCCAGCGACGCCATCGCGGTCGCGATCCGGCTGGAGTCCCCCATCTTCGTCGCCAGGGAGGTCCTGGACCAAGCGGGCGTGGTGCCCGAGGGCCGCACCGAGGACCCCAAGCTCAAGGTGTTCCAGGAGATCGTCAATGAGATGAACCTCCCCGACCTTGAGGACCGCGACTGACATAAGCTAGCTTGGCCAAGGCACGGGCCAGCATGGCGGAATGGCAGACGCGGCGGTCTCAAAAACCGTTGAGCGCAAGCTCGTGTGGGTTCGACTCCCACTGCTGGCACCAGGTTTTCGATCTCGATTAGAGCCTAGTTGCTGACAAAGTTAATGGGCACTCTGGAGCCGCTGACGGCAACCCAGCAGGCCCCGTAGGCGCACAGGTTAGTCACCCTCCCCTCTGGACCGAATGGACCCCGGCGACCCACAGCGTCTCTGGGCGGGGTCCGAGCAAGCGGGCTGCCCTCGAAGGCCTGACCGAGCTCCCAGTGGGGGCTGGTAGGGGCCATGCGATTGCTTACGTCTTGCGTGGAAGTTGGCCGTGGGGCGCTCACTTGAGGAGTCCTGTGTCACGCGCTACGGAGTCGCAAGGCGGCCGCCGTGGGGCTGCTCAGCCGTTGACCGCGGCCTCCCATAGTCCGATGCGTTCCTCGACGTAGTCTGCGTCTGTCAGCCAGATCTCTCCGTGCCCCTCAGACCAGAGCCGGCTCCATGGCTCACGCCCCAACCGGTGGCCCTGTCGGAGGAGGTTGTACATGGAGCGGATCCGCGGGACCAGCAACGCCACGAACTCCTGGCGGCCTCGTTCGTCTAGCCCATAGGCGTCAACGAGGCTGGCAAGTCTGCTGGCAGCCTCAAGGTCGCGGAGCGAGGAACCCGCAGCGAGCGGCACGAAGCCGTGCGCGGCATACGCGAGGTCCCAGAGCCGTGACCCTGGGCCAGCCCCGTCCCAATCAATGAACGTGAGGCTGGACGGGCCGCGAACCAGATTCCAAGGGGCGAGGTCGTGATGGCAGATCAGATCCTCGCGGTCAGGGTGAATGGCGACGTTCCACACGGAGCCAGGGGACGGAGTGAAACGAGGTGACGACATCGTGGAACTCGCGGATCATCCTGCCAGTGTCAGCCACGCGCCCCCGGTCTAGGTCCAATGGATCCGGATCCACGTATCCCTCGACGAAGGAGAGGACCTGCCTGCCCGCTTGGTCGTAGCCGAGAGCCCGCGGTGCGCCTTCGTATCCGGCCCGTTCCAAGTGCAAGAGGAGGGCATCTATGCTCGACGACCACGGGCCTGCCGGGCGGCGCACCGTGTCGCCCACCCGCACCACCACGGCGGCAACATTGCCGCCCAGGAGGGGTTGCTCAATATGTTTAGGATGCACGGTCCAAGAGTGTAGAGGGAGCCTCTTCAGCGGCCGCAGGGCGCAGTCATCCCCCGGTTGGGTCGGGGTGCGCCTGGAGGTGGCCGGCGTGAGACTCGTCGTCAGAGTCGATCCCGGGGCCCGTGCGAGAATCCGACGATGGCTCGAGCCGTGACGGGGTGGCGGAGTCGGGTAGGGCCACTTCACCTTCGGGCACTTCTGGGAGGTCTGGCTGCCTGGGATGCAGCCTCACCTTCGCTCTCGGACCCTGCAGCGATATGAGGAGCTCGGGCGACTGCACCTGCTCCCCGTCCTGGGACGGGTGCAGCTGTCGCAACTCGGACCCCAACACGTGCGTGAGGTCCACCGGCGGATGCTGGACGCCGGGATAAGCCCCACCACGGCGCATCACGCCCACGCCGTCCTCCACCGCGCGCTCGCCGACGCCGTCCGATGGGGCATGGTCCAGCGCAACGTAGCCGGCCTGGTGCGTCCCCCCAGGATGGTCAGCGCCGAGATGAGAACCCTGACCCCGGACCAGGTGAAGCTCCTCTGCCGCGCGGCCGCAGAGAGCCCATGCGAAGCCCTCTACGTGCTCGCGGTCACTACTGGCATGAGGCAAGGGGAGCTCCTGGCACTTCGCTGGTCCGCGATCGATCTCGCCCGCAGGAACGTCCAGGTGACAGGCACCGTGACCAACGTGGGGTCACAGCTGCTCATCACGCCTCCGAAGACCGCCCGGTCCAGGCGAGCGGTGGTGCTGACGCCTCAAGCAGCGGCCGCCCTGGAGCGCCATCGAGTGCGGCAGGACCGGGACCGGGACCGGCTCGGAGCCGCCTGGGAAGACAGCGACCTGGTCTTCACGACAGCCGTGGGCGGCCTCCTCAAGCGCGACCAGGTGGTTCGCGGCGACTTCGTGCCACTGCTCAAGCGGGCGGGGCTGCCGCCCATCAGGTTCCACGATTATGCCGACGTCGGCACAACCACGAAATCACCCACAGCTTGACCCGCCAGTCCAACTCGCCAACCTCTTCCCGGTTCGCTCAACTACCCTTATGGGCACTACCGCACACTTCTCGGCCAGCTGCTGCTAGCCCCACCCTTCTCATAAAGAGGCGCATCCTCTGAACGCCGCAGATGCAGCCCTTAAACACCACTCCAGCGCACCGCGCTCTTGGGAGTGCGAGGTCTTCCACAGGAAAACAGTGAACTTTGGGTGGATGCAGCGCGGGCCGCCTTGCATTCACACTTTATCCCTTCACGGCTCAGCCCGCCGCT
>JAJZJU010000136.1 GCA_021809895.1 bacterium
TCGAGATCGTGCAGAAGGCGGCCGCGGCGCAGATCCCGGTCCTGGTCTCGATCTCGGCGCCATCATCCCTGGCGGTGCAGACGGCGACCACCTTGGGAGTCACCCTGGTCGGATTCGCCCGGGGACAGACTGGAAACATCTACAGCCACAAGGAACGGCTCAGGCTGGGACTCCAGGATGGACCAGGATCGAATCGGTGACCCAGAATCAGGATGTCACCCTGTTGCTGATGGCCGGCGGCCGTGGCCTCAGGATGGGGAGGGACAAGCCCTCCATCCCATTCCCGGCACCGTCCGACCCCCCCCTCATTGAGCGGGTCCACCGCAGACTCAGCCCGCTGGCGGCGCGCTGCCTGGTGGCTGGCCCATCCTCATTCGACCTCCCCTGCCAGGTGATCCAGGATGTGCCCGGACTACCGGGCCCGCTCGGGGGGTTGGTCGCCGGCCTGCTGGCCTCTCAAACTGAGCTGGTACTGGTGGCAGCCGCGGATCTGCCTCTGGTTGAGCCCCGGCTGGCCCAGCACATGGTCGACCAAGCCCGCGAGCAGCCCCAGGCGTGGGCTGTGGTCTGCAAAAGACGCCAGAGATTGGAGCCACTCTTCGCCGTCTACCGAAGCTCTGCCGCCGAACGCCTCAGAGGGAGCGGCGCCGACCCCACCAGACCAAGGGGGGTCTCGCTGCAACGCGCTCTCACAGCACTTGACCCGCTGGTGCTCCCAGAGCTCAGCTGGCGCCCGTACGACCTCCACGGTTCATCATTTCAGGGTTGCAATACCCCGGAGGAGCTGGCCGCAGCGGGAATGTTGGCCCTCGCCCGTGATTCAGGAGGAGATCCATGAACGCCTGGTTCGACCGCTACCTCAAGGCACTGGGAGCAGGAGACGCGGTGCTGCGCCCCGAGGAGGCAAAGCTCGTGCTGGAACTGGCGGGTGAGGCCGCCCACACGTCCGGAGCCCGCCAATACGCACCCCTGGCAGCATATCTAGCGGGTCGCGCGGCCGCCGGCATGGCCCGGGAGGGACGCCTCAAGGTGCTGGAGTCAGCCCGACAAGCGGCAGCCTCCGCTGGGAGTGCCGGCGACGACTTGGGTCTCGATTAGGGGCCGAGCGGGATCACCTCGACCGCGGTGCCGCGGGGGACCATCACCCCCCGGGCTGGCAGCGCGACCAGGCAGTCGGCGCGAGCCAGGGACAGAGTCACCCCACTGCTCTGATTGCCCGCCAGCCTCACCCCAGGCACCTTGCCGGGACGGGGCCGAAGTACCGCGCGATGGAATGTCTCCAGCCCCTCGGGCTTCTCCACGTCCTCCAACAGCTCGGCGGAATGGACGACAGGCTCCGGGTGGGCAGCCCCTTGCATCGCCAGCAAGGCCGGGGCTCCGAACAGGATGAAGGTGACGCAGGCGGACACCGGGTTGCCGGGCAGCCCCAGAAAAACGGCTGACTGAAGGCTTCCGAAAGCGATCGGCCGGCCCGGGCGCATGGCCACCCGCCAGAATGACAGCCGTCCCAGCCGCTCCACCGTGGCCCTGACGTGATCATGGTCGCCCACGCTCATTCCGCCAACGCCCACCAGGACGTCGGCCTGGGAGGCGGCCCGCAGCAGGGCCTCCTCGACCTGGCTGGGGTCATCGGTCGCTGTCTCCCGCAGAACCAGCTCGCCTCCCGCCGCGGCCAGGAGCGCCTCCAGAGCCGGCCCTGCGGTGTCGTAGATCTCGCCGGGCAGAAGTGGGCTGCCGGGGCGGCGGATCTCATCTCCCGTCGTTATCAGAGCGACTCGAGGACGACGGCCGACGGCGAGCTCGCCGGCCCCCGAAGCCGCCAGAGGGGCCAGGTCCGTGGGTCGGATCCGGTGTCCCGCCGGCAGGATCGCTTGCCCTGGCGACAGGTCCTCGCCCGCCTTCCTCACCGCGTTGCCGCGGCGCGGGCGTTCGTGGATAAGAACCTCCTCAACCCCACGGTCCGTGCACTCGTAGGGCACCACGGAATCGGCTCCATCAGGCAGTGGAGCTCCGGTCATCACCTTGGCGCAGGACCCAGCCTCCACGGTGACGGCGCCGGGGGGCATGCCCGCCCTCATCTCACCCCGCACCGGCAGCCGGCAGGGCACCCTGGTGACGTCCGCTGCCCTGACCGCGTAACCGTCCATCGCACTGTTGGCGAAGGGAGGCAGCAGGACCCGGGCCTCGACAGCGTCGCTCAACACGCGGCCGGCGGCGCCGCCGGCGAGTGGGATCTGCTCGGAGGGGAGCTCCGGCACCGCGTCCAGCATCTCCCGACGGGCTGCGGCGACCGGCAGCGGACCCCGGACGGACCCGGTGGCGGGCGAGGCCGACTCCTCTGCCCTACTGGTCGAGTCGGACATGGCTCACAGGTTCCCGCGGACCCCCTGCTCGATCGGCCGGAACAGGGCCCGGAAGTTTCCCTTCCCGAAGTCACTAGAGCCCTTGCGCTGGATGACCTCGAAGTAAAGTGTGAGACGAGCCTCCACCGAGCTGATGAACGTCTGCATGACATCCCCTTGCTCGTCGCGGTCCACCAGGAGGTTGATCTGGCGGAGCTGCTCCAGCTCCTCGTCGATGACTTCCACCCGACCGCCGAGGATGTCGCAGCGAGCCTTCGGCGCCGCCAGGAACTCCTCCCTGCGGCCTGACAGACGGGCCCCTGCGTACTCCGAGCGCCCCCAGCAGGCATGCACCGCGTCGCCTAATTTCTTGGCGGCAGCCCGGTGCTCGGCTCCCCTGGCGTCGTCCACCATCTGCGGCCCAGCCAGCGGGCGGCGCCCGGCTTGGCCCGCTTCCTGGCGGGCGGAACCGGCGTCCTCGACCTGGAAGGCAGATGCTCCCGCCCCGTCACCGTGGAGCCGCACTTGATCAGCGACCTCCCCATCGACCGACGGGGGCGCGGTCATGACCGGATGCCCATCGCCCTGGCGCGCAACGTAGCGGGCCCGGGACCTGGCACCGGCCTCGGGACCGGAGCAAGCGACCACATCGAAAACGATGGCGGACAGGTGGAAGGGGGCGACCTGGCCGGCATCGCCCACACCGAACTCGATCTGGTCTGCCCCGACCAGGCGGGTCTCCCGATACTCGGGCGCTTGGGAAAGCGACTGGATGTCTGCTGTCACGACCACGCCTCAGCTGCTCTGGTCCGCCCGGAGTCCGAGCGGGAGGCAAAAAGCCCCTGAGGCCAAGGTTAGCGCTACGGCCGGCCCTTTTCCGGGCCGCTCACACCGGCTCCACGCTGTAGCGATGCACGAACTCCGCTTTGCCATCGGTGTACGCCTCCCGGTTGTGGGCGTACCGGCTTGCCAGACTCTGTTTCAGGGCGACGTACTGCCGACGTAACTCGGGGTCTGACCGCAGCCGGTCCCGGAAGCGCAGGACCCGTTGGAAGTCTGGATGGGTGGGCTCGATGAGGTGGAGGTGGTGAGTGCGCCGCTCCGGCGACGGCTTGCAGAACCAGTGCTCCCAGGGGCGAAAGGGGCTGTAGCAATACTGGAGTTCTTCGAGAGCTGGGAAGTGCGCTCGGGCCGCGTCCAGGGAGCTGACGCCGACCAGGATGTCCACCACCGGCTTGCCGGTCATACCGGTCACGGCGGTGCTCCCGATGTGATGGACGCCCCCGGAGATGACGCCCTCCAGCGCCCTCTCCAGCAAGAGCTTCTCAGCCTCGAAGAGCACGGGCCACCTGGGATCGTAGAGGCTGAGCCGAACGGGCTCATCGACCCAACCGGGCGGCCTGTTTCCCATGGCAGTCGAGAATAGAGGATGCGACTGTTCCCCGAGCGCCGTAGGCTGGGCTGGTGCGCGACCCAGTAGAGGCCGAGGCCGCCCCAACAGGGCCGCCCCTCTGGCGATCCTGCTGGCCCACCGCCGATGAGACCACGCTATCTCTGTGCTGCCCTCTGGAGGAAGGTCCGTGGCTGGCGGGCAGGGCGATAGGCGTCCTCCGCGAAGTTGGCCACATCCGCGCGGATCCCGGCCGTGAACGGTATGCGACCGGCGCCGGGCGAGGAGCGCCGCTCATCGTCGGCGAGCCCTTGCTCTGGCATGGCATCCCCGCCGTCCTTGAAGTCTGCCAGCCTGGGGGTGAGCTGACGGCCGAGGTGACCGTGCGGCTTCCGCCCTGGGCGGAGGTCGCAGTGGCCGTGGACGAGGAATCGATCTGGGAGCTCGGTGACGCCCTTGCCGCAGGGCTCCGCGCTCACTGCGCGGTGGTGTCTGACGGTAGGGCCATCGGCTACCCGGACCTGAGCGCGCCGGAGCGCGCCGCCCGCGGGCTGCAGATGACCCACCTTGGAGTCGTCGTCCCCCCCGAATGGCTGGCGTTCCTGCGGCCCGGCTCGACCTCGTATCGGCACCTGCCGCTGAGTGACCTGCTGGTGGTGCTGGAGTGAGAGTCGTATCCAGACGGCCGAGCCGGGTCGCGCCTGGCAGCTCCGGCTGCCGCCGCGGGGGCCACCGCTGCCCTGAGCTTCCGCTCAGCGAACCGGGTGGCTGCGTCTTAGTGGTCCACGGCAGTGATTCGTGACAGGTCATGCAGCCAGTTCCTGAAGGCGACGCTCAAAGCCGGCGCGGGTGAAGCGCGAGCGGAAGGGTTTGGGGTGGCTGCGGCAGTCTGCTTCGAAGGCGAGGATGCGGTCGGCTAGTTCAGTGAGACTGCGTGAGCTGGCGGGAGTGAGAACTTTTCTCTGGGTCAGCCCAAAGAAAATCTCGATT
>JAJZJU010000030.1 GCA_021809895.1 bacterium
AACCACCGAAACGCAGTGTGGGGGTGGATGCCTTGGCGGCGCGCCCACTCAGTCAGATTCACGACCTGTATCATAATACATACGTATGGGCTCTAGTAGGCTGTTGGCGATGAACAGTTCCGTACCCTCTTGGTCCGCCAAAGCTATGACGCCTCGGCCGCAGATCGGAGGCGCTTAGAGCACTGGGACGAGCTCTTGCGTCGACCCAACGGGCTCTCGGCCTGGGCGGAGGATATGCTCGGCGCCCAGGTGGGAGCGATGGTGGAGCGGAATCCGTCGCCGTTCGAAGACATCCGTGCCAACTTGATCGCCGGAATAAAGAAGGCGCGTGCTCTGCCGCGGGGACCGCTGCAGCAGAGGTGGGCAATCAGCGAACGATGGCAAGGGATCCAGCGCGCCGGCCTGGTGGTGGTCAACGTGCGCCACCAGGACCAGCGCGGTTCTGCTGAGCAGCTGGTTCAAGACGTGCTGCGGTTGCGTCGCGAACCTGAGCTGTTCGACGACATCCTGGGCTGGCGGGGAAGCCGCATCCCGATCACCGCGGTGGCAGCCGACCTTCAGGATCCGAATGACGCGGGCCGCAAGAAGGCGGTGGCCCGCGTCCGCCGCGTGGTGCTGTCCCGCCCACTCTGGTGAGGCGCCACCAGAGCCAAACTCCGATCGCGGATTGCCCGACGGAACTGGGAACTGGCCATGAGATCAGGCGGAGACTGCCACGGCATCAGGTTTCGGTCTTGTCGCGGTGCGGGCCCGGTGTGACCACCAAGGTCGTGGCCGCCGCCACCTTTAGTACTCTGGGACACGCAGCCAGAACTTGGAGGAGCGCACATGGCAGTGGATCACAACTCGGCGGTCATCGAAGAGTTTCGCAACCAACAAGGCCGCATGAGCGGCGGCTATGCCGGCGCGCCACTGCTGCTCCTGCACACGACCGGGGCGCGCACTGGCCAACCGCGGGTCCATCCGATGATGTATCTCGATTTCGAGGGGCGTCGCTTCGTCTTCGCGTCCAAGGCGGGCGCGGACACCCACCCCGACTGGTACCACAACCTGGTGGGGAGCCCGAAGGTCCAGGTCGAGCTCGGCGCCGAGACCTATCCCGCCATCGCCCAGCCGCTCCAGGGAGCAGAGCGGGACCGCATTTACCAGGAGCAGGTCAGGCAGGTTCCCCGGTTCGGCGAGTACCAGCAGAAGACCAAGCGGACCATCCCGGTGGTGGAGCTGATCCGCAGCCGCTGACCAGCCGGCAGCATGAGGCGCGGCCACTCGTGCGGGCCCCATTCCCTATGCGCGATCATGTCTGAGCAATGGAGCGCTGGGACCGCAAGCAGTTTTTCGCCAAGCTGGCACCGCTTGACCAAGACCAGTTGGCCAAGACTCTCTGGACCATCTATTGGAAGGGCACCCAGGAGGTGCGCCGGCGCATCGAGGCAGAGCTCGACCCGGAGACCGCACGCCGCAAGCGCGCCGCTCTCGAGTCCGTGGCAGATCCAGACGAGACTCTGGAAGAGGTCACGGAGTTTGTGGACCTGGCCCGTGCAGGAGCATACCTGGGGGGCGACCGCAGGGTCAGGCCAAGCGAGCGCACCCGCTGGCGCTTCACGTTTCGCCGCCTCTTCAAGGACGCGCAGACCGCCCTCGCTGGCCCAGACCCATACCTCGGCGCTGAGGCGATCGAGCACCTGGTGGACCTGGCGCGGGAGATGGGCGGCTACGAGTACTTTCGCTCTGAGGATCCCATCGAGGCCGCCCGCATCGTGATCTCTGACGAGGTGGAGATGCTCTGGTCCCGACTCCGCCAGCAGCTGGACTTCGACTCCTTCGCCCGCCGGGTGGCTCCCCAGCTACTGCGCTGGGAGTCCCAGTACGGCTGGACCCGCACCGGATTCGGTGAGGTCGCGGAGAAGGAGCGAACGCTGGCCAGGACTCTCGAGCCGCTCCTGACAACCCGCGACGGCTGGATCACCTTCACCGATCGGTATCTGGAGGCGCTGGAGGCAGCCGCCGACGCGGAGGCGAAGGTGCGCAACGATGCTTGGCATCGGGACTATCGACGGGAGGAGCGCGCCCGCGATCTTTCCGATTGGCATTCGCTGCTGCTGGAGCATCTCTTCGGAGGTGAGGGCGAAGACCGGCTGGAGCGACTCATCGCCACCCCTGCGATGGCGGGCCCGGAGGTGCTATTCATCGCCGCTCAGCTGGCACGCCGACGCGGCGAGCTGGCCCGGGCCCGTCAGATGGCGGCAGAGCTCATCCAGAAGGTTCCGCGACATCCGGAATTCCTCGCCTTTGCGCGTGAGCTCAAGGTGGCCACCGGAGACGGATCAGCCAGCTGAGACTGGGCGACACAGCGGTGCGCTGCGAGCTCATCGAAGCGCATCCAAGAGTGATTCGTGGTCCGCGCGGCACCGGGACACCCGTCAGACCCGCGCCATCGGGCAGCTGTAGCGCCTGATCGGGACCAGTGGGCATTGTCGGTCGCGGTTGCCAGCAGCGGGTCAGAGTGTTACGGTTTCCGGCACCATTCGAGATTGCAGTGAGCCGGCGCGGCGGGGACGGTCGGCGTTCGCCGGGCCCAGACGCTGGGCCGCTGCGGCCGCGGTTACTGCAGTTGTGTCCGTCGGCCTGCTCACGACTCCAACCTTCGCCGCAGCCACCACGCCCACCCCGGCACCACCGACCGGGGTCACAGCTGGTGCCGGCGATGGCTCGGCCACGGTCCGCTGGGTGGCACCGACTGCCAACGGCACGGGACCGATAGTCGCGTACCAGGTCACGGCCCACCCCGGAGGTGAGACTCAGAAGGCCCCGGGCACCTCGACAACGGCGGTGGTGGCGGGTCTGCCCAACGGGGTTGCCCAGACCTTCACGGTGGTCGCCAGTGACAAGACCTCCAGCAGCGCACCCTCGGCTGCCTCCAACCAGGTGACGCCTGAGCACCCCGGCGGCCAGTATCACCCGCTCCTTCCCTACCGTATCTGCGACACCCGCACCGGGAACCCGTCCTCGCTCTCGGGGCTGGACCTCAGCCAGTGCGATGGCAGGAGGTTGGGCCCGGGGGAGTCAATGAGCTTCAAGGTCGCCGGTACCAGCCCATCGGGCGGGGTGGGGGCGGGCGTGCCCAGCTCGGGGGCCAGCGCGGTCGTTCTGAATGTGACGGTCACCGCAACCACCTCCAGTTCCTACCTGAGCGTCTGGCCGACCGGCTCCGGGCGACCGAACACGTCATCTCTGAACTGGGTGGCCGGGCAGACGGTGAGCAATCTCCTGACTGTCGAGCTGGGCTCGGCTGGGCAGGTGAGCGTTTTCAACTTCCGGGGCGCCACCCAGCTGGTCGTCGACGTCGAGGGATACGTATTGCCATCGCCGAGCGCCTCAGCGGGCCGGTTCACCGGGCTTGCTCCCTACCGGGTCTGCGACACCCGCCCGGGTGATCCGTCCAAGCTGACAGGCTTCGACCTCAGTCAATGCGAGGGTCACACGCTCGGACCGTCCGGCCAGCTGCCCATACAGATCACCGGCACCAACCCATCGGGCGCGTCGGCGGGAGGCGTTCCGAGCTCGGGGGTGACAGCGGTGGTGCTCAACATCACCGTCACCGACACCACCGCCAGCTCCTATCTCACGGTCTGGCCGACCGGCTCGTCCAGGCCCAACACATCCAACCTCAACTGGCAGCCCGGCCAGACACGGTCCAGCCAGGTCGTGGTGGAAGTCGGCCCACTTGGTCAGGTGAGCGTCTTCAACCGGGGAGGCGCGGCCGATGTGGTGGTCGATGTCAGCGGCTGGTTCAGCGCAAGCGGCAGCCCACCCCAGGGGTCATACCTCACAGCGGTTACCGGGGGCAGGATCTGCGACACCAGGCTGGACAACCCCTCCAGGCTGAGTGGGTTGGCGCTCACCCAGTGCGCAGGTCGTGCCCTGGGGCCCGGCTCAAGCCTCACCATAGCCGCCGCCGGACTGGCCGGTGTGCCTGGGCTGGGAGCCCAGGATCCCCCGCTGGCGGTTTTGCTCCAGGTCACCGTCATCAACCCTTCCGCGGCATCCTTTCTCACCATCTGGCCAGCGGGAGCGGCACGGCCCACCACATCCAGCCTCGACTGGAGCCCGGGAGAGACGGTCGCCAACCAGGTGGTGGTGGACCTCGGCCGCGGCGGGCGCATTGCGCTCTTCAACGCCTCCGGCAACACCGCGGTGGTGGTGGATGTGGAGGGGTATTTCTCAGGCGCGGTGGTCAACAATCCATTCCCATTCACGGCTGCCAACCTGATCGACCCCCTCAACGGCATAACCGCTCTCAGCTGCGCTGGTGCCAGCTTCTGCGTGGCGGTCGACCTGGTGGGCAACGCGGCCACCTGGAACGGCAACGCCTGGGGACCACCGACTGCCATCGATCCGAATGGTGAAGGGCTGAGCGGGATATCGTGTCCCTCGCCGACGTTCTGTGCGGCGGTCGACCTGGCGGGCAACGCTCTCACCTGGAACGGCCAGGCCTGGACTGCGCCGGTGAGCATCGAGCCTGACAGCTCGTTCACCGGGGTTTCCTGCTCCTCCTCCAGCTTCTGCGTAGCGATCGATGACAACGGCAACGCGGTGATGTGGAATGGCACCAGCTGGAGCGCTCCCCAATCGGTGGGCTTCCCCGGCATCTTCCTCAACGCCGTGTCATGCGCCAGCCAGCAACTGTGCGCCGTTGCCGACCTTGCCGGTGACGTCGTCTTCTGGACCGGCAGCGCCTGGTCGCTGCCCCAACTGGTCGATCCGGTGACCGGCGGGCTGCTGGCTCTCTCCTGTCCCACCAACACCTACTGCGTCGGGGTGGACGGTGTGGGCGAGCAGACCACTTGGAGCCAGGGGTCCTGGTCCCAGCCGGCCCCAATCGAGCCGAGCAACGCCCTGTACGCGGTGTCGTGCGCCAGCCCGACCTTCTGTGTGGCAGGAGACGGCAACGGCAACGTGCTCACCTCCCAGGGCGGGGTCTGGGGATCTAAGCAGTCCATCGACCCCAGCGGGGGCGGCCTGGTGGCGATCTCCTGCCCGTCGGCGAGCTTCTGCGCCGCCGCCGATGCCGATGGCTACATCCTCACCGGCACCGCCAGTGGCTGGAGCTCTCCCCTCCCGGTTGATCCCAACGGCGGCGGCCTCACCGCCGTCTCCTGTTCGTCAGCCACGCAGTGCTTCGCGACCGACAACGCCGGCGCCGAGGTTTCCTGGGATGGGTCCCAGTGGAGCCCCCCGCTGCGCGTCGATCCCTCGAGTACGGGGCTCTCGGCCATCTCGTGCCCATCCGGATCCTTCTGTGTAGCCGTCGACCGCAATGGACAGGCGGTCACCTGGAACGGCAGCACCTGGTCCCAGGCGGCTGCCATTGACCCCCACGGCGGTGGGCTGACCTCCGTCTCCTGTTCGTCCTCCTTGTTCTGTGCCGCGGCGGACGCCCAGGGGAACGCCGTCATCTGGAACGGGGCCACCTGGACCACACCCCAGGCGGTGGACCCCCAGGGCGGTGGCCTTACCGCCATCTCCTGTTCGTCCTCCTCGTTCTGTGCCGCGGTGGACGCCCAGGGGAATGCCCTCGTCTGGAATGGGGCCGTCTGGACCACACCCCAGGCGGTGGACCCCCAGGGCGGTGGCCTTACCGCCATCTCCTGTTCGTCCTCCTCGTTCTGTGCCGCGGTGGACGCCCAGGGGAGTGCGCTGGTTTGGGACGGCCGCCAGTGGAGCTCGCAACTGGCCGATCCCAATGGCGCCGGCCTGACCGCGGTCGGCTGTTCGGATTCCAACTTCTGCGTGGCCGTCGACAGCGATGGCAACGCGCTCACCTGGGACGGGGTCGGATGGAGCCAGCCGCAGCCGATCGACCCGAACGGAGGTGGGCTCGCGTCGATCTCATGTCCGTCAGCCCAGTTCTGCGTCACAGTGGACGCCCTTGGCAATGCGCTCAACTGAGACTGCGGAGGCTGCGCTGCGCAAGGGCCGGACACGGCCGCGACTGGTCCGTGGCCTGGCGCTTGGGACGGCTCTCCTTGCCGCAATCGCGACAGGCATGGCTGCTCCTGCGGCCGGCCCCCAGCGGATCCCAGCGACCCGGCCGAGCTCGCGACCGGTCCAGGGCTCAGCCACCGTCCTCATAAACCCGTACGTTCCAAGCTCTCCTGGGGCGCTTCCCCGATATGCCCAGGCAGCTACCTCCAGCGGCCCCCCAGGAGATGCCTACACTCCCCTTCCCCCCACCAGAATCCTGGACACCAGGGTATCGGGAGCCCCGCTTCAGACCGGCGCGGCTGTGGCTCTCACCGTCTCCGGCACCGCGACGGTTCCGCAGTCGGCGACGGCGGTCGTCCTCAATGTGACCGTGACAGACAATGCGTCGGCTGGGTATCTGGGGCTCTACCCCACCGGAGGGCCACTACCCCTGGTCTCCAATCTCAACTGGGCGGCCGGTGAAACCGTGGCAAATCTGGTGGTGGTCCAGGTGGGAGTGGGGGGCCAGGTGTCAATCTTCGATGGCGGTGGCCCGACCGCGGTGATCGTGGATCTGCAGGGCTATTTCTCGCCCGAGTTGAGCGGGTCCAGCCAGGGCAGCTACGTGCCCCTGGCGCCAACCCGGCTGGTCGACACCAGGCCGGGAAGCGGCTACCTCGATGCCGGCGAGACGCTGGGACCCCAATCCGTGATGAACGTTCAGGTGGCGGGAGCGGACGGCATACCCCCGAGCGGAGCCCTGGCCGTGGTCGCCAACGTCACCGTCACCGACACCACCTCGGCCGGGTACTTGGCCGTATACCCATCCGGGCTGGCGCTGCCGGCGACATCCAACCTCAACTGGGCCAAGGGACAGACGGTCGCCAACCGGGTCATCGTCCCGATCGGGGCCAACGGCGAGGTGACCCTCGCCAACCAGCTTGGAAATGCCGACGTGATCGTCGACATCGACGGCTATTTCAGCGGTGGTGGTCCGGCTCCGACGGCGGCCAGCCTGTTCACGCCCATCACCCCGGTCCGTGTAATCGACACCAGGTCTACCTCCTCGCCGCTGCAGGCGGGAAGGTCTCTCACCCAGCAGCTGGCGGGGGTGGACGGCATCGCTCCGGACGCGTCGGCGGTGGCGGCCAACCTCACCGCCACCCAGACCACCGCCGCCAGCTTCTTCACCGCCTACCCGCAGGCACCGCGGCCCACCAGCTCCGACCTGAATTGGACGGCGGGCCAGACGGCCGCCAACCTGGCGTTGATGACGCTGAGCCCAGATGGGGCGACCAGCGTCTACAACAATGCTGGCAGCGCCGCCCTGGTGGTGGACGCCTTTGGCTACTTCACCCCGCTGCGACCGCCGCTACGGGTGGCGACCACCTCTGTCAACCCAGCGGTGGTGGGAGTTCCTTACGCGGTGACCCTGGAGGCGGTGGGCGGGGTGGCCCCGTACTCCTGGACGGTGGCTGCGGGCGCCTTGCCAGAGGGCATGCAGCTGAGCTCCGGTGGCTCGCTGAGCGGCACGCCGACGACGGCTGAGAGCTCGTTCTTCACGGTCACCGTCTCAGACAGCACCACCCCGATCCCGCTCTCAGCAAGCGGCCAGATTGTCATCGACGTGTTGATATCCATGCCCTCCGTCTTCACCTCGGCGAACTGGGCTGGGTACGCGGTCGGCAGCGGACCATTCACCAAGGTGTCGGGTACGTTCAACGTTCCCGGGATCGGCGCTGAGCCGGTCAGCACCGACGTCTCGGAGTGGGTGGGGGTGGATGGGATCACCAACAGCTCACTGATCCAGGCGGGGATCAATGAGGAGTACTCCAACAGCAACAATCAGGTTCAGATCACCGCCTGGTGGGAGATCCTGCCGGCGGCATCCACCACCATCACCTCCTTGGATGTGTCCCCGGGAGACAGCGTCACCGTCAGCCTGCAACAGCTGAGCGCCGCAGAATGGGCGATCACGGTCGCCGACAACTCCACCGCTCACACCTTCACCACCGAGCAGCAGTACTCGGGACCCCAGGCCTCCGCGGAGTGGATCGTGGAGGCACCTCTGGTCAACTCCGGCGAGGCAGTTCTCGCCCCCTACTATCCCGACGTCACCTTCAGCTCCCTCTCCACCTCTGGCCCGGTGAACTCGGCGGACCTCTTCGCCATGGTCCAGAACGGATCCCAGGTGGCCACCCCGTCGCTGGCCGACGCCAGTGGGGTCACCGTCGCCTACGGGGATATGGCTCCGCCGCCCCCCTGAAGTCCGCTGGCACCTCGGCGTGGGAAGGTCGGTTGACACCCACTGAGCGGGTGGACAGGGACCATTGATGCACGACCCGCCCAAGGGAAGACTTACCAGTCGAGAGTGGTTCCCATTCCCCGGGAAACCGCGGCCCGGTGCATCTCGGCAGCCACCGCGGCATCCTCGACTCCGAGGCCGGTCGACTTGAACACGGTGATCTGGGAGTCGGACTCACGGCCCGGCCTCGTGCCTTGAATCAGCTCGCCGAGCTCTGTGAGCCGTTCTGGGTCAACCCCCTGAAGTTCGACCGCTCCGGCAGGCGGCGCCTCAGACCCCGCGCCCTTCCACTCCACGAAAATCCGACCCCGCCGGATGATGTGCTGATTCAGCTCCGCTCCGGTCCCAACCGAGACCACATGGGCACCTGGGTTCAGCCATCCAAACTCCACCACTGGCTCCGACGCCGCGGTGCAGGCGATGATCACGTCCGCGTCAGAGACCGCCTCCTGGAAGGACTCCGACACGGCGCACCCGCGAGCGGAGCCGGCCAATCGCGTGGCCTGATCCTGGCTCCTCGCCGCCAGACGGACCTCCTCGAAGGCTCCGCCGATCAGGTCCAGATGGGCTCTGGCCTGCTCTCCCGACCCCAGGATGGCGAGCACCCTGGCCCCCGAACGGCGCAGCCGCGCCACCGAGATCGCCGACACCGCCGCCGTCCTTCTGGCGGTCACCCAGCGGCCGTCCATGAGGCAGAGGAGCCGCCCGTCCTGGTCGTCGAAGAGAGCGACCACACCCTGGTGACTGGGCCGGTCCCGGTTCCCGGGAAATATCGACACCAGCTTGGTGGCCAATCCAGATCCCGGCACGTATGCGGGCATCGCAGCCAGAAGCCCTAGGGGGGAGACCGCCGCGACCCGCGGAGGCGCCGCCGCCACACCCTTGCTGTAGTCCACCAGCGCCTGCTCCAGCGGCGCGATCAGGCTGCTGCCATCGCCGAGCAGCCGCTCCATCTCCGCCCCGTTCAGGATCAGAACCCCAGAAACCGTGCTCACACGCTCACTTCCAAGATCTGCAAGCAACCTCGCCCGTGGTGAGTCACGGCCATCCCACCCCGCCTGATTGCGCCAGCCGACGCCTGGCTCAGCGCCCCATCCCCTCCGCGGACATGCAGCTCTCCAATTCCTGATCGCATCCCGGTTGTCTTGGCTGGGCTCGTATGCCTAAAGGGCTGACCCCCCCTCCCACAGGCTGGTCTCCTTGGTCAGTGGATAGTCGAAGCGCAGCACATCGAAGGGACGCTCCAGAACCCAGTCCAGGAAGGCCTGGTGCAGGGGGTGGGGTACGTAGGCGGCCAACGACTCCGCATCATCGAACTCGGTGAGCAGACAGAACTGATAGCCCTGGGAGCGACCGCCGACGTCAGCTCCGAACCTGAGCCGGCGCAGGCCCGGGATCACGCCCACCCAGGAGGAGATCTGGCGCCGCATCTCCTCCTCCACCTCGGGACCGGGCTGCTCGCGCAGCCTGAAGAGGACCAGATGCTGGACGGGCTGGGACATCACTAAGACCCTGCAGCGGCTGGAATGTGGCCCACTGGGTCGAAATCAGAAGAATTCAAAGTACTCATTCTGCTCCCAGTCAGTCACGGTGCTGAGGAACCGGGCCACCTCCGCTCGCTTCATCATGATCAGAAAGTCGACAATCTCTCGGCCCAGCGCCTCTCGGAAGAAGGAGTCGTGGTCAAGCGCGTCGACCGCCTCCCAGAGCGAGCTCGGCAGGGCCGGCGCCTCCTCGGCGTAGGGGTCGGATGTCACCATGGGCGGAGGCGTCAGCTGGCGGCGGATGCCGTCCAGGCCGGCGGCGATGTTGGCGCCCATGTACAGGTAGGGGTTGGCGGCTGGCTCTCCCAGGCGGTTCTCCAGATGCGCCCCTGGATCGCCCGGCTGGCCCTGGACGCGGATCATGGCGCCGCGGTTCTCCACCGCCCAGGTGATCCGGTCGGGAGCGAAGGAATAGGGGCGGAAGCGCTTGAAACCATTGATGGTGGGAGTGCTGAACACGGTCATGGGCCGGGCGTGCTCGAGAATGCCAGCGGCAAACTGCCTCCCCGCCGGCGACAGGATCTCCCCCGAGTCGCCCTGGAAAGCGTTGCCGCCGCTCAGATTCCGCAGCGACTCATGCAGGTGCCACCCGCTGGAGGAGACGTTGGGAAGCAGCGGCCGGGACATGAAGGTGGCGTGGTAGCCACGCTGATGGCAGATCTGCTTGATCGCGGAGCGCATCAGGATCATGGCATCCGCGGCACCCATGCCCGGCATGGGATCGAAGGTGATCTCGGTCTGTCCCGGCCCCCACTCATCCTCGATGCTGCGCAGGGGCAGACCAATCTCCTCCAGGTTGTCACGCAGAGGGTCGAGGATGTCGGTCAGCTGAGCCAGCCGGATCTCGGATAGGTACTGGTATCCCTGGGCAACCATGCTGACAGGCGGTGCCACCGGGGGCCAGCCCGTCTCCTCCTGCCCGATCTTGGTCCACTCACGCTTGGTGATGTAGAACTCGACCTCCAAGCCTGCCACGTACTCGAAGCCCATCTCAGCCGCGGCCTCGAGCTGGCGGCGCATCACCAGCCTGGTCGAGAGGGGCACCTCGCGGCCGTTGCCGAAGTACATGTCGCAAAGCACCCAGCCGGTGGCATCAGCCCAGGGCAGCCGGCGGTAGGTGGTTGGGTCCGGAACCAGCACCACGTCCGGAAACCCGGTGAGCTCCGGGATCCCGAGCCCCCCGCCCTCGACGAAAAGGGGTGGGAAGACGTGGTTGGCGGAGTCCATGCTGAGGAGGGCGCCGGAGAAGTCCATCCCGTTGCGCAGGCTGAGCACGAAGTCGCGGGCTGACACGAACTTTCCCCGAAGAGCCCCGTGCTGGTCAGCCCACATCACCCGGACGGTGCGGATCCCCTGGTCGCTAACCGCCGCTTCCGCCCGTTCAGCAGCCTTGGACTTGGCGTCATCGTAGAGGCCGTGCTCGGCCACGAAGCCGACCTTGCCCATGGCCAGATCCCGATCCGAAGCTTCCGCCATTACTACCTCCTCTCTCTGCTGATTCGCCAACGTTGAGCGCGCTGGCGCTCAGGCCCGGGCAGCGGTCGAGGCAACCTCGCCGCCAGCCCCCACGAAACTGGAAAAGGAACCCAGCTCAAGCACCTCGCCGACCTCCAGCCGGCGCCGCTGCCCCGCCTTCGGGAAACAGAACTGGAATATCGCCTCATCCGGGGAATGCAGCCCGGTGCTGATCACCCGCGCCTCACCCATGGTGAAGCTCCACATCGGGTTGGCGGGACCGCCGTGGTAGGCGAGGGCGGGTCCGGATCCCGGCAGGTAGCACAGATTGGCACTGCCCTCCAGCTGGCGGTGCACCTCGCGCAGCGCCCACTCGGGACCCTGCTCATCGCGGAGCTCTTCGAACAAGCGAAAGCCCACCTCGCTGTCGGCGCGGCCCTGCAGCCGACTCGCAAACCGCTCCCTCACCTCCTCGGCGCGATCCAATCTGCCATTGTGGGCAAAGGCGAAGCCGGCATCGTCCGCCACAAAGGGCTGGGTGTCGGCCAGGGCGATGGTTGTGAGCTGAGAGGGGCGGCGCAGATGCACCAGATAGTGGGTGGAGCGCACCCCGGCCAGCCCGCCAAGACCGGTTTCGTCCTGGGCCAGGCTGCCCGGATCGCGATGGTGGCGGACAGCGTCTCCCTCCCGCC
Organism: bacterium; assembly: GCA_021809895.1. Taxonomy (GTDB): domain Bacteria; phylum Chloroflexota; class Dormibacteria; order Aeolococcales; family Bog-877; genus AG-12. Next base: position 11,961 of record JAJZJU010000030.1, read on the forward strand.
AGGCCACCCCCCAGCCAAAGCCCCCCAAGCCGAAGCGCTCCAAGGACCTGGCCCAGGGCCAGATCTCATCGATTGACACCGGCTCCGGCCAAGCCGCCAGCAGTATCTCGCACACTCAAGCATCCCTCCCCAGTTCTGACCAGACATCCAGGATCTTCTTCATAACGTCGGCTCCCGCAGGGATTCCGCCAGCTCCAGATCGAAGGGCTTGGCCGAGTCCTCACCGAGGCAGATCATGGTCTCGGTACGGTGGACTCCGGGGACCTTCCAGATCCGCTCGAACAGGCACTCCCGCAGATGAGCATGGTCCCGAACCCTCACCTTGACCACCAGATCGGCGGTGCCGGTGACAATCTCCACGTCCTCCACCTCACGCAGTCGGCACAGCGCCTCCACCGTCTCTGTCTGCTCCCAACCCTGAACTCCGGTGATCATGAGGTAGGCCGTGAGTCCGTAGCCGAGCCTGGCCCAGTCCACCTCGGCGCGATATCCCCGGATCACGCCCTGGCGCTCCAGGCGCGCGATCCTCTCCGATATCGCAGGGGCGGACATGCCCACACCGGCCGCAATCTTGCGCACCGAGCTGCGCGCATCCCGAAGCAACAGCACCAGGATTGACAGATCGATGGCATCCAGCGGCTGTGCCGGGTCAGCGGACCCGCCACGCGGAGGTCTGGCATTGGTAAGCTGCGGCTGGGTCTCGGCCATCACATCAAACGGTAGCAGAGCACGCCATCCTTACATGATAGCTGGGGCTGATATCATCCGCCTGCATGGACGGCGCGCCGTCTGGCTCGAGTGGGCCACACCAGCCCGTCAGATCACGCCCTGCGGCGTCCGGGTTATCAGGAGGGGAGCGGATGAGCTTCGCGGACCAGTACTTCAGGCAGCCTGGGAGCGGCAAGCAGCCCACATCCCCGGGCCGGTTCGTGGATCTGGAGCGCCAAGAGGACCCCGTCGCGTTCCTCCCGGGGCTGGAGTTCCGCTACCTTTTGGGAGAGCGGACAATGCTGATGGCGGTGCACTTCGAACCCCATACTGAGGCGCCCGTCCACGCTCACGATGAAGAGCAGATCACCCTGGTCATCAAGGGCGAGCTGGAGTTCGAGATCGACGGCGAGCCCAGGACCCTGACCCCGGGGATGGTGGCGGTCGTACCCCCCAACGTGCCCCACGGAGCGCGCACCAAGGATGGCAGCTGTCTGGAATACGACGTCTTCAACCCTCCACGCCAGGCTCTCCTGCAGCTCGCGGACCAGGCCCGCCGACAGACGCACGAGTAGTCCGGCGATGGATCTGGGGCTCGGCGGTCGACGGGTGATCGTAACCGGAGGATCCAAGGGAATTGGATTCGCCATCGCGGAGACCATGCTGGCCGAGGGGGCCGCGGCCGCCATCTGCTCCCGCCATGCGGACGAACTGGAACAGGCCGTGCAACGGCTCAGCCAGCGGGGAAAGGTGTTCTCCCAGGTCTGCGATGTGACCCAGCCCGACCAGGTCCAGGATTTCATCACCGCGGCGGTGGAGTTCATGGGCGGCCTGGAGGTATTGGTGAACAACGCCGGACGCGCCCACCCAGGAACGTTCGCGACCCTGACTGATCAGGATTTCCGGGACGACCTGGACGTCAAGCTGTTCTCCCAGATCCGCTGCAGCCGGGCTGCCCTGCCCCACCTACGCGCCGCCAGTGAAGCAGCGATCATCAACATCAACGCCATTTACGGTCGGCAGCCGGATCCCAGCTTTTTCGCCACCACGGTGGACCGCGCCGCCTGCCTGGCCCTCAGCAAGGCCCAGGCGATGGAGTTCGGACCGGACGGGGTCCGCGTCAACAGCGTCAACATCGGGTTCGTCAGGACCCCGCAGTGGGAGAACATCCACCAACATCGCGCCCCCGAGCTCTCGGAGTCGGAGTTCCTGGCTCGGACCGCGGCTGGCGAAGTGCCCCTGGGCCGGTTCGGTGAGCCCGAGGAGGTGGCGGGACTGGTGGCATTCCTGGCCGGACCAAGGGCCAGCTACATAACCGGGGCATCAATCGATGTGGCCGGAGGCATGGGGAGATACGTATGAGCAAGCCTGGGGACATCGTCTACTTCGAAGGTGAGTTCGTGGCCCGCGAGCAGGCCCGGGTCCCGATCACCACTCACGCCTTCAACTACGGCACCGGCTGCTTCGAGGGCATCAGGGCGTACTGGAACGCCGGCCGGGAGCACCTCTACGTGATCCGGTTGCGCGAGCACGTGGAGAGATTGCTTCGCTCTGCGCGGATCCTGCACCTGGAACCGGATCCCAGCCTCACCGCGAGCCGGGCGGAGGACATCATCCTGGAGCTATTGGCCAGGAACTCGTATCGCCAGGACGTCTACGTCCGCCCCATCCTCTACAAGTCGGGCTCGACCATCAAGGTCTCGCTGAGCGGGATCGCCACCGATTTCTGCGTCTACACCGAGCCCTTCGGTGACTACCTGGACATCCGCAAGGGGCTGAGCGTGATGATCTCGGCCTGGCGCCGGATTGACGACAACGCGGTTCCCGCAAGGGGCAAGCCAACAGGAGCCTACATCAACGCCGCTCTGGCCTCGGACGAGGCCAGAGCCCGCGGCTTCGACGAGGCCATCCTGCTGACCGGAGACGGCCATGTGGCGGAGGCCTCCTCCTCCAACCTCTTCCTGGTACAGGACGGCGTCCTCATAACCCCTCAGGCGAGCGATGACGTGCTGGTGGGAATCACCCGCGACTGTGTGATGGAGATCGCCCGACGCCAGGGGGTAAAGGTCCAGGAGCGTCGGGTCGACCGCAGCGAGCTGCTGGCGGCGGATGAGGTGTTCCTGTCAGGGACCGGAGTGCAGATCGCACCCATCACCACCGTGGACGGCCGCGTGGTCGGGGATGGTGAGATCGGACCCACAACGCTGGCGATCCAGCAGGAGTATCTACGCCTGGTGCGTGGCGAGAGCGACGACATGCCAAATTGGCGTTCGCTCGTGCCTCAGCAAGCCGCGACGGTGCCGGGATTTCAGAGGAGGTAGCGAGGTGGCACTGGTGCGACTGGTGGACGAATCGGAAGCCCAAGGCCTGGTGAAGGAGGTCTACCAAGAGATCCTGGAGAGCCGAAGGCTTGAGCGGGTGCCCAATTACTGGAAGGCATTGGCGCACCGTCCTGAGTACCTGAAGGCCACCTGGGACAAGCTGAAGTCGGTCATGGCCGAGAGCGCCCTGGACCGCAAAACCAAGGAGATAATCGCAGTTGCCGTCTCCGCAACCAACAATTGCTCCTACTGCCTTTCCAGTCATACAGACGCGCTGCGTTCGCTGGGGTTCGGCGATGCCGAGCTGGTGGAGCTGATGGCCGTGGTCGACTTTTTCAACGGCTCCAACGCCGTCGCCTCCGGTTTGAAGGTGGAGTACGAGCCGCCGGTGCCCCGCACCCAGGTGGATCCCGGGAGCAAGGCGTGAGGCTACCGGACGACCACCCGCGCCGGGGCATCGCCAGACCCGGTGGCCCACTTCATTCGCCAGCTGGCAGCAGCTCCTCTTTGCGCTTGGGAGGATCCTGACGTGATAGACAGCCACGGCCACCCCATCACAGATGGCGGCGGCCGACTGGAGCTTTCGGCGATCAATGTGGAGCTCGCCAGCGATGAGAGGTCGCGCGAGAGAAGAAGACAGAGCGGCCCCTCCCGGCTCAGCCATGAGCTGCTTGGGGTGCGCCTGGCCGAGTACCTGGGATGCTCCGTCCCGGAGCTGCCGGAGGCCCGGGAGAAGGCCAGCCGGGATTGGCCCGCCTATGTGCGGGGACTCTTCCAGGCATCCGGTATCAGCGGGCTGGTGCTTGACCCGGGCTGGGATCTCAGCGCGACCACCTCCGCCGCCGCCAGCTTCCATGAGCTGATCGGGTGCCCGGTCAGGCCGATCCTGAGGCTGGAACCACTGATCGACCGCCTCATCGGCGAAGGGGCCGGGGCGGCTGAGGTCCTGGGAGCGGTCGAGCAGGCGATGCATGACGCCCCGGAGAGCGGCTACTACGGGTTCAAGACCATCATCGCCTACCGCACCGGCCTGGCGGTGGACCCCACCGTGGACATGGCCATGGCGGAGCGGTCGCTGCGCGAGACAGCCGACCTTCCCGTGCGCAGACGCGGGAAGGCACTTCGGGACCTGATTTTGCGCCAAGCCCTGGGGTGGTCGGCGGAACTGGAACTCCCTTTCCAGATCCACACAGGCTTCGGGGACTCCGAGATCCGGCTGGCAGAGGCCAACCCGATACTCCTGGAGGAGCTATTGCGCACCCCCGAGGGCGAGGCCGCGACCATCCTGCTCATCCACGGCTCCTACCCATGGCATGAGGAATTGGCCTACCTGACCCTGGCCAAACCCAACGTCCATGCCGAGCTCTCAATGTTCAACCTGTATGCGGTCGCCAGCGTCGCCGATCGCATGGAGAAGGTGCTCGAGCTGGCACCCACATCGCGGGTCCTGTGCGGCACCGATGGGCACGGCCACCCCGAGACCTTCTGGTTCGGGGCGCTCCTGATCCAGGAGGGATGGGCGCGCCTGCGTGACCGTTGGGCGCAGCAGGGCGCCCGCCCCAGCTGGCTGGAGCAGGTGGGCGCAGACATCATGGAGGCCAACACCGCGCGGCTCTACGGCTTCTGATCGGTGGTGGGACCGGCATCGGCAGCCTTGGGGGGGCCCCCAAGGTCTGCGCTTGAGGTCAGTGCCACCTGCTCGCGCGGCACCCGAGCCATCATGAAGAACTCCTGATTGGGTTGGATGTCGAGCGCCAGCGCCATTCGGTTGGAGAGGGCGAACAGAGCCACCACCGAGGCGATGTCCCAGATCTCCTCCTGGTCGAATCCTGCAGTCCGAAGCCGGTCCAGGTCCTCCTCCCCCACCTCCTCGGGCACAGCCGACAGTTTCACGGCATAGTCCAGCATCGCCATCTGGCGGGCGGTGATGGGTGCGCGGCGATAGTTGACGGCGACCCAGTCCGAGATCCTGGGATCGCGCGCCCTGATGCGCAGGACAGCACCGTGGGCAACCACACAGTAGGGACAGCCGCGTTGGGCGCTGGTCGCGACCACGATCATCTCGCGGTCGGCCTTGGTCAGGCCCCCCTGCCTCTCCATCACGGCATCGTGGTAGGACATGAAAGCTCGCAGCTCGTCGGGCCGATGGGCCAGAGCCAGGAACACGTTGGGCACAAAGCCGGTCTTGCTGGCGATCTCCCGGATCCTGCCAGCAAGATCGGGTGGTAGCTCGTCAAGGTCGGGTACTGGGTATCGGCTGATCGACAATTGGACGCCTCCCTATCCATGGCTGCTGCCTAGGCGCCGACCTCCGGCCACACCGGTCCACGTTCGGTCGCCCATTGATCAGTTTGCCTGGTCGTAGCTATCGGTCTTCGCCTGGGACGGCCCAGTCGCCGCCACCGACCTCTTGGCGGCCCCAGGGCTGAGAAGTTAGCCCGAGCTTGAGGCGAGATGGGTTGGCGGTCCCCCGACCGGCGACTCAGCCCGGCGGGGACTGTCTTTGGCGGAAGTCTGACGCCACCTCTTCCATGGTGACCCAGCTGACCCCATCGTGGCTGGAGATGTAGGCGATGAGCCGCTCCAGCATCAGCAGCACCTGGGGCCGGCCGCTGACGTCGGGATGGATGGTGAGGGGAAAGACCGCATAGTCCATCTCCCGATAGACCCAGTCGAACTCATCGCGCCAGATCTGCTCCAGGTCCCTCGGGTTCACGAATCCGTGGCTGTTGGCAGACTGCTTGATGAACATCATCGGCGGCAGGTCATCCAGGTACCAGTTGGCGGCTATCTCCACCAGGTCCACCGTACGGCCGCGCTCCAGTGGGCGCATCCAGCTGGAGGCCGGCAGCCGGTAGTCGATCTTGGTCCAGCGGTCACCGACACGGGCGTAGAAGGGGAGGAAGTCGTGGTAGCCCTGGCTGTTGTCGTAGCGGAAGCCATAGCGCAGCAACAGCTCCACAGTCGCCTCCGACATCTCCCACCAGGGAGCCACGTAGCCGCGCGGGCGGACGCCGCTCACCTTCTCAATGAGGTCGACGCAGCGCTGGAGCACCGCCTCCTCCTGTTCGGCACTCATGGAGATCGGATTCTCGTGGGAGTATCCGTGAGCGCCCAGCTCATGCCCCGCGGCCACCACCTGGGCGACCTGGTCGGGGAAGGTCTCAATCGAGTGTCCCGGCACAAACCAGGTGGTGCGCAACCCCAGCCGTTCGAACAGCGCCAGCAGCCGGGGCATCCCCACCTCGCCGGCAAACACACCACGCTGGATGTCAGACGGAGAGTCCTCGCCGCCGTAGGAGCCCAGCCATCCAGCCACGGCGTCGACGTGCACTCCGATCGCGCACCTGATGTCCTTGCTCATGCGAGGCTGCGGGCGGTCCGCCCGGGACCAGACTGTCCCGAGCGGACCGCCCCAAGGTTCATCAGCAACTCATTGGGCCACAGCCACCTGGGCAGTTTCTTCCCCGTCATCGCTTATCGACGTTCCGGTCCAGTGGATGCCACTCCAGTACCCGATGTAGTAGAAGGCCAGAGCAATGACCGCGAAGACGATGGAGTCGTAGGGGAAGGGGATCACGTTGCGGCCCCCGAAGGCGGTGCCGCCCAGGAACGACAGCAGAGCGATCACCCCCAGGTAGGCCGGCATCCAGGCGCCGTAGAGCAGGTCCTGGCGGGTGATGGGACGGGTCCGCCGGTAGAAGCCAAGCAGCAGCACACCCACCACCACCGAGGGTATGAGGATGCGGATCGCGGTCCAGCCGGACCAGTAGACCATCAGGCTGGCCACGACGAACGCCAGCGGCCCGAGCACGTTCAGGTATGGCATGCGGTAGGGTCGCGGCTCGTCTGGATGCCGGTGGCGGAAGATCGCGCATGCCAGCGGGCCCGGAGCGTAGGAGAGGACCAGGGCACTGGCCACCAGCGGGAAGAGGCTGGAAAACGCCGGCAGCAGAATGAGGTAGATGGCGACAACCACCAAGACCAGCACCAGCGAGGCCAGAGGGATTCCCTGAACTGAGAGCCGGGCGAAGACGGGAGGCAGGTAGTTGTCGTATCGGGCCATGGTCTGACCCACACGGGCCGCCCCACCCGAGTAGATGTATCCGTCTTTGAAGCTGGCGATGAGGGTGGTCACGATCGCGATCAGGCCGATAACCACCAGCCCGCTGCCATTGGCGACCGTCACGAACGGAAACTCGAGCCCGGTCAGTGACCCCCAAGCCCCGCCGGCCAGCTTCATCGCGTGCCAGTTGATCGCGCCGGTGTAGGCGAAGCTCTCAAAGGCGAAGATCGCCAGCACGATGAACATGGTGAGGATGACCGCCTTGGGGATGGTGCGCCCGGGGTCCTTGACCTCCTCGGCGTAGTCGATCGGTTGGCGGAAACCGCCATAGCCGTACACGGTCGCGGTCACGGCCAGGAGCAGCCCGCTGGCACCCATCGGAAACAGCCCATGGAAGCTGCTGAAGTTGGAGGCATGGAAGTGGGTCAGCAGCGCCAGCACGATCACGACCAGCCCCACCATGGTGAAGATCGTGAGTGCGTTGTTGATCTCGCCCATGTAGCGGATGCGCAGGCTGTTTATGAAAAGCATCGCCAGCAGCACCAGGTAGGCGATGAAGATCCCAAGCCAGGTGAGAGTGCCGCTGGCAAACAGGGGCGGGAACCAGTAGCTCAGGTACTCGACGAAGGCGACGATGATCGACGGCACCGCCAGCGCGTAGCCGATGAAGGCTCCCCAACCGTTGAGCACTCCCACCAGGGGACCGCTGGCTCGGGCGGGATAGTAGGCGACCCCACCGGCCCGGGGCCACATGGTGCCGAGCTCGATGTAGGAGAGGGCCAGCACCATGATCATCAGGAATGCGATGACCCAGGAGAAGATTCCCGCCGGACCGGCCAAGCCCAGCACCGACACCGGGGTGAAACCGACCGCCGGGCCCAGGATCGCGCCGGTGGCCAGGAAGACCACCGACCAAAGGCCGAGATCCTTCTTGTATCGCCGTCCGGATTCCGCAACCGGTGCGGCGCCTGTCAGTGCCTGTTCAGCCATACCTCCCCCTCGCTGATGACGTCGGTCTTGAGAAGGCCACCCATGCTCCTGGCGGTGGACTCCCGCATTTCACTCCGGTCGCGGGAGAATATCAACCCCACCAAGATCTTGTCAAGACATCTGCCGTCTATTGCCGCCACCCGTGGCTAACAATCCAGAGATGACAATGCAGATGTAAGGTGATCCCACGAAAGAGCCTTCGAAGCCTGGACCTCCTTGGAGAGGCACCGCAGCCAGAGCCCCAAAGACACAACAGAGGATGAGTCGAAGTCAGCCCCCGACTCTTGCGGGGGCTCCATTGGCGGCGACAGCGCGGCCTGTATCCGGGACCTGAGACCTGAGAGCTCCTTCGGACAGCCGACGGGCCAGGGGGCGTCCCCTTGCCAGAAATAGCACCGGGCAAAGTGGCGAGACCTGACGAGGGCCGGCTCGCCTTCCAGGAATTCCCAGCCACCAGTCGAAGGTGCTTGTCGATCGCGGTCCACGGCGCGATATTGTGGGGATCGTGGCTGCCACTGGTCGATTCGTCCGCGACTCTCGCTACCTGTCCGCGCGCATCACCAGAGACGGCGGTGACGGCTGGCCGGTCGAGGCCGGGAGATACCGCCTGATCGTGTCCCGGGCCTGCCCGTGGGCGCACCGGGCGATGATCGTGCGACGGCTGTTGGGATTGGAGTCCGCCATCTCGATGGGGATAGCTGGGCCAACCCATGATGTCCGAAGCTGGACGTTCGACCTCGACCCTGGCGGCCGCGACCCGGTCCTGGGCATGGAGCGCTTGCAGGAGGCATATCTTCGAGCAGACCCAGCGTACGAGCGGGGGATAACCGTTCCCGCGATAGTCGACATCCCAACTGGAGCCGTCGTCACCAACGACCTCCAGCAGATCACCCTGGACATGGAGACCGAGTGGGTTGACCTCCAGCGGGAGGGAGCTCCCAACCTGCTGCCGGACCACCTTCGGGCCGAGATTGCCGAGATCTCCCAGCTCATCTATGAAGACGTCAACGACGGGGTCTACCGCACGGGTTTCGCCATATCCCAGGAGGCATATGAAGGCGCCTTCGAGCGGTTATTTGCCCGGCTCGAGTGGCTATCGGACCACCTCACCCGCCATCGGTATCTGGTCGGGGACACTCTGACCGAGGCCGACGTGCGGCTGTTCCCCACCCTGGTTCGCTTCGATGCGGTCTACCACGGCCACTTCAAATGCAACCGCTTCAAACTCACAGAGATGCCGGTCTTGTGGGCCTATGCCCGGGACCTCTTCCAAACTCCGGGCTTCGGCGACACCGTGGACTTCCTCCACATCAAACAGCACTACTACCTGGTGCACCGACAGATCAATCCCAGCGGCGTCGTGCCGGCGGGGCCGGACCTGCGAGGCTGGCTCCTTCCCCATGGACGCGAGGCCCTTGGAGGTTCACCATTTGGGCAGGGATCCCCTCCCCCGCCACCGCCGCCGTCGGAAGTGGTTCCAGCTGGCCACGGCGCCGGCTGAGGACATCTGGGGAGCGCACCCGTGCGCGGCATGGGCGGAGGCACGGGATGGTCTCTGGCACCAGAGTGGGACATCAAGGCCTGCTGGCTCTGCCCAACATCATGCGCGGTCCCGGTAGCGGGATCCCTACCAACCGGGGCGGGACGTTTCGCATCTCGGCGATGACGAATCCGGCCGCCGTGATGGCCGCCACGGTGTCCCGGTTGAGGTGGCAGCCCCCGGCGATGAGGCCCCAGGGAAGGTCCAGGGTGTCCTGCAGCTGGCCGACAGCCCCGGAGCTGCGGACGTGTTCATAGAACCTGAGCTCGCCCCCGGGCCGGAGCACTCGCATCAGCTCGGCCAACGCCAGGCCCTGGTCAGTCACCGAGCAGAGCACCAGCGACGAGACCGCAGCGTCGAAGGAAGAGTCAGGCAGCGGCAGTCGCTCGGCCCATGCGGCCAGCACTTCCACCCGAGCCCTGGCCCCCCTGGCGGCCCGCTGGCACCCCCTGCGCAGGTACCCCTCCGGCTCGACCACTGTCACCTCCTCAACCGCCGGCGGATAGTGCCTAAGGTTGGCGCCGGTGCCGCCCCCGATCTCCAGCACCCGACCCTCAAGGCCGGCCAGCAACTCCTGCCTCACCCCCTTCGCGCCAGCTGTCTCAGCCAGAGGCGCCAGGGTGGCAAAGCAGCGCGCGAAGATGGGATGCCGCGAGCGCAAAGGCGCTGCCATCCTGCGATCTTCGCACCTTGCCGGTGCTCTGGCCACTCCGCCGTGGCTGCTCCCGGCGAACCGACTCCAATGGCGCGCCACTTCCCCTGGGCCATGGCCATGGTCTGAGGCGGAGAATGCCTTCGGTGTCAGCACAGGAGCAGTGGGCCGATGCGCTGCGGAGCTGGGCCATACCCCAGGAGATCCTCGACCGGGCTCCGGAGTCGCCATGGACCCTGCCTCCGGACGCTTTCGCCGAGTCGGCCCGACTGGCGCTTGAGCAGCCGCCGACACCCACTCACAGGTTGGCGCTGGAGGGCCTGCCGGTCGGTGGGCGGGTGCTGGATGTGGGCTGTGGCGCGGGAGCCGCCAGCCTGCCGCTGAGATCACGGGCGGGAGAGATCGTGGGTGTCGACCAGAGCCCAGCCATGTTGCGGGAGTTCCTGGCTCTGGCCGGCACCGCGGTGACGGCGACGGCTGTCGAAGGCAACTGGCCAGCGGCCGCAGCTCTGGTTGACCCAGCCGACGTAGTCGTCTGCGCCAACGTCGCCTACAACGTTCCAGCCCTCGACGAGTTCGTGACAGCCCTGTCCGGGATGGCCCGGCGCAAGGTGGTCCTGGAACTCACCAGCTCGCACCCGCAGCAGCCCCTCAACTGGCTCTGGCACCACTTCTGGGAACTCGAGCGGCCCGAGGTCCCGACCGCCGACACCGCCGCCGAGGTGATCCGGGAAGCTCTTGGGGTCGAGCTCGAAACGGTCCGGTGGACAGGTCGGAAGCCACTGGCCAGCCGCCTGGACGACCGCGGCGTGGCCTGGATCCGCCGACGCCTGTGCCTTCCGGAGGACAGGACCGAGGAACTGGCCCACCTGCTGCGCTCGCGGGACTCAGGAGCCTCCACCGAACTTGTCACCATCGCCTGGGCCGGCCAGGCCTAAGGAGGGGCACCGGGGTCGGGCCACAGATGACCCGGGTACGGTGCAACCGCGGTGAGGCCCCACTGGAGCAAAGTGCCAGCGGAGGCTCTCGGCCGCCTCAGCTCGCGGCGAGAGCCTCCAGTTCCGTGGTCGTCGAGGCTGTGCGGTCGAACCCTCTTGGCTCTGAACCCGTTTGGAACAACGCCAAGGCCAGGGCGGCACATGCTGCCGTCTGACCGGGCATGAACTCCAAACCAGCCACCACCGCCGGCCCCGGGTCGGGGCTGGGGAGCATGCTGCGCACGATGACGTCGAATGTGTAGATCTGCTTGGCGAGATGGATCTCGAGCGTCTGCCGGGCGCCGGCCTCCAGAGCCGCGGAGGGCGTGGGGACAACGATCCTGGCTCCGGTCAAAGAGGCGTCCAGCAGGCGTGCCGCCAGGCTTCCCAGCTGAACTCGAGCGTCCACGTCAAAGCGCACCGACGCCCTGCGCTCCGCGCCGAAACGCTTGGAGCGAATGCGCCAAATTGCGGCCAGAAGGATCCCCAGGTTCACAACCAGCCAGAAGAGGGATCCATAGGCGACCCACACCACCCGGTAGTGCAGCGGGGTCGCTCCCAGCAGGCTGGCGACCGCCCATCCCAGCGTCACCAGGCTGGCGCCGAGCAGCGCCCACAGTAGCCAGGGCACCGGCATTCGCGCTCTGGTATCGCCGGTGCGGCCCTTGTCGGTGACCCCGAAGGGGCGCTCCGAGCGCCCCAGCAGGCGCAGCGTGGCGTGCAGGTTGGCCGGCATCCTCACTATCTCGAAGATGGTGGCCAGCCCCTGGCTGGAGGTGGAGCGAGCCAGGCGCCGCATCGCGTAGCGCTGAATCAAGAAGGTGACGACAAATATGGGTGCGAACTCCACGAAGGGAGCTCGGATGGGGACGGCCGCCACCAGCAGCACCACCATCGGAACCAGCAGGTATCCCAAGGAGCGCCAGGCGTCGAACCATCCCAGCAGGGTGGTCATGTAGCTGACCCGCTGCATTGGCGACAGTCCACTCACGGTGGCCGGGTTCTCGCGTCGCAGGAGCTGCATGGCTCCTGTCCCCCAGCGCAGGCGTTGGCCCAGGTACTGGACCACATTGCCCGCCGCCAGTCCGTGCGCCAGAACCTCGTTGTGGAACACCGTTCTCCACCCAAGACGGTGCAGACGCAGGGTGGTGTGAATGTCCTCGGTGACCGTGTCCACAGCCAGTCCGCCGACATCTCCCAGTGCCGACATCCGGAAGATGGCACCGGTGCCACAGCAGAAAGCTGCATTCCATCGGTTGCGTCCCGCAAGTAGGGCTCGGTAGAAAAGGCGCTGCTCGCTGAATTTGCGTTCGTGCTCAAAGCTCTGCAGGTTGTAGAAGTCCTGCGGGGTCTGCACCAGAGCCACCCGGTTGTCATCGAAGTAACCGAGCGTGTTGCGGAACAGATCCGCCCGCACCACATGGTCGGCATCGATGATGGCCACCAGATCGGAGTCGATACGGTCCAGGGCGTAGTTGACATTGCCTGCCTTGGCGTGCTTGTGAGTTGGTCGAGCCAGGTACCTGGCGCCCAGTCGCTCGGCAAGGATCCGCACCTCGGCGCGGTCACCGTCATCAAGCACCCAGGTTTCGTGATCGAGGTTGGCGCTGACCGCGGCAGCCACAGTGGGGAGCAGGGTCTCCTCCGGTTCGTTGAAAGTGGGGATGAGCAGCGCCAGCTTCAGGTCCGTGCCGTTGCGGGGGCTTGGGGGCTGCACCGCGTCGAGATCCCATAGGTTGACCGTGAACAGCAGCAGGCCGAAAGCGGCGTGGACCTCCAGCACCAGCAGGGGAACCGAGATCCACCATTCACCCAGGTTGAGGGTGTACAGGGTGCGCCAGGCCAGGTATGCGACCGT
>JAJZJU010000031.1 GCA_021809895.1 bacterium
CGGTCTCGGGGTCCGGCTCGGATCTCCGCTGTCGCTCACGATGGATACCAGGTGAGCACCAGCTGGTCGGTGGGAGCGAAGCCCGCCCGGCGATAGGCCGCGACGGCGGCCCGGTTGTCGGCCCTCGTCCAGACGCAGGCGAAAGTCACCCTCCTGGACCTGAAGAGCCGCGTCGCCTCCTCCACCAGCTGAAACCCCAGCCGCTGCCCACGCCACCTCGGCGCCACATACAGCTCGGCTACCTCACCCTCCAGCCCCGTCCCGGGATCGAAGATCACACACCAGCAGAACCCCACCAATCGCCCCTGGTCCCGGGCCGCGAAGACGTGGTTTTCCCCCTGGAACGACTCCCTGGTCTGGGGTAGCCAGGAGTCGAGAGAGGCCCTTGGCAAAGACTCCTCGGAGTGTTCCGACTCCAAAAGGTCGAGCAGGAGCGGACGGATGGAGGGGAGTTCCTCAGCCTCCAGTCGGACGATCTCCACATCATCATCGTAAGCCGCAGGCGACGTCAGAGCAGCTTGGCCTCGATCGATTCGAAGTAATCTGGCGAGGGCTCGGTACGGGCGACCCCGGTCTCGAGCGCGGCCCGGGCCACCTTCCGGGCCACGGCCATGTGAACCCTGGGATCCAGGGAGTCCGGCACCACCTCGCCATCTGTGGCCTGGGCAGCGATCGCCAGGGCCGCCGCCACGTACATCTCGGTGTTGAATCGGCTGGCCCTGGTGTCGAGGGCGCCACGGTACAGGCCAGGGAATCCGAGCAGGTTGTTGACCACGGCCCCGTCCACGGCGATGGCGGCCCCCGCTGCCATGGCGCGGTCTGGTTCGATCTCGGGGATCGGGTTGGAGATGGCGAAGATGATCTGCCCTGGGCGGATCTGCTCGGGTCGAAGCAGGCCCGGCTGAGCGGTGGCTGCGATCACGACATCACAGCGCGCCAACAGCTCATCCAACTCCACCGCCTGTCCGCCGGCCTGGCGCAGGCGCTCAAGGGAGTCAGGCGTCCTGCCGGTGCCGAGGACCGGCTTGCCCTGCTGGTGCATGAGTAGCTGCGCGATCGCCGACCCGGCGGCTCCCAGCCCGATGACACCCGCGGTCAGGTCCTGAAGGCGATGGCCGGTCATGGCGGCCGCTCGCAGCACCGCGGCCAGCACCACGGTGGCGGTCCCGTGCTGGTCGTCGTGCATGACCGGGATCGCAACTCGCGCCTGCAGCGCCGGGGTGATCTCGAAGCAGTGGGGCGCGGCGAAATCCTCCAGCTGGATCGCTCCGAAGGTGGCGCTGATGCGCACCAGGGCATCCACGATCTCACCCGGGGTTCCCGGGGTGATCAGCAGGGGGTAGGCGGAGATGCCAACCATCTGGGCCATCAGCGCGCACTTCCCCTCGATCACCGGCATCCCCGCCACCGGGCCGATGTTGCCCAGCCCCAGGATCGCGGTCCCATCGGTCACCACCGCCACCGAGTTGGCGATACCGGTGTAGCGGTCCGCCACCGTGGGGTCGCCCTCGATCAGGCGGCACACCTCGGCCACCCCGGGGGTGTAAACGTGGCGCAGGTCGGCGACCGAGCGCACCGGGTAGCGCGGCTGGATCTGCAACTTGCCGCCGAGGTGAACTCGTAGCACCTCGTCTCGGACATCCACCAGGTGGGTCTCAGGAATCTCCCGGATCGCGGCCAGGACCTGTTCCAGCATCTCCAGGTCGGTGGTGCTGACATCCATGTCCCGCACCACGTTGCGGGATCCCCTCTCAACGGTGCGGATGTCGCCGAGGTTGCCGCCGGCGCGCCCGATGGCGGTGGCCACCTCGCCCAACACCCCCGGGTGGTTCTCGTTGCGAAGGCGCAGGGTGCGCACGATCCGGTACCTCGACCCCGACGATGACGCCTGCCCGGCCTCGGTCGGGAACGCCGGGTGGGTGCCCTTCCCGGTCACCAGGTCCGCTGCCATCGCGACTCTTGCCGTTGCCACTGCGTGAACTTTAGTAAGCCCACGGCTGTGGCACCCCTCGCGGGGTTCCTCCCCCATTGCTGGGTTCGGTTCTGGCCTCACCGCGAACCGCCCGCGCCGAAGCGCTGGTCTTACGTCCACTCCCCAGGTGCCCGGTCCTCCGAGCATCCGAGCCGTCGCCTGTACCGTCCGAGGACGGCCCGAGAACGAACAGGGCCGCGGCGTCAACTACACCGCCTTGCCTGGCTATGTCCGGCCAGCCACCTAGGTTTTGTACAGTGACCACCCCTCCCTGAAGTTCATCTCCGCTCATTATAGCTCACCATACGTGCAACTGTTCGCAACCCCCATGTGGCGGTGGCTCCTTGCCGCCTTGGCACCAGCCGAAGGTATCGCCTTAGATGGTAGTGGCACTCCCAAGTCGGAGGAACTCGAGTTGGGGGCGGAGCCGGCGCCCCGCCCCCAAAGCTCACCTCTCGATGGGAGCCTTGACCAGGCTGCCCCACTCGGTCCAGGAGCCATCGTAGTTGCGCACCCTGGGGTAGCCCAGCAACTCACTGAGCACAAACCAGGTGTGAGCGGAGCGCTCGCCGATCCGGCAGTAGGCCACGATCTCCTTTTCCGGCGTTATCCCTTCCGAGGAGTAGAGAGCGGCCAGCCGGTCAGCGTCCAGGAAGGTCTCCTGCTCAGGGTCGACAGACCGGCTCCAGGGGATGTTCCGGGCGCCCGGTATGTGCCCACCTCGCTGGGCGCCCTCGCTGGGCAGGTGGTCGGGTGCCAGCTTTGCCCCCGAATACTCCTCGGGGGAGCGCACATCCACCAGGCCGGCTTCCGGCCTGCCCAGGAACCCCGATAGGATCTGATCTCGGTAGGCGCGGATCTCCTCTCTCTCGGCGGGTACCTCATAGCCCGAGCCGGGTCGGACCGTCACCGAGTCGGTGACCAGGGGCAGGCCGTCCAGCTCCCACTTGCGCCGCCCCCCGTCCAGCAGCTGGACCGCGTCGTGTCCGTAGTACTTGAAGTACCAGTACGCGTAGGCGGCGAACCAGTTCTTGTTGCCCCCGTAGAGGACGACCCTGGTCTTGGAGGTGATCCCCAGGCGGTCCATCAGCGCGGCAAAGTCCTCGGGGCTGATGAAGTCGCGCGCGACCGCCGCCTGCAGATCGTTGCGCCAATGGACCCCGATCGATCCGGGTATGTGACCGCGGCCGTAGGCGTCGGTGTCCTCATCGACATCGAGGATGCGCAGGTCAGGATCTTGAAGGTGCTCGGCCAGCCAGCTGGTGGTCACCAAGGCATGAGGGTTGTGATAGGCAGACATTGAGGTACTCCAATTGAGGTGTGTCAGCAAGGGCCGACGAAGCTTGGTCGTCGCCTCGCGGAACAAGGATGCCGGCGGTGCTCCTGCCGATCGGTTAGGACCCTGCCCGCGGGCCGATCGGCAGCCGCGTACATCGCTGGCGGCGCGCCTTCACTGCTGTCTCAACTCCTGACCGCACGTGCCAATCCTATCTCCCTGCCATACATATCGGCAATGTTGTCCGGTCAGGCCGCCAACAACTTGCCAACTGCGGCATCCAGCTGGCCCCGCTGCAGCTGACCCAGGACCAACGATGAGATCTCTCCGTTGGGCCTGATGAAGACCGCCACCGGAAGGCCGGGCAGGCCGTATTCCTGGGCGACCTGGCCGCCCCGATCGAGCAGGCTGGGCAAGGTGACCCCCAACCCCCTGAGAAAGTCCCTTGCGGTTTGGGCCGACTGCTGATCGTTGACCAGCACCACCCGCAGGCCTCGGCCCGCATAGCTGCGCGCGGCGCTGGCGATCAGCCCCATGTCGGCCTTGCAGTTGGTGCACCAACTGGCCCAGAAGTCCAGCATCACCGGGTGCCCGCGAAGCTTCGCGAGGGTGACAGGTGAGCCAGCCGTGGAGGGAAGCGTGAAGTTGGGGGCCTGCCTCCCGGGGACAGCCTGGGAGGTTTTGGGAAATGCGTTCACCTCACGCTGCTGCTGCAGCAATGGGGTTATCGCCTGGTAGACGGTGGCAGGGGTCCACGAGCCCCCCGTCTTGAGTTCGGACCTGCCCTGGGCATCAAGGTACCTATAGAGCGTGTTGGGAATGGTGGTGGTGCTGAGGCTGGGCTGGGACTGCATCACCGTGACGATGTAGCCCTGCGGATCTATCACCTCCAGGACCGAGGCGTGGATGAGGTTAAAGGGCTCCGGCCCGCCGGTGAACAGGTTGGTTGGCGCCGGCCCATGCCAGGGCAGGGCCCGCACGGGGGGCACTCCCAGATGCGCCCAGAAGGCGTTGATCGAAGAAGGTGGTCCCGTAAGAAGTGGCCAGGGCAGAGAGAAGTAGCGCTGGTACTTTCCCAGGATGGCCGGGGTGTCCTGGGCCGGATCCTGGGTCACTTCCAAGATCTGCACCTTGCCCGCCAGCCCGTGCTGGGCCAGCATCCTGTGCAGCTGAAGCAGGGCGGCGGCGACCAGAGGGCAGGTCTCCTGGCACTCGGTGAGGAAGCTGGCCAGGACCACCACCTTGCCCCGGTACTCACTGAGGCGCACCGCTTGGCCCTGTTGATTTGAGAAGGTGGTGTTTGGCACCGCCTGGATCTCCTTTGAGGCCAGAGCCAGCCCAAAGGTCACCTGGCTGTTGCCCCCATAGGCGGCCGCGGGCGTCAGCCCTGGCGACCCCACCTGGAAGGTGAAGAGCAGGGGAGTGGTCTGGCCGCTCGCGACTCGAAACCCAACCGAGCGCTCCACCTGCAGACGGCCGACGGAGGTGATCAGGTCGAGCCGGGCGCGACTGTAGGCTCCGGCCGCAACGTCTGTCTGCAGGATGGTGGCGGTGTTGGGCGCGAGATCGGCTCCCGGAAACGTGAGATCTACTCCGGTGAACTCGATGGATTGCCAGCCACCGCCGGTCGCCAGCCCCTCGATCTGGAGTCCCACCACCCGCGTGGTCACCGCCTTGGTGCCGGCGGGAACCGGCCGGGTGACGCTTCCCAGAAGCAGCAGTCGCCCTGGAGCGGCTGCGCCTCGGGTGAGGACCAGGGCCAGACCGGCGACCAAAAGGAGGATCAGGCCGCCCGCAGCCATCCACCCGACCCTGGGGTGAGCTCTCAGCATGCCAGCCATGGCCGCGCTATCAGCGCGACACCAGGCGCGGTTGGCCGGCCCTCAGCCCCGCTTCCACTCCGCGTGCTTCCGAAACAGCCCCCCCTCTCCCAGGTGGAACCAGCGCTCCTCCTGATATGCCGGCAACTGTTCCACGCTGGCGGGGTCCAGATCCGTGTGCACCGCGGCCAGGGTGATCTTGGTCACGTGGTCGGCCGCGACCTCTGCCACCCTGCCCCCACTGGCCAACTTCACCGCCAAGCCATGGAAGATGTCCTCGGCCTCATCACCGAGCAACGACTCAGTGGTCCCGAAGCTGTTGCCCTGGCTGTCGAGAATGGGCGCATGGTATGGCGTCCTGATCCAGGCCACCTGCTGCTCGTCGGGGCTCATGGGCAGGTCGTCGTGTGAGTTGTCCATCTCAGCTGTGCCTCCTGGTGTTGGGCTCAGATCTCGATGCTACGGCACAGGCGGCGAGTTTGCCGCCGTCGTGTTGGCCGCCCGGCGCCCCTCAGGAGGCGCTGGCAGGCAGGTTTGCCAGGACTATGGAGACCGTCGTCCTGGCGCCGTTTGGCTCCTTGATCCCGAGCTTCACCGTCTGCCCCGGGCTCATGTTGGCAAGGTCATCAGTGAGGTTCTGGACCGCCGGGGTCGCCTTGCCATTGATCGAGATGATGACGTCGTGAACCTTGAGCCCGGCGCGGCTGACGGCCGCGCGGGTGATCTTCACGACCAGCACCCCGGCCGGCTGCCCCTGGCTGTTGGTGACCTGCTCCACGTCGACGCCGATGAAGGCACGGCCCGAGCTGACGACCTTTCCGTATTTGACGATCTGGGCCGCGATGCTGGTGACCACGTTACTGGGGATGGCAAACCCGATTCCCGGCGCCTGGGCGCTGCCGAACTGAGGGTCGAGCGCGGCCAGGGTTGGGATGCCCACCACCTGTCCCGCCAGGTCGACCAGAGCCCCGCCGCTGTTCCCGGGGTTGATGGGAGCACTGGTCTGGATCACATCCGGAAGAGTCACCCCATTGGGCTCGCTCACGGTTCGACCGACCGCGGAGACGATCCCGTCGGTGGCTGAGCTCTGGAATCCGAGCGGGTTCCCTATGGCCATCACTATGTCCCCCACCTGCAGCTGCGACGAGTTGGCAAAGGTGGCCGGGTGCAGCCCGGAGGCGTTGATATGGATCACGGCCAGGTCGTCGCCGGGGAAGTTATTGACCAGGGTGCCCTTGTAGTTCTTGCCGTCCGACAGGGTGACGGTGAAGCTCTTGAAGCCATTGGCCACGTGATTGTTGGTGACGATGTCGCCCTGGGAGTTGAAGATGATCCCTGAGCCAAGGTCCTGCGAGGTCGAGATCTGGACGACCGAGGGACTGACCTCCTTGTAGAGCTGCACATAGTCCGCCTGCAGCGCCAACAGCGCACTCGAGAGGCCAGCCTTGGAGATCACCGGGGTCGGAATCCTGGCCACGCGGGGGGCCGCTCCATTGGGAGCCGCCCCAGCACAACCGGCCAGCAGCAGCGCCATCAAGGGCACAACCCCAGCTGCCATCTTCAAGTGGGTAGCCATATCGCCGATCCAGCCTCCCGAACCGAGTCCTGGGCGAGGGGCCGTCCGCCCGGCGGCGCCTCAGCCTGAAGCTACACGGTAACCCACCCAGATCAGAGGAAGCTGGGTGCGATCTGGAATTCGGCTGTCAGCGGTGATGGCGATGGTCAGGCGGGCCTGCCTCCGTTGACGTAGAGCACCTGGCCGCTGACGTAGGCGGAGTCCTCCGAACATAAAAAGGCGATCACGGCGGCAATGTCCTGAGGAGTTCCCAGCCGGCCCAGAGGAATCCGTTCTTGGGACTGGCGGTGGAACTCATCCAGGCTCAGATGGAGGCGCTCGGCGACCGCCCTGGTCATGGCGGTGTCGACGAAGCCCGGGGCGACTGAGTTCACGTTGATGTTGAAAGGGCCGAGCTCAAGGGCCAGCGACCTGGTCAGGCCCTGCAGCCCGGCCTTGGCGGTCGCGTAGTTGGCCTGACCCCGATTGCCCAGAGCTGAGGTGGAGGAGAGGAACACGAGCTTGCCTCGGCGCTGCTTGACCATGGGACGGGCGGCCGCCCGGGCGCACAGAAAGGCGCCTCGGCAGTGGACCTGGAGCACCTGATCCCAATCCTCCAGCGGCATCTTGTGGAGGAGGTTGTCGCGGGTCAAGCCGGCATTGCTGACCAGGATGTCAAGCCGCCCGAAAGCCAGGAGGGTCCTCTCGAAAAGCGCCTCGACGCTCTGCTCCTGCTGCACGTCGCATACCACCGGCAGCGCCTTGGCACCATCATCGACCAGTCGTGCGGCCACCGTTTGGGCGGAGGCTTCGACCAGGTCGGCAACCACAACACTGGCCCCCTCACCGGCCAGGCGATCGCAGGTCGCCTGGCCTATCCCCTGCCCTCCTCCGGTGATGACCGCCACCTGTCCGTCGAAACGACCCATGCAACAACTCCTCCCTGACCGCCTGATGCCGCTGGCCCGAGTGTGACAGCTGGCAGACGCTGGGAGTCAAGCCATGGAGGCTCCCCAACTCGACGGGAGTTGGATCCGATGGCGGAGGTCGGCTCCGATACAGCCTGAATCAGCCCCTGATACGCGCCGCCCGCCCGCCGCGGCTGTCGATCCGGTGCAGGCCCGCCGCCACCAGAATGACCAGAAGGACCACCAAGAGTCCGGGGAGCGCCGCTCTGGAGAGCAGCCCGAAGACGGCGATGGCGAACACCAAAAGTATCCCCAGGCGGAGCAGGCCGTGGCCCAGCAGGACAGCCCACACCACAATCCCGATGGGCGGCAGCAGGATGAGGAAGAGAGCGGTCAGGAGCCGCTCCCGGAACGGTACGGAACGCCGCCGGATGGTGTCGAAGATGGCATAGAGCCACACCGCCAGGAAGATCAGGAAGGTGATGGAAAAAGGCATCTCAGCCGAAGTCTACCCACGCCAAGGGAGAGCCCGCAAAGTTTCGTCGCCGCCTCGTAGCTGAATGTCCACTCCGTTAGCTAAACGGCTTTGCTAACCTTGCTGGCCGTGGGCAAGCTCTACGATCTCTCCGCAATGAGCTTCGGGCCTGCTGACGGACTGGTCCGCGAGCACGGGCAACGGGTTGTCCTGTTCGGTTTCGTGGGCCTCATGGGTGCTGCCACCACCATCTTCGGGACCGCCCTGCTCTACCACCACCTTTTCCTCCTCCCCCTCTGGCTCGCCTCAGCGATAGCGATCCAGACCGCGATCGCTCTGACGTTCACCCTCAATTCACTGCTCACCTGGCGCGATCGGGAGACTGACAACCTCCGGCGCCGGGCACTCACCTTCGAGGCGGTCTCCCTGGTTGGCCTGGCGATTCAGGAGACTGCGCTTCTGTTTGGCACCGATCAGCTCCACGTCTTCTACCTCGTGGCCCTCACGGTGGGAATAGGGCTGGCGGCGATCTGGAACTACCTGATCAACAACCGCGTCACCTTCGGCTGACCCACCCGACGCTGGTCCGACCTAGCCCTACCCGGTCGCTGAGACCTCGACCGCGCTGGGGTCCGCGGCGGGAACCTGCCATCTGTGCCCGATCAAGGCCAGCCCCACCTCGAAGCGACGGCCGCCCTGGACTCTGAAGGCCTGGGGCCGGTCAACTTCAACGTACTGCCGGCCGCTGGTGATGTCCTCGATCTCCACCTTCAGGCCGTACACGCCATCCAGGAAGGGAACCTGAGGAACGGTCAGGGTGACGGTGCCCTCGGGGGGCAGGGACATGCCCCCGAGCTCGGCATCATCGGTCCTGGTGCTGAGCAGGATGTCCCGGCCGGCCGGGTAAAAGGAGGCCCTGAAGCGGGCTCCGCGCAGGGGCTCGGGAGCCTGATAGGTGATGCGGATCGAAAGTTCCTCCCCGGTCCTGATGGAGTTGAACTCCCCCTCGCTGCCGCTCATCTCCACCCCGGCGATGCGCACCCCCATCCAACCGGGGCCGGAACCACCAAGGTCGGCCGAGATCGCCCGCAACAGCTCTGTCTCGTGGCGGTTGACCTCGCCGATGTAGGCGTCCACCACATCCCCGGTGCGGCCGGCGGCGCGCTGGACCCCGTGGTCGATCCAAAGGCAGCGGTCGCAGAGCTTGCGAACGGTCTCGGCCGCATGTGAGACGAAGACCAGGGTCCTGCCCTCTCGCCTCATGCCTTCGATGTGATCCATGCAGCGGCGCTGGAAGGACTCGTCCCCGACCGCCAGCACCTCGTCGATCAGGAGGACATCAGGGTCCATGTGGATCGCAATCGAGAACCCGAGCCGGGTGTACATCCCGGAGCTGTAGTTGCGGACCGGGTTGTCGATAAATTGCTCCAGCTCTGCGAACCCCACGATCTCGTCGATCACGGAGTTGATGTAGCGGCGGGGCAACCCCAGGATGGCTCCGTTCAAGTAGATGTTCTCGCGTCCGCTGTAGTCAGGGTGAAAGCCGGCCCCGACCTCAAGCAGGGATGCCATCCGGCCCTTGACCGAGACCCGGCCGCGGTCCGGCACCAGGATGCCGGCGATGCACTTCAGCAGGGTCGACTTGCCGGACCCGTTGGCGCCGACGATCCCGAAGGTCTGACCCTCAGGCACCTCAAAGCTGATGTCGTTGACCGCCCAGAACTCCTCGTAGCGAGAGCGGCGCCGGTCCACCAGCACCTCCTTGAGAGTCTCGCTGCGCTGGTGGTAGATGCGAAAGCGCTTGGCGAGGCTCTCGGCCGTGATCACCGAGTCCATCAGATCTCCTCGGCGAACCGCCGCCGCAGCCGGCGGAAGACGCGGATGCCGAGCCATATCAGGGCGACCGCCAACACCGTGCAGTAGATCAGTCCGTGCCAGTGCTGGGGCCAGCGGTTGAAGACAAAGACATCCTGGAAGGAGAGCACGATCCACGTCATCGGGTTGGCGTAGACCACGATGTGCGCCAGCAGGCCTATCGTCCCATGCCGGAAGAATCCCTCATAGCGGGTGAAAGGCCAGATCACAGGCGTCAGGTAGAACCAGATCATGGTGGCCAGGTTGATCAGGTACTGCAGGTCCCGGAAGTAGACGCTCCCCGCCGCCAGCATCAGCCCCAGCCCCAGGCAGAGGCCGAAGGTCACCACCACCAGGGGTGGGATCGCCAGTAAGGGCAGCCCCACCGGCGCCTTGGCCAGGATCATGAAGGGGACCAGCAGGACCAGGCTGATCAGGAAGTTCACCAAGGCCGCGATCACCGAGGACACGGTCAGCAACATCCAGGGGAAGGCCACCTTTCGGACCACCCCCGAGTTGGCGATGATGCTGCTGGCGGCCATCACCAGCGCCTGGGAGAAGAAGGTCCAGGCAAGCAGCCCGGAGAGGATGAAGACCGCGTAGGACTTGCCGCTGGGCCCCTTGATGCCGATGATGTCGCCGAAGACGACCGCATACACCATCATGAAGACCAGGGGATTGATCAGGGTCCACCCTATCCCCAGAACGGAGCCGTGATAGCGTGCTCTGACGTCGCGGCGGACCAGCTCCGACAGCAGCTCCAGGCGCCGCGCAATGGGACCTGACTGCGGAGCCCTGGGACGAGACGCGGAGCCCGGTCCGCGTAGGGCTTGTGTGCTGGCCACGGGATTCGAGTCTAACAGGGGGGGGAATTCAGTCCTCCACCTTCCAGATCGGGGCCCGACGCTTGAGCTCATCGATCACATAGGTGCAGGCGCCCAGGGCCTGATGCCGGTGGGCGGCCCCCACCACCACCGCCACGGAGGCCACTCCCCTATCTACCCGGCCCGTGCGATGCCGGACCACAACCTCGCTCACCCCCTCCTGGTTCAGGGCCTCCTCGCAGATCGCGCGCAGCTCGCTCTCCGCCATCTCCGGATAGGCCTCGTAGGTGAGATGAGTCACCTCGCGGCCCTGGTCGGGATCGCGCACGACCCCCACGAAGGTGGCGATCCCGCCTACCCCACGCAGGTCGAGTTCCGCCTGCATGGAGGCCACATCGATCTCCTCAGCGCCGACCGCGACGTGCAGGGTCACACGGCTCCTCCCGACACGGGGGGTATGAAGGCGAGCTCATCCCCCCCCGCGACCGCCTCGTCCCAGCCCACGTAGCTTCGGTTGAGGGCTGGACGGACCGTTCCCTGGTGCGTGCTCAGCTCGGGATGCTCGCGGCAGAGGGCTTCCCAGCACCACTGCACAGAGCCGCCCTGGCGAGGGAGCTCGACCTCAGCCAGGGAGCAGCCGGCGACCTGGCGGAGGGTGGCGAACAGCAGGATGCGCACCGTGCCGGTGCTCATCGGCCACCAACAAAAGCCCGCAGCTCAGAAGGGGTCATACCAAGATAGTAGGCGCGGGCGGATCAACGCCGGAAGATGTCCTTCGCCTCTGGGCGCAACAACGCCTGCGCCCCCGCCTCAGGGCCACTCCAGGTGAAGCCGCGCACCACCGCCAATGGAATGCCGTCCAACTTGCCCATCACCAGCTCGCCGATCCCGGCTATCTCGTCGGCCGTGCCAATTGTGGACGCATGCAGGAGATACCCGCGCTCATCGAACAGGCCCCGGTGGTCGCTGATGGCGGGGATTCCCGCCACTCCGATCGCCACATTCACTGCCCCCTCCCTGAAGGGACGCCCGAAGGTGTCGGTGACGATCACCCCCAACGGTCCACCCCCGGCCAGGTCCAGCCAGGCTTCCCTGAGGGAGGCGGCGGATCCGTCGGGATCAAGGGGAAGGCACGTCACCTCAGATCCACCTCCAACGTTGCTGCGGTCGACCCCAGCGTTGGCGCATATGAAACCTTGCACTGTCTCGGTCACCAGCACTCCTGGCTCCGCCCTGATCACGGCACGGCTCTCCCGTAGGATAACCTCCACCATGCGTGGGTCCTGACCCACCCGTTGGCCGATTGCGACCGCCACATCGCCGGGAACGACGTCCTCCAAGAGCAAGGTGCGGCCCTCGGACTTGGAGATCACCTTGTGAGTGACCAGCACCACGTCCCAGGGCTCGAGACCGCCCGCATTCTGCAGCGGGGATCGACACAGAAGGGCAAGATCCTGTCCAGGGGTGACCTCGCCAATCCCCTCAACCGCCCAGCAGGCAAGGCGGCGGCCGGCCACCAGCGGGCGCGGTGGCTCAACCTCCAACATCGGCCCTGGCAGTCTGGGGCGAGTCCTGCGAGAGTTGGACGGCCCAGCTCAGCAACGGGTGGGAAGAGGCTGCCTCGGTGGACTCCAGGTCCTCAGGGCGATCGAGGTCCCACTGGAGTCCGGCCACATCCTCAACTCTGAACCGCAACCCCAATTGAGCCGCGATGCGCTCGTGTCGGCGCCTAGAGCCTGGACCGAATGAGTGCACCAAAAGACTGCCCGGGCGGACCACAACCCCATTGGTCCCAGAGCCTTCGCGGTCGGAATAGATGGCCATCGCCCCCGGGGCCAGACCGCGGGCCGTCCGCAACATATGGAGCAGATCCTCCGTCCCTACCCCTGGCAGGTCCGCCGCCACGGTCGCCACAACCGTGGCACCTCGCTCCAAGGACCAGCAGACGCCGGAACGAACAGCCGCCGTCTGGCCGGCCCCCGAGTCCGCGATCCGCGCCACCCCCAGGCGCTGACAGATGGGCGTCAACCCGGGCTCAGAGGAGACGACGACCACCGTCCCGGCTGGCCAGACCTGGGCTGCCAGGCTGATGACACGCACCGCCAGGGTGAGGCTGATCAGCTCCCGCCCCGGGTCGGGCAGGGCCGAGGCCAGGCGCTGTTTGCTCCCGGAGCTCGGCTTGACCGGCACCACCAAAAAGGGCTCCACGACCATGCCCTCACCCGAGCGCAAAGGCAGGGTGGCGCCGCGCCGCCGCAAGCACCTCCCTGGCCAGGCGCAGGCGGGCCGGGGCGCTGACCATCATGGTGTCGCAGACGTGGGCCTGGAGACCGCGAGCTCGCACCTCCCCAGCCAGGCCCTCGTCCGCCCGGTCCAGCACGAGCATGTGCAAGAGGCCCCGGTAGTAGTCCGCGACCCCTACTGGTGAGGCGGAGAGCCCCAAGGCCTGCAGCATCTCCGCGGCCGGTCCCTTGATGGCCCGGCCCGCGACGATCGGGCTGACCGCAACCACCGCCGGAGCAGCGGCGACCGCTTCGCGAATCCCTGGAACAGCCAGGATGGGGCCTATCGAGATGACGGGGTTGCTGGGAGCCAGAAGGACCAAGTCGGCTTGGGAGATGGCATCCAGGCTCCCGGGAGCTGGCCGTGCCACCTCTGCCCCCCGGTATTCGACCGATCCGATCTCGGGCTGGCAGGCCTCGCGCACCAGGTACTCCTGGATGTGCAGGTCGCGCCCATCGCGGGTTCGGATGCGGGTCGTGACCTCATCGTCTGTCATCGGCAGCAGGCGGACCGGGAGGCCCAGCTTCTGGCCGAGCTCGCTGGTGACGTCCGAGAGGGAAGACCCTGCGCGCAGCCTGGCGGTGCGGAAGATGTGGGTTCCCAGGTCGCGGTCCCCCAGCTGAAACCAGGCATCCTCTCCCAGCAGCTGCAGCTGCTTCAGCGCCTGCCAGCTCTCGTCGCGGATTCCCCAGCCTCGCTCCTGGTCGCCCATCCCGCACAGGGTGTAGGTGACCGAGTCAAGATCGGGGCTCACGTGCAGACCATGGACCAAGAAGTCATCAGCGGTGTTGCCGATGACGGTGACGCCAAGAGCCGGCATGGCCTCGACCAGTCCCGACAGGAACCGGGCCGCTCCCACTCCGCCTGCCAGGACCGCGACCCTGAGAGCCTGCGATCTGTCAGGCATCAGAGCGCCGGCGACCGGCGCCGCCAGGTTGGCCATCTGATCTCAGGCGCAGACTCAGACGCTTCAGGCTCGGGGCGCGAAGGCGGGGACGGTGTGCGCAGCCAGATAGGCGCGCACAACCGAGTGCCGCCCAGCGCTACCCCTCAACCACGAGAGGAGCTGCACCAGAGGCCCAGGGCCAGCCCGGTGGGATTCCGGCGCCAAACGAAGCGGCAAGGTGAGGGGCACAGTTAGATGTTCAGACCCGCGCCCGACCGCTTCCCCGAACCCTGAGACCCAGAGCGGCAACCTCGCGCTCCCGGAGGTCGAGCAAGTCAGACTGCGCTGCAGGCCTTGGCGGCTCCCGCCCCGTCCCCGGCGTCGAACGACTGGCCGCAGGAACAGGTTTTGACCGCCTGGGGGTTGTGGACGGTGAAGCCGCCTCCCATCAGACTGTCGACGTAGTCGATCTCCGCTCCCTCCAGATAGGTCGCGCTGTAGGGGTCAACGAAGACCTTGATCCCCTCCTGCTCGGTGACCTCATCGTCGCTGGCGGGAGCGTCGTCGAAGCCCATCCCGTAGCTGAATCCGGTGCAGCCGCCCGGGGTCACGTAGACGCGGAGTCCCATAGCCTGGTTCTCCTGCTGCTGGAGAAGCTGCTTCAACTGGTCGAGTGCCTGCTCGGAAACGGTGATCATGTTGAAATTTCCCTGAACCTGATCTGAAGCCGCCAGCTGCTGCTGGACCCTTTGAGTTTAGCGCAGTCGAGAGTGCCCGTCACCAGTAGCGCTCCTCGCGCCATGGGTCAGCGCCGTTGTTGTAGCCGTTGCGCTCCCAGAAACCCAGCTCGTCCTGGCTGCGAAACTCGACGCCCTCCACCCACTTTGCGCTCTTCCAGAAGTATTTTTGCGGCAGCAGAGCCCGCAGGGGATAGCCGTGCTCCGGAGCCAGAGGCTGCCCATCATGTTGGTAGGCGAGCAGGGCATCCTCCGCCGTCGCCACCTCCAGTGGCACGGAGGTGGTGAATCCCCCGTGGCAGTGGAACTCGACAAAGTGCGCTCCCGGACGGGCACGGGCCAGGTCTGCGATCTGGGCAAGCGGCACCCCCAGAAAGCGGTTGTCGAATCGACTCCAGGTGGTCACGCAGTGGATATCGCAGGCAACCTCCTTGGCGGGGAGGGCCAGCACTTGATCGAAGGTGAGGATAGTCTCCTGATCCACCTCCCCGAAGATTCGCAGGCGCCAGCGGTCAACGTCGTACTCAGGCACCTGTCCGTAGTGCAGCACCGGCCACTTCTCGGTAAGCACCTGCCCGGGAGGCAACCGCTGCGGGTCGGCCTCCACCCTGGGATCGAGGTGACGGCGCAGGCTCTTCACACCCTGGATCGTACTGGAATCGATCGGCTAGCAGTTGCGGTGGTCACAGCGAAAAGCCACGAAGCGTCCACGCGACCTCAGTCGCCTTCACGACAGACGCAGAACTCATTGCCTTCCGGGTCCTGCATCACCTGCCACTCCCACCTCTCCTGGTTGGGGAATGGGGGTCCCACGGTCCGGCCCCCAAGCCCCAGTAGCTCCCTGACCAACCGCTCTGGCTCGGAGCTGAAGAGATCGAGGTGGAGCCGGTTCTTCACCATCTTGGGCTCGGGCACGCGCTGTAGAAAAACCCGCAGGGAGCCCGGCGGACCCACCAGATCAAGGTATGGCTGGCCATCACCGGAGATGGTCTGGTAGCCGAGCGCCGCGATCCAGAAGGGAGCCAGCCTCAGGGCATCCGAGCAGTCGATGCAGACCTCGACCCGCGGCCTCGCCCTGGGCCGAGCCGCAGCGCGCTCTGACTCAGGGTCGCCCACCGGCTCAGACCTTGGGGAAGCCGGGCACCCAGCATCCCCTGGGGTCCCGTTCGAAGTCCTGGAACACCCCGGACGCCTCTTGCGTCATGATCTCCCCCACCCGGCCGAAGATGGTCCGAAGCTCTTCCTCGGCCCCCACCGCAGTGCGCATGTGCACCACGTGGCGCAGGGTCCGCAGGTTCATGGTCATGATGATGTCGGTGCTGAGGCCGATGGGCGCCAGGCGGCGGAGGGCAGAGGTGGCCTCCTTCTTCACGTGGAAGGGAACCCCATCTTCATCCAGCCGGAGCGCCTTGGCGGCCGAGATCTGGAACTCCTCGAGGCGTTCCACCAGTTCCAGAACCTGCTGGCGGACCGGTTCCAGCGCGGGCGGCACCCGAAACCCGATGTCCACCAGGCGCACATACCGCAGGCTCTCCTGGCTGTAGGCGGCGCCTGCGCGATGGCGCACAATCTCGTGGGTGGCGACCCGGCTCACGTTGTGGAGCGCGAAGGTGTAGTTGGCATGCTCCAGCACACTCCCGTGGGCGCTCTTGAGGATGTTGTGTAGATAGACCCTCGGGTCCTGCCGCACCTTGGTCACGTTGGGGTTCAGGCCCGGCTCCCAGCTCCTATAGCAGGTGCGGCCGGCAAACTCCACCAGGAGTTCCCCGTCGCCGCCCTGACCCGAACCTACTCGCCGCTCCAGCCAGCTCTGGCCGCCGACCCGCTCAAGGTATGCCCGCATAGCCGCATGGTCGACCGCGGGCCGCGCTATGAGGTAGACCTCAGGGGTCGTCTCCTGGGTCAACTAGGAGGCCGCCTGGTGGAGCGACGGCAAAGGCAGCGACGTGGGAGTGGGGGTCAACCCAGTGCCTCCAGCATCTCATCGATGCCGGCCCTGACGCAGGTGAAGCTGGGAACATCGCGCAGCGTATAGGAGGAGGCCTCGGTGTCGCGAAGGGCCTGCACGCAGTCCAGGAAGTCAGCGGCGGAGTCGGTCTCAAAGGCCACCACGAACTCCTGGTCGTCGAGCCCGAAGGAGTAGGTGGTGTTGATCTTCACACTGGGATACTCGTGCCCGACGCGAATGTGCTCCTGCATCATGCGCTGCCGCTCCTCCGCGCTGAGAGCCCACCAGCTCCTGGTCTTGACGAACGGATAGACGAACAGGTAGCGGCTCTTGCCGGGTGCCAGCACCAGGCGGTCGGTGGTTCCCCCCAGATTGGGGTGCTCGGTGTCGACATAGACCGAGCGCTTGGTCATCGCCGTGTAGCTGTGCGAGCATTGGAGGTACCCCGCCAGCTGCGTCCGGTTGAGATCGGCGAAAAGGTCCTGCAGCCGCTCCGCTTGCTCGCTCACAGCCCAGATCATCATGTCGCTATCGCCGCGAGTGCCAACCAGGGTGAAGGTGCGCAGCAGGATGCGGCGGCTGTGCTCCTCCAGCACCGCCCCCAGCTCCCGCCGGTGTGCCGACCTGATCTCGGCCGCCAGTCTCCGCCACTCCGGTTCCACCTTGTAGAAGGCGAACCGGACCAGCTGCCGCGGAGATGGCTTGGTGGCATCTCTGACCAGGACGGGACCCACCACCGTCCGAGTCGTGGTGGCCGTCTCGCTCACTTGGAGCTCACCTCAAAGCCGGTCAACCGCGGCCCCGGGCTGGAGATGACCACAGTGTGTCCGCAGCGGGTACAGACATGCACCGAGCCGGACCGGGTAACCACGCGGCCATCCTCCAACTGCAGCTGGGTTGTGGGGCCATCAACCCGCCTCCAAGCGAGATCCCTTGCTCCACAATGATCGCAGGTGTCCGGAGGCGGGTTATTGAGCATTGGGGAATCCCGACTCACAGAACGCCAGAGCCGCTCTGGCCATGACCTCGACCCCGATGGGAAGGCAGGCCTCGTCCAGGTCGAAGGCCGGATGATGGTGGGGAGCGGTGATTCCCGACTCCAGGTTGCCCCCTCCCAGCAGGAAATAGCACCCCGGGACCAGCCGCAGGAACAAGGCGACGTCGTCGCCCACGGTGATCGGCTCTGGATCGGTCAAGACGGCCCCCGAGGTGGCAGCGACCGCAGCTCTGACCAGACCTACCATCCTGGGGTCGCTGACAACCGGCGGGCACCCCGCCCCGAGCTGCGTGGTGGCCTTGGCGCCAAAGCTGGCCGCTATTCCCTGGGCAACCTCCGCGATCCTGCGTAGCAGCCGTTCCCGGTCCTCGACGGTGAAGGCGCGCACCGTGCCCGTCATCGTCACGGTCTCGGGGATCACGTTGAACGCCTGGCCGCCCTCGATCTTGCCCACGGTGACAACCGCGGCCTGGAACGGTGACGTCTCCCGGGAGACAAGGGTCTGGAGAGCCAGCACGACCATGCTGGCGATGGGGATGGGATCCAGAGCCTGGTGGGGCAGCGCGCCATGGCCGCCCCTGCCCTCAATGATGACCCTGAACTCGTCAGCCGACGCGAAGATTGCCCCATCGCGCACCCCGACAGTGCCGGCTGGCAGCCCGCTCCAAATATGCAATCCCAGCGCACCCTCCACCTGGGGGTCGGACATCACCCCTTGGTCGATCATGGGCTGAGCGCCACCGGCGGTCTCCTCCGCGGGCTGGAAGACGAACCGGACCGTGCCCGCAAGCTCCGAGCGCAATCCGGTGAGCAGCTCGGCCACCCCCAGGGCAACTGAAATGTGGGCATCATGGCCGCAGGCGTGCATGACCCCATCCACCAGGGAGCGATAGGGGCGATCAGGGCCACGCTCCAGGAGGGGCAGAGCGTCGATGTCCGCCCGGATCAGAAGGATGTGGCCTCCAGGACGCTCCCCTTTGAGGTCGGCCACCACGGCACAGCCATCGATCAGCTTGCGCGGCTCCAGCCCCAGGCGGGCGAGTCGCTGATGGATGAATGCGGCGGTGGCCAGTTCATGGCCGGACAGCTCCGGATGCTGGTGCAGATGGCGCCTGTCAGCCACAAGGCTGGACCTGAGCCCCGCCGCCATCTCGTGGATATCACTCATCTCTGCTCCTTCTTGGCACCAGTAGGAGCGTCGCCGCCATCGAGCATCCGCTCCAACACCGCGGGCAGCGCGCTGTTCGCAACCACTCGGTCGGCCCCCGCCTGTCTGGCCCGCTTGCCCAAGTCTCGCATCAGGAGGTGGGGGCCGAAGGCCAGGACCTTGGGGGATTGCTGCGACGAGGAGATCTTCCTCAGCCTCTCCAGCTGGATCTCCTGCTGACGGTTGAGGTCCACCAGCACCAGTCGTAGATCACTGAGGTCGCCGCTCTCAGCGATCTGTCGCAGCCGGAGCCCATGCTTGGCGATGATCCCCTGGAGGCGCGAACTCACCATCAGATCGCTTCCCAAAAGCCCGACCACGGACGCGCCCATGGGCTTATCCGAGCCTCCTCCTCCGGGGTCCTTCCCTCCTCTGCTGGTCACCTTGATAGGGTATAGGTGGTGGCCGCGCGGCTGGGCAAGCTCAGGCTCGGCTGGCAGCCAGCCGGTCACCCAGAGCGACCCACCCTGGGTCCGACACGTGCGCGTAGACCCCCATCGTCGCCTCCCTGGTCGCGGCCAGGTGGCGCAGCAGCGCCGGCCACTGCTCGTGACTATCCGGGTCCCGGGTGGTGACCACGCAGCGGGGGCACTCAGCCATCACCCGCAGGACAACCTTTCCGATTGCCAGTTGGGAGCCGACCCAGCCACGCTCCGCGCCACTCATGAGGCCGTCGGCGGCGATGAAGAGGTTGGCTCGAAACCGCCTCTTGTCCACCTCACGACCAAGCTCTGCGGAGACCGCCGCCACGCTGGGCAGCAGCACAAGATGCAAGGGGGCATCGTCAAATGCTCCGCCGTCTACCTCGGCCAACTCCAGGCGCCGGCGACAGACATCCGCCAAGCGCTCCTGGACCGCCTTCTCTCGCCATGGAGTGGGCGGCAGGTCTGGCCCTTCCACCACCACCGCCCCATCCTCCCACCGGGCCCGAAACCGCAGTAGGCCGGGCAGGCGGCGGGCGCTCACCGGATGGCCCGGACGGCGGCTCCCAGGATCGAAGGCTGCGATCCCGCGATCCCCTTCCAGGCCGCGGGTCCCCAACTGGGCTGAGGGAACCCGCTCCCCGGCCATCGACTTGACTGGATACCGCCAGATCTCAGAAATCTCCATCCCGCCACTCAAACTACCAGAGAAGCGCGCTGCTCCCGCAGACCTACAATCAGGGGGTGCCACAACAGCTCCTGGTGACCCGCGATGCCGTGGAAGAGATCCGCGCATGGCAGGCTCGCGACCAGCGTCCCCAGTCGGTTTTCCGGGTGGACGTCCGCCTGGGCGGATGCCGAGGGTTCAAGCTCTTCTTCGACTTGGAGGAGACGGCGGCCTCAGATGACGTCGTGACCGAGGTCGAGGGAGTGAGGATCGTGGTTCAGGAGGATGGGCTTCCCTTGGTGGCGGGATCGATCCTCGACTTCGAAGACAGCTACCGAGGGAGAGGCTTCCGGCTGGCCAATCCCAAGGCGCGCAACGCCTGCGGGTGTGGGACCTCGTTTATGGCCGACTACCCGGGTCAGGCTCAGGAGGCCGATGACTTGATCGTGGCTGAGGCCCCCGGTCCCAGCTGAGGACGGTTCAGGCCCTTTTGCCGCGCCGACAGCAGAAGGGAGCCAAGCGCAGCACGCGAGCCCGAACCTCCCGGCCGCTGATGGGGGTCAGCAGCAGCCCGAGCACGATGCCCACCACAACCCCGCGGCGGAACCCGCGCAGGTAGCGACGCAGTGGCCGCAGGACCTCCTCGTCGACAGCGGTGAAAAAGGCTCCGATCCGCTCCTGAGGTGAGGCCTCTTGGCTCATGCCGGCCCTCCGTTGCGACCGAGCTGTGCCTCCACCCTCACCGAATGCTCACTGAGGCGGTCACCAGCTGTGCGCACCACCGGCTGCACCATCTTGCCTGCGGAGTCGGCCGCCTTGGCAACCATCCGGAGGGCCGGTTGGGCTGTCCGCCAGCCGGACTGGACCCCGTCCACCGCTCGCTCCACGCTACGCCGACTCCTGTGGTAGGTGGTCTCAAGGGCCACCCTGGTGTCCCGGCCTGGGCGCGGGGCAACCAGGACTCCGATCACCGCCCCCGCCATGATCCCATGCGCAAAGCCCTTCACATATCCCATCGCAACCTCCGAGATCGATTGGTCCTTGGCCTATCAAAGCACGCCAAGGCAGAAATTGGGAGATCCCACTTGCGGGGGGGCGAGCCGGTGGGGCACCCAGAACCCAATTAACGAAAGCCGGTATGAGCTCTGCCTTGGGCGAGCCACCGCGAGGACGTCGGGCAGCTAAGGAGTAAAGGCGGAAACGAAGGGCCGAGAAATCAGTAGAGGGCTGCGGCCAGCCGCGACCTACCGTCCACCACAGCGGGGTGCTCTGGCCCCAACTGTTCAAAGCAGTAGACGCTGATCCGGCGCAACCGACCGCGCTGCACTCCCTGACGAGCGGGGATCAGGGAGATTGAAAGAGCCACAGCTTGGTCCATCTTGTCACTGGCCAGCGCCACAAGCAGCG
Source organism: bacterium (assembly GCA_021809895.1). Lineage (GTDB taxonomy): Bacteria > Chloroflexota > Dormibacteria > Aeolococcales > Bog-877 > AG-12. The sequence continues at coordinate 21,239 of JAJZJU010000031.1, forward strand.
AGGCCTCAGCCTGGTCGCGGTCCTGGTCCTGACACAGCTCAGCCCAGGCCGCAAGTCCATCGCAGATGAGGTCCTGGGGAGCCTGGCTGGCAACTTCCACGGCCTCTGCGCAGCCGCCGTTAGCGATCAGGGCACGGGCCAGAGCCCGACGCGCCAGCAGGTGCGAAGGGTCGAGCCTCAGCGCTTCCCGGAGTGAGGCCTCGTCGCCGAGGTCCACCAGCCGATCGGCCGGGGATGGCAGCAGGCCACTTAGAAAGGCCCTCACCGCCGTGGCGGGCTGAGCCCCAACGAATTCCGCTACGACCTCACCGCCGCGAAACGCCTTGACGGCCGGAATGCCCCGGACCTGAAAGCGCTGAGCCAACCCCTGGTTGGCGTCCACATCCAGGGTGCGCAGCAGGACTGAGCCCGCCATCTCGTCCACGGCTGCCTCCAGGATCGGGCCCAGCTGCCGGCACGGACCGCACCAGCTCGCCCAGAAGTCGACCACCACGGGCACTTCATGGGAGCGTTGCAATACCTCCTCGGAGAAGGTCGATGAGTCAACAGCCATACGTACGGCCGGCGCGGTGGGGCTCATGACTCAGGGAATGGGACGGCGGCGATCATCGGTCTCGACCACACCTGTTCCATGGGTGCAGACTCGGTCGGCCCATCCCAGGTAGTTCTGAACTATCCGAACCGCGGATGGGACCATCGAGCGCCTGCGGGCTTCAGCGGTGTCAGCGTGCACCGACAGCGCCTCATGCACGGCCGCGACGTGCCGCAAGAACTCATCGTGGGTGATCCGCGCCTCTCCGAGCGGGGTCCAGAGGTCGGAGGGAAAGCCCAGCGCGCGCATCGCGCGCTGGGCGTCTCTCACATCGAATAGGCAGGTCTTCCGTCGCCCGTCGTGTAAAAACCCGCACTGCCAGGGATCGTAAAGAGAGTTACGAGCTGGCGGGAGGTCCGGGTGCAGGCGGCGAAAGGGACGCTGGACCGGCGGCTTACCGACGGCCTGCGCCACCATCAGGCTGCGCGAACGCGCCCCGCCCGAGGCCCCCTGGTGCTTGGCTCGATCTCGAATTCGACCTGCGAGCCGCGGGTCAGCTGCTCGAAGGCGCCGCCCTCAACGCTGGAACGGTGGAAGAAATACTCCACTCCGTCCTCAGCGGCTAGAAATCCGAAGCCGCGCTCATTGACTGACTTGATTGTTCCGATCGGCATGTACCATCTCCCGTGCCGCTATGCGGCCATCCTCGCGAGCCTAAGCGATCGACCGGCTCGCGAGGGAAGCGGCGTCGAACGACCCCGCAAACTTAGCGCGAGGCACTTCGAACTGTACCACAAACGGCGCTTCCGACTGGTCAGGCGAAGTTCCTCTCCCGAGATCAGGCGAGCCGTGCTCCGAAGTCGGAAGCGGGTGCGGCCGGAGCGCCTACCTCCGGCGGTCGTCCGCTGCCAGCCAGGCCAGTCCGAAGGCCATTAGGGCCAGTACCATCGCCACCCCCTGAACCCACAGGTGATTCGCGCCCTCGGTCCACGACAGCCCCAGGCCGACCACGAAGAGGGCTGCGGCGGCAACCGCCAGGTACAGTCGAGGGAGATGAGCGATTCGAGCCACGGAGATCAGTTAACCACGCACGCTTCTCGCAGTGACCGCTTGCGCTGGCTCCTGGCGAGCGTGGCCCTGATCGCCACCTGCCTCTACGCGGTCACCTGGATCGCAACCCCCAACACCCGGGACCTTCTGATACGTGTGGCCAAGTTGGACGCGGCTCACCACACCGTCCCCCTCCGGCCTGGTGAAGTGCCGCGCTACCTCGCGGACGCACTGGTGGCGACTGAGGATTCGAGTTTCTACCACGACCACGGCGTCAATGTGGAGGGTCTACTGAGATCCGCCGGCTACGACCTCATCCATCTCTGCGAGTGCCAGGGCGGATCCACCATCACCGAGGAGCTGGCCGACAACATCTACATGGGAGGCACCGACCACTCGATCTGGGGAAGATGGTGGGACATCATCCTGGCGTTGAAGATCGAGGACCACCTGAGCAAGACCCAGGTGCTCGACGCCTTCCTATCCGAGGTCCGACTCGGCAATGGCACCGTAGGGGCCGAACAGGCAAGCGTGGTCTACTTCCACCAGCAGCTCCGCCAGGACACTCTGGCGCAACTGGCACTGCTCGCCGGTCTTCCCCAGTCGCCGTCCCTACTAGACCCCATGACCCACCCGGCGGCGGCCAGAGCACGCCGCGAAGATGTGCTTGAGTTGATGCAGCAAGATGGTTACATCTCCCCCTCCCAGGCGCACCAGGCGGAGCGGCAGCCGCTGCTTCCCGAATAGTTCAGGTCCGGTCGCCAGCCCGCCCGTGGAACGGAGACGGCGACCGCTTCGGCGGCGGTCAGGGATGGTCGCTAAGGAAGGCCCAGGCGTCTGCCACGATCTGGTCAAGGCCCGGCTTGCGAGGGCTCCAACCGAGTTCGGTCTGGATCCGCCGGCTCGAGGCGACCAGCACCGCAGGGTCCCCCTCCCGCCTGGACGCGACCCGCAGAGGAATCGACTTTCCGGTCACGCGGCGGGCCGCCTCCACCACCTCCAACACGGAGAAACCTGTGCCGTTGCCGAGATTGAAGACCCGATGCCCCCCGGGCCCGAGCCTGCTGCGGGAACCGGTCGCATCCAGAGCCAGAAGGTGAGCGGCGGCCAGATCCTCCACGTGGACGTAGTCCCGGATGCACGTCCCATCTGGAGTGGAATAGTCGTCGCCAAAGAGGACAACCTCCGGCGAGAGCCCGGCTGCAACCCGGAGCACGTTGGGAATGAGATGGGTCTCGGGGTCATGACGCTCACCGGCGTCGGCCACCGCGCCGGCCACGTTGAAGTAACGCAGGCTCACCGCTGCCAGCCCATGGGCCCTGGATTCATCCCTGATCATCATGTCCACGGCCAGCTTGGAGCTTCCGTATGGGCTGGTCGGGTCCACCCGGGCCAGCTCATCGATCGGAACCGACTCCGGCTCGCCGTAGGTGGAGGAGGTCGATGAGAAAACAAGGCGCTGGACCTTCGCCGCCCGCATGGCATCCAACAAACACCGGGTCCCACCGACGTTGGTCGACCAGTAGAGCTCCGGTTTGAGCACCGATTCCCCGACCAGCGACAGGGCGGCGAAGTGCATGACCGCATCCACCCCGCGGCTGAGGACGGAGGTGACGGCCGCCGGCTGCGAGATGTCAGCGTGGATGAACTCAACTTGGGCAGGGACGGCGTCCCGATGTCCAGTCGCCAGACTGTCGAGAACCACGGGCTCGTGTCCCTCCCCCACCAGCGCCCGCGTCACCACGCTGCCGATGTAGCCAGCACCCCCAACGACCAGCACCCTCATCGCATCTCTCCATCAAGAACAGCTGAACTCAGGGGTTGGCCCCTCCGGCCACAGCAGTCGCGCCTCACAGGGGCGCCTGCCATCATACGAACGTGGCCCTCGGCGTCCTCCCAGCCATCGCACGCTTGTTCCCACCAGCCGATAGTCGGCGCGTTCGGATCTGACCTCCTGGTCGCGCCGACGGGGCTACCTATTAGACTTGCTCCCGGTCTTGGAGCTGATCCGGGTCATCCCCAACTCCAAGTTTGGGAACGCCAACGGCGACCCCAAGCCGAGGTAGCTCAGTTGGTAGAGCACGGGTCTGAAAAACCCGGTGTCGGCGGTTCGATCCCGCCCCTCGGCACCAGTTTTTGATCTCAAAGCCATAC
>JAJZJU010000032.1 GCA_021809895.1 bacterium
AGTTCCAGGACGCCCTGCGCCACCTCGGCGCCAAGGCCGGCTGCGCGGTGGTCACCGTCCCTGCCCGGGGGACCTCCGCCATCTGCCCGCGGTGCGGGCGCCGGCTGCGGCACTACACCTCCCCTGAGCGACTGCGGAGCGGCCACCCCTGGGCGCACTGCTCGCATTGCGGGCTCTCCGCAGATAGGGACCATGCCGCCGCCCAGCGCATCTGCGCCCGGGGCCTCAGCTCCCAGCCGGCTGTCCACCAGAATCGCCGGACCGGGCATCTGGCGATCCGCAAAGCTAAGGACTCTCAGGTGGCGCGCTGCCGGCGCCGCCGGCCGAAACTGGGACCCACGACAAAACCACACACCCACCCGGTGCCCTGGCTCTGCCGGGTCCTCTCCCCGCCCGCGGTAGTCGCGGTCAACGGCCAGCGTCCGGGGGGGTGTTCCCCAGGCCGGTGTCACCTCGGCACCCGGCCAGGACACCAGTGCGCAACCCTGCCCGACCCCACCCAGGCACAGGCCCAGGTGGGTGTCACTCGGGCGCGGCTTCCACCGCAACGTCCATGCCACCGCGGTCGTCCCTCGTGGCGACTTCGGTCCCAAGGCGCTCGGCTACGCCCCGCTTAGAGTCGCTTAGAGTCGCAGAGACGCTTTGATCCGGCGTTGCAGGCGCAGGCCGCAAGTGATGGCAATGTCATCTTGGTCGATCTCGACTCGCTGGTCGGCGTCGTTTGCGCAGAGGACGCTTGAACCACCAAGCTGCGCCGCCGCTTTCATCGTGAGCTGGCGAGAGCGCCCCCGGCGGCTGCGCGGCGCAACAGGGCTGGCTCCGGATCGTCACCGCCCTTGAGATGCTGCCTGGCTGGTCAAGCTTCTCGACGAGATCAGTGGCTCCAGCCGAGTCAGCTCGTGACAGGCGGGCCGGGGCGCTTCCGGAAGGCGCTGCGCGCGCGACCTCCGACGGCCCCTCCTCAGGCCCCCGCTGCGGCCAGAGCCGCGGCCACTGCCGCCAGCCGGCGGCGGTCCTGGCTGAAGGAGGCCATCGCCTGCTGCTGCCCTGCCTGCCACTCCCGCGCCTTCGCCAGCAGGTCGGGGTGGGTCGGGATGAACTCGGTCGTGAGCCGCCCAGCCAGGAAGTCTGGATCCTCCAGCAGGACTGCGTGGTACGGGATGTTGGTGGTTATCCCGCCCACCCAGTACTCGAACAGCGAGCGCCGAGCCCTGGCCGCCGCCTGCTCCCGGGTTCCGCCGAAGACGATCATCTTGGCGATCATGGGGTCGTAGAAGGGACTCACCACTCCCGGGCCGGCAAGGGAGCTGTCCACCCTAACCCCAGGTCCCGCCGGCTCGTGGTATGAGGTGACCCGGCCCGGGGTGGGGACGAAGTCCGCCCAGGGGTCTTCGGCGTTGACCCGGCACTCGATGGCCCAGCCGTTCCAACGAACCTCCTCCTGCTTGAGCGGCAGCTGTTCTCCGAGTGCCACCCGAAGCTGGAGGTCGACCAGGTCCAGCCCGGTCACCAGCTCGGTCACCGGGTGCTCCACCTGCAGTCTCGTGTTCATCTCCAAGAAGTAGAAGGAGCCCCGCGACTCGATGAACTCCACGGTGCCGGCGTTGACGTAGCCGACCGCCTCAGCCGCCCGGACCGCCGCCTCCCCCATCCGCTGGCGCATCTCCTGGGAGACCGCCGTCGAGGGAGACTCCTCCAGGAGCTTCTGATGGCGGCGCTGGATCGAGCACTCGCGCTCTCCCAGGTGGATGGTGTTGCCGTGGGAGTCCGCCAGCACCTGGATCTCGATGTGCCTCGGCTCGTCCACCAGCCGCTCCAGGAAGACCCTGGAGTCCCCAAAGGAGCGCAGGGCCGAGTCCTGGCAGGCAGAGATCGCGTAGCGCAGCTCCTCCTCGTCGCGGGCTGCGCGCATGCCGATGCCACCCCCTCCGGCGGAAGCCTTCACCAGGATCGGGTAGCCGATCTCCCTGGCGGCCGCCAGCGCCTCCTCGGGATCCTCGATCGCCTCGGTGCCGGGAACGACCGGGACCCCGGCCTGCTGCATCCTGCCGCGGGCGGTCACCTTGTCGCCCATGGCGGCCATCGCCTCCTCCGGAGGGCCGATCAGGGTCAGCCCGTGCTCCCGGCAGGCGCGCGCCAGCCGGGGGCTCTCGGAGAGGAATCCGTAGCCGGGATGGATCGCCTGGGCCCCGCTCTCCTTAGCCGCGGCCATGATCCGGTCGAGGTCCAGATAGGACTGGCTGGCCGGGCTCGGCCCTATCTCCACCGACTCGTCGGCGAGCTTGGTGTGAAGCGCCCCTCGGTCGGCCTCCGAGTAGACGGCCACAGAGCGCAGCCCCAAGTCGCGGCAGGCCCGGATAACCCGGACCGCGATCTCCCCGCGGTTGGCGATCAGGACCTTGTCGAACACTTGACCCTTCAGCCGACGGTGACCAGGGGATCCCCCCGGCTCACCACCTGGCCCTCGGTGACGTTGACGCTCTGGACCGTCCCCGCCCGGTCGGAGGGGATGTCGTTCTGCATCTTCATCGCTTCCAGGACCGCTATCGTCTGGCCCACCTCGACCTGATCTCCGACCTTGACCGGGATCCTGGCGATGAGGCCCTGCATAGGGGCCCTGACCGCCCCCGAGGATGGGGCGGGGACCGGCCCGGAGGCGACTGCCCCGAAACTGCCGTCCCTGGATGTGACCCGGACCTCGAAGACCTCGCCATCCACCTCAACCTGGAACTCACGGGCGACCTCGGCCTGGCCACCTGCTGCCTCCGGCTCGACCGAGTGCGGTGGTGGGGTGGACAAGGGGATGGCGGCGGCGTCCCCGATCGGCTCGCTGAGATCGCCCCCATCCACCAGCGGCGATGGACCGGAGGTCCCGTCCGGCTCAGGTGCCGGCTCCTCCTCCATCGGCTCGTCGTCCAGGCGCTCGTGGCGGGCCTCACCCCGCATCTGCCGGGCAGCCGCGTCCGGGAACAGGACGAACTCCAGGAGCGCCTCCTCGGTGGGCTCTCCCAGGTCACCCCTGGCCAGGGTGCGACGAGCCTCCTCAAGCATCGGCTCCAGGACGTCACCAGCCCGCACCGTGATCGGCTCCTCCGACCCGATCACCAGCCTCTGCACCTCGGGGTCGGGAGGCCCCGGCGGCTGGCCGTACAGTCCCAGGAAATAGTCCTTGACGTCCTGGGCCACGATCAGGTAGCGATCTCCCGAGGCTACGTTGGCGACAGCCTGGGTCACCACCACCTCGGCGATTGGGCTGATCAGCGGCGGGTACCCCATGTCCGCCCTCACCCTCCCTATCTCCTCCACCACCTCCGCCCGCCGGTCCGCGGCGCCCTGCGCCTGGCACTCCCAGGTGAGGTGCTGCTGCACCGAGGGAGCCAGCTGGGTGCGGAGCGTGCCCGAGTCCAGCTGCCACCCGCTGGGATCTGCCACCAGCTCGTAGAGCGGCATCAGCTCCTCCAAACGGTCTGCTGCCGCCAGCAGCCTCCCCTGGTCCACTTCGGGCGCCCAGTCGGTACCCGCCAGGGCGCGCACCACCCCTTCGGTATTGGGCAGCGACGCCCCTCCCGCCAGCGGTGACAGGCAGACGTCGAGCCCGGTTGCCCCGGCTTCCGCCGCCGCCAAGTAGGCGAAGGAAGCCTGCCCGGTGATGGTTGCGCAGTGAAGGAAGACTGGCAGTCCGGTCTCCCTGACCAGCCCTTGCACGATCTCCCGGGCGCTGCCGGCTCCGAGCAGGCCGGCGGGATCGAAAAGGCACAGGCTGGAGAACCCCAGCTGCCGCAGCTGCGACCCCAGAGCGACGAATCCGGCGTCCGAGTGGACGGGGCTTTGGGTGTAGACCAGAATTCCCTCGGCCTGTTTGCCGACTCGATTGACGGCCGCGGCCACCCGGCCGAGGTTGCGGATGTCGTTGAGGGGATCGAAGCAGCGGAAGACGTCCAGTCCAGCCTTCGCCAGAGCTTCCACGAACCTGTCGACCACGTCGTCGGCGACCGGACCCCTACCCACCAGGGACTGGCCTCTGAGCAGGCCGTGGAGGGGTAGCGTGGTTGCCTGCCGCACCTCGCGCAGGCGTTCGAAGGGGTCCTCCCCCAGGTACTCCAGGGCCACCCCGAAGGTGGCGCCGCCGAACACGTCGAGACCGGCCGCGCCGGATCCCTCCAGGCGCTCGGCCAGCTCCACCATGTGCCGGGTGCGGAGCCGGCTGGAGAGCAGGGTCTGCTGCCCGTGGCGCAGGGAACTCTCGATCAGCTCGATCTTGGGCATTGCCTGCCTAGGTTAGCGAGCCGGTGTGGGAAGGTGCCAGGAAAGAGGCGTAAAAAGGTCCCGCATAGCCCTCCGCGAACGCTCAGGGCTGCCGGCACTTCACGCCCAGCCCTTTGAGCTTCGCGTCCAACCGGTCAAAGCTCAGTAGCGAGTCCAGGTGCCTGGTCTCGACCAGGGCCGCCAGGTAGGCGTCGGGCCAGTCCATGCCCCGGCGGCCGTAGTGCTCCAGGGTGCGGCGCAACAGCGCCTCGTTGTCGACTACGATCGAGGCCACGGCGAGCGTTGCCTCCACAGCCTGACCACCTCCTACCGAGGCCGCTCATACACACCCTGGAGGGCAAAGACGATCTCTGCCACGGTCAGGTCGGCGAGCACCAGGCTGCGCGGCGCGCTCCCACCAGAGCTGCTGTAGCCCGAGCGGCTAAAGCAGCTCTGGTGGCTGGCCGGTGAAATGACGCAGAACGACGTTGGCATCAAGCGCCTCCATCACCAATGCGACCAAGCTCTCGGCGGCACGCCTGGACGGCCCAGGTGACGCTGCGGATGCTCCCCCAGTCGGCATCAGCAGACTCCCTTGGCACCGGGACCGAACCCGCGAGGGCGATGAAGTCGGCTACCTTCCGGACCTGGGCCCGGCTGAGCTCTGGCTCGACTTCGAAGACCAGCTGGTCACCGGGGCCCAGTCCGAGGGCACGACGGACAGCGATGGCGATGCTCACCTGGCCCTTGGAGGTGATGCGGGCGGAAGAGGCCATGCACTTACGTTAGTCGGAGGTAAGGAAAGCCGTGGGGATTCCGACTGGTGGATGGGCAACGAGGGGGGAGTCGTCGGACCTTCCCAGTAGAGGTGCCTGGGACCCGGCCATGTGACGAGAGCAGTCTTTCGGCTTCAGCCGACGGGGCGAGCAAGTGCGTAGGAGTGGTGGGGAAGGCGGGCTCCGTGCTGGCAGGCCCGCTCGCGTTCCCATGTCACGACGATCGCTCGGAGGCCAGCGGCACCTCGAAGAGTTGGCGAATATGGACCCCGGCAGGGTACAAGCTTGCCGCAGATCGGTCGCAGCCGGTAACTGTACCCGGCGCCGGTCTCGATGGGGGAGTTCGCGCCAAACAAGGCTCTCGGTCGAGCGGCCAGACACGTTTGCTGACTCGGTCCTGGGCGCAAACGCTACCCCGTAATGGGCGAAATGTATGTTACATCATGAGCAAAATCGCTAAGATACTGGAGTGACATCTGCTCAGTACACGCCCCGGCTGGTCGACGGTCTCCTCCGGGACCTGTTCGCCCAATTGCCGGCACTACTGGTGGTTGGCCCACGGGCCGTTGGAAAGACCACCACTGCCCGGCGCCTCGCGCGCACGGTCGTGAGCCTGGACGTGCCCGCCGAGGCGGCGGCATTTCATTTCGACGCCGACGCCGCGCTGGCCGCGATGCCTGAACCCGTGCTCCTCGATGAGTGGCAGGAGGTCCCTGAATTAATCGGGGCGGTGCGCCGGGCCGTCGACAAGGACTCGCGCCCCGGGCGGTTCCTCCTCACTGGAAGCGCCCACGCGAGGCGGGGGACCGACGCCTGGTCTGGCATCGGCCGGATTACCAGTGTCAGGATGTACGGGCTGACCGTGCGCGAGACGGCAGCGAGAAGCGACGGGCCGCTGTTCCTGGAGCGTTTGGCTGGGGCCGCTCTGGGGGCGTTCCCAATCCCAGAGGAGGCGCCCGACCTCGTCGGATACATCAAACTCGCCATGCGCGGAGGCTTTCCCGACCCTGTCCTTCGTCTCGCCGGCCGACCCAGACAGGCGTGGCTTGAGTCATATGTGGACGAGCTGGTGACCCGGGATGCCCGCACGTTGGGGGAGTCCCGCGACCCGGTGCTTCTGCGCCGCTACTTCGAAACGCTGTGCGTCAACACGGCGGGCGTGGTCGCCGACAAAACTGTTTACGACGCCGCGGGAGTCAACCGGATGACGGCGGGAGCATATGAGCGCCTCCTGACGGATCTGTTCGTCTTCGAGGCAGTGCCGGCTTGGAGCAGTAACCGGCTGTCACGCCTGACGCAGGCGGCAAAGCGCTACCTGGTCGATGCTTCCCTGATAGCCAGTGCGCTTCGCCTGGACGAGCAAGCCGTGCTACGGCAAGGCGACCTACTGGGGCGAGTGATCGACACCTTTGTAGCTTCCCAGCTCCGCCCCGAAGTCGAGCTGAGCGAGCTACGGCCACGGCTCTATCACCTGCGGGATCGTGAAGGGCGTCACGAGATCGACCTTCTGGCTGAGCTGGGCGGAGGCGACGTGATCGCAATCGAAGTCAAAGCCACTGCAGCTCCCAATCGCGGCGACGCGAGGCACATGGCCTGGCTACGGGAGCGAATCGGCCCACGGTTCCTGGCGGGCGCGGTCCTCCACACCGGGCCTCGACCGTTCGTGCTCGAAGAGAGGATCCTTGCGTTGCCGATCTGCTCCATCTGGAGCTGATCGCCTGGCGTCAAGACTGCTGGATCCAGGCTGCGCATTCTGGCGTTGCTGGCTCCGAAGGCGGTAGCGACTTGGTGTGGAAGGATGTCCCGGGGGAAGGGGCGTGGTGGTCTGGGACCAGGATTAAACCGGCCAGGCCATGGTCGCGGCGCTGGGCTCAGTCCCGGGACGGATAGTGGGCGCTGTCGATCACGAATTGCGTCATGTCCTCGGATGCCCCGGCCAACTCGTCTGCGGACGCCGGGCGTGCTCTTGCCAGACCAGCCACGCCATCGCCGGAGGGGGCCTCAATTCCAAGCCGCAGGTGAAAGGACCAACCGACATATGGAGCGAGGAGGCGACCGAATGCCTCCCAGTCGATGGCGTAACCATCGATCACGACCTGAGGCAGGTCGGACTGGTCATCCTCACTGAGCCGCCCGCCAGCCTCGTCTGCCACAAGCCCCCATCCGTACCCCTCCTGTGGCTCCATGTACCGATGAGCGATCGCCCACCTCACCGTACGGCGCAGGCGGGTCAGCAGCTGGCCCGGATCGTCCCCGTGGTCGATGGTGAGGCTGAGGCGGTAGCCGGCTCCCGGCCCGACCCCAATCTCCTCGGCGTTGGCGCTGGGCCCGCCGGGCCAGCGCATGATCCTATAGAGGATCGTGTGGCGTCGGCCATCGGGGCCTGTAATGACCTCGGGTGGTGGTGGCGCAGGTAGCTCGGGCCATCCGGTCACTGCGGCCAGACGCTGGTCAGCGCAGCGGTCGCACAGGAGCTGACCATCCAGACTGACGGCCGCCCATGGACTCTGGCACTTCGAGCAAGTGGCAGGGATCATCGCCATCACTCCATGGTGAGGCATCCGCGACAGGGAGCGCCCAGTCTCGAAGTGGTCAGCACCGCCTGCTGGGACTTGGCGTGCAGCTGTCGCGTGCTCCCTCGGGGCATGCGAAACCGCGACTGATGTTGGGGCGAGGACCGCTGTCGAAGGCACAGCCCCTGCAGCCCTCCAGTCTGGTTTCAGCCAGTACCGCGGCGCCAACCGGTCCGGGGTCACCCCGCAGGTGATTGATCCGGCTGCTGCCGTCCGGGCGATCGTGGCGCGACGCTCGGCCGCCAGGCCCGCACGCTCCGATTGGAGTCTGCGCGTGCGCGCCGGATCGCCACCTCAGGCCCGTCTAGCTCGCAGAGACGATCGAGCGCGGCTCGGCGCACACGGCCCACGCCACAGCGCAGGCCGTGCTGCACCACCCGGCGGCGGTCGCTCTCATCGAGACTGTCGGCGGAGTCGATGAGGCCGTGCAGCACCGCCTCGCGGTGGAGGGGAGCGAGGGAGCGGGCTGACTCCAGGAGGCCGTCGAGCTTGCCAGGGTCGCCGCGCAGCGTTCGGGCGGCCGCCCAGCGGCGCAGGGGTGGCGCTGGATGGCGCTCGGCCCGGGCCATGGTGTGCTCGTCGATGTGCACGGCCGGCTCTCCCAAGTCCAGCCCCTGAGGGCGCACCCAGAGGAACGGATACTCGATGACCACCTCATCACCGAGGAACGCCTCCGCGAGTTCGTCGAGGTCCGCCTCGGCGAGCATCCCGGATCCCTCCAGACCGGCGATCAGCTTGGATGTGACCCTGTCCCACCGCCAGCAGGTGCAGAGCAGCAGGGCCAGGAACGAGACGGGGAGGGTGCCGGTGCCACGCACCCTCCCCAGCAGGTAAACCGCCTCGCGCCAGCGTGAACTCGAGCTCCATCTCCACGGCGACTCGAGCAGGCGGCGGCAGAGCTCGTCGGCGTCCTCGATCTCAGCCAGCTCCGCGATCCCTTCGTCGTCCCAGGGCGAGCCTTGCCACATGGCTCAAAGTTACGCGACCAGGGGCATGCGCTGCGGACCGACCAGGTGAGCTGTCCTGAGCAGTGCTCGGTCAGCCTCGCTCGGGAGCTTGCCAGCTTTCGAGGATCAGCCGGATGTCGGCTCGCACCAGCTCGCGCGCCTCGGCTCGAGGCATGCCCGACATGAGCAGCCGGTCGTAGCCGGTGTCCTCGTGCCGCACCGAGGCAGCCACCGCCAGGCCCACGGCCTGCGGGTCGAGCGCGCGCCCCGCCGCACTGCGGCCGACCCGCCCGCTGCCCCGACTGCCGGCGTGCCGCGCAATCGCCTCGGCGCGAGCGCTGGGACACCCGGGATACAGCCGCCTGATCTCTGCCGCCAGGTCACTCTGGAACACCAGATCCTGATCTACCCTGCGGGCCTCCTCGCGCACCCGGCGGCGGGCTCGCGCATCCTCGTCGGCCAGGCACTCCCGCTCCGCTCGCTCAAGCGCTGCCTCTTCGACCAGGATTCCCTGGCGTTCGTAGCGCCGCCGGGAGCGGCTGAAGCGGACCACGATCGCGGAGAGCCCGCTCGCCTTCTTGGCGCGCCGGGTGAGCGCTGTGTCCCCAGCCGGCAGGTAGACCAGATGGTCCATGTCGGCGCAGGCCAGGCACAGCGGTCCCTCCCCTTCCATGATCAGCAGATCCCCGCTGAGCGAGCACTCCTGGCATTTCCACTCCTTGACGGGTGAGATGACCACGAGGTCCGCGGGCCGGCTCTGGCGCTCCACCAGACGGCTGCGCTTGGCTTCGGACAGCGCCGGCGAGACCCAGTGCGTCCGGTAGGCACGCTCCAAGTCAGGGTCGCCGCTCTTTGAGAACTGAAGTGGCCGGCGGCTGCGGGCGCGCGCCACATAGACGGCCTCCCTCGGAACCAAGCCCTGAGCCCTAGCCCAGCTGCGGAAGAACTTCATGGCTCGGGAGAGTTTGCCGAGATTGGCCTGGGTCACGAGCTCGAGGTAGTCAACCCGTCCCTGGCGCCACTCCTCGAGGCGTGGCGGCGGCAGCCAGCCCAGACCGATCAGGATGTCAACACAGCTGACGAACTGCCGATCCGCCAGGGCCGTCTGGGCCGCCAGCACGATGCTCTGCTCGAGCCTGGTGCCGTTGATCGGGGGTCCCGGTGGAGTCCCTTGCCGCACCATCACGCCTCCTCGATTCGAAACAGAACCCGCTCCATCCGCTCGGCTGCACCAGCCCTGATCCGTCCGGCGCTCACCTGGGCCATCCCGGTCACCGGCCCGCCGGGTGCGCTCCACCGGCAGTTCCGGCGCAGCCGATACAGCGGGTGGCCCATGGCAGAGCTGCCAGCCTTCCTTCGGAAATGGGCGTGCCACAGACCTCGCAGAGTCCGTAGGCCCCCTCGTCGATGCGCAAGAGCGCAGCCCTCACCTGTTCGACCAGCATCTCCACCTGCTCGGCGGCACGCGCCCTGGTCAGCTGGTCGGTCACCTGGGCGATGTGGTCTCCCGCGCGCTTGCCGTACTGAACCTGCTCGCCGGGCTCACTGGGGCGGGCGTTGAGGGTCAGCAGCTCGGCCTCCAGCTCTGCCAGCCTGGACTGGAGAGCCACGGCGGCAGCCTGAGCGTCGGCAGATGGGAGTGGCACGGCAGATCTCGAATGTGCCCGGGTCGGGCGGGGGAGCGCTCAGAGAGCGATATCGGTACGGTAGCGCATCCCCTGAAAGTGGATCAAAGAGATCCCCGAGTACGCCTGACGGCGGGCTCCCAGCAGATCGCCGCCGGTTGCCACACAGATGAGAACCCGGCCACCGGCGACTTCCGGCAGGCCATCCTCTCCCTGCCTGGTGCCCATGTGGAAGACCCTGCAGCCCAGAGCCTCGGCCTGCCCCACCCCTTCGATCCCACCGCCGGGCACGACCGCCTGCGGGTACGGCTCCCTGACCGCCACCACCCCGACGGCGGCACTCTCCAGCTGGGTCGGCTGAGGGGATTGCAGATCCCCCCGGGCCGCCTCCCACAGGCAGGGGACCAGGTCCGACAGGGTGGGCAGCAGAACCTCCGCCTCGGGATCGCCGAAGCGCGCGTTGAACTCCAGGACCGAGATCACATCCGCTTGCACCATGCAGCCGACATAGAGGCAGCCCCGGAAGGGCATCCCCCGCCGGGCCATCTCAAGCAGCACCGGCTCCACGATCTCCTCCTTAACCCTGAGGTTGAGGACCTGTGGGTCCATCCCCGAGGGAGGGGTGAACCCACCCATCCCTCCCGTGTTCTCGCCCTGGTCGCGGTCCAGGGCGCGTTTGTAGTCACGGGCGGGTGGCAGCATCACGGCCCTGGTGCCGTCGCAGATGGCAAAGCACGAGACCTCCTCGCCCAGGAGCAGCTCCTCCACCAGGACCGCCTGGCCGGCCTCCCCCAGCTCCCGGTCCAACATCAAGCGACGGACGATGGCCTTAGCCTCCTCTTGCCCGGAGCAGACGAATGCCCCCTTGCCCAGTGCCAGCCCATCGGCCTTGACCACGACCGGTCCCCGCTTGGAGCTCAGGTGCTCAAGTGCCAAGCCCGGGTCGCGAAAGACCTGGAAGGGAGCGGTCGGGATGCCCAGGTCGCGCAGCAACTCCTTGGCGAAGGACTTGCTGGTCTCGAGCTGCCCCGCCGCCCGACTCGGGCCGAAGCAGGGGATCCCCGATTCCACCACGGCATCCCCGACTCCAGCCGCGATCGCCTGGTCGGGCCCCAGCACCACCAGCCCGATCCGCTCCTCCTTTGCCAGCCGCACGAGCCCGCGGGCGTCGGTCGCCTTGACCGGAAAGTTTCTGGCGACCGCTCCTGTGCCGCCGTTGCCGGGGGCGCAGATGACCTCCTCCACCAGAGGGCTGCTGGCACATGCCCAGGCGAGAGCGTGCTCTCTGCCCCCGCCGCCCACGACCAGGACCCGCAGGTGGCTCCCGGTCACTCCCACTCGATCGTGGAAGGCGGCTTGCTGCTGATGTCGTAGACGACCCGGTTCACCCCCGGCACCTCATTGACGATACGCCGGCTGATGTCGGAGAGGACGTCGTAGGGGACCCTGGCCCAATCGGCGGTCATGCCGTCGTCAGACGTCACGATCCTGACCGCCACCACGTTCTGGTAGGTGCGGTAGTCGCCCATCACCCCGACAGAGCTTACCGGGGTCAGGATGGCGAAGCTCTGCCATACCTTTGAATAGAGTCCGCTTCGTTTGATCTCGTCGATGACGACCCAGTCGGCGCCGCGAACCACCTCCAGCCGTTCCTTGGTCACCTCGCCGATGACCCGGATCGCAAGCCCCGGTCCGGGGAACGGCTGGCGCATCACCATGTCCTCGGGCAGCCCCAGGGCGCGCCCCACCTTGCGGACCTCATCCTTGAACAGGTAGCGCAGCGGCTCCACCAGCTGGAAGCTCATCCCCTTGGGGAGGCCGCCGACGTTGTGGTGGGTCTTGATGGTGCGGGCCCCGAAGGTGTCCGGTGCGGTGCTCTCGATCACGTCCGGATAGAGGGTGCCCTGGGCCAGGAAGGGGACCGCCCCCAGCCGCTTGGTCTCCTCCTCGAAGCAGGAGATGAACTCGCGCCCCACGACCCTTCGCTTCTCCTCGGGGTCCACCACTCCTGAGAGCGCGTTCAGAAAGCGTGCCTCCGCCTCCACTCTCACGATCCTCATCCGCATGTTGCGGGTGAGCACCTCGATGACCCGGTCGGCCTCCCCCCGTCGCAACAGCCCGTTGTCCACGAACAGGCAGGTGAGCTGGTCGCCCACGGCGCGGTGGACCAGAGTCGCCGCCACCGCCGAGTCCACCCCCCCAGAGAGGGCGCAGATCACTGAGTGCTCGCCAACCCGGCGCCGGATCTCGGCGACGGCGTGCTCGACAAAGGAATGCTCCTCCCAGGTCCCCTGGCAGGAACAGGTCTCATAGAGGAAATTGCGCAGGATCTCCGAGCCCTGGGGGGTGTGGGCCACCTCGGGATGAAACTGGATCCCGAAGTTGCCTCCGGGGCCTGCCATCGCCGCCACCGGGCTGTTGGCGGTGTGCGCCACCACCCGGTAGCCGGGGGGCAGCTCGTCGATCACGTCGCCGTGGCTCATCCAGACCGGGAGCGACTGGGGGAGCCCGGTGAAGATGCCCTCCCGGCTGTCCACCTCCACGAAGGCGGGCCCGTACTCGCGCTGCTGGGCGGGGCGGACCCTGCCGCCCTGGTCATGGGCCAGCAGCTGCATCCCGTAGCAGATCCCCAGGATCGGGACCCCGAGCGAGTAGATCCCGGGATCCGGGCGGAGGGCGTCCTGGTCGTAGACGCTGGCCGGGCCACCGCTCAGGATCAGGCCGGCGGGCGCCTGCCGCGCCAGCTCCTGGACCGGGGTGTTGCCGGGCCAGAGCTCGCAGTAGACCCCCTGCTCCCTGACCCGCCTGGCGATCAGCTGGCTGTACTGCGAGCCGAAGTCCAGAACCAGAACCCGCTCGGTGGTTGGCCCGGTGCCGCCGCCCACCGCCTCTTCCTGCTTCGGGGCGGTGGTCACCATCTGGGCTCCTCCTGGCCTCAGCGGGCCATCCCGACCTGCTGGGCCTGCTGGAACAGCTTGCCCTCGGTCAGGATCGCCGGCGCTATCACGAGCTCGGTCTGTTGGAACTCCTCGATGTTCCTGGCCCCGCACACCCCCATGGCGGTCTTGATCGCGCCCACCAGGTTCTGGGTCCCGTCGTCCACCCGGGCGGGGCCCAGCAGCAGCTCGCGCAGGGTGGCCTTGGTCCCCACCTTGATCCTGGTCCCCCGGGGCAGGTTGGGGTCTGGCGTCGCCATCCCCCAGTGATGCCCGCGCCCAGGAGCCTCCTCGGCCGAGGCGAAGACCGAGCCGATCATGACCCCGTCGGCCCCCGAAGCCAGCGCCTTGGTGACGTCGCCTCCCACCCGCATCCCCCCGTCGGTGATGACGGTGACCGGCTTGCCGCCGGTGCGGCGGTGGTCGTTGCGGGCGGCAGCGACATCGGCGGTGGCGGTCACCTGGGGAACGCCGATACCGAGCACCCCCCTGGTGGTGCAGGCCGCGCCCGGTCCAACCCCCACCAGAATCCCATCCACCCCGGTCGCCATCAGCTCCAGGGCGGTGTAGTACTCGACGCAGTTGCCCACCACCACCGGGATCTTGGCCTGGGCCATGAGGTGGGCGAAGTCGAGCTGGCGGTAGGAGCGGGAGATGTGGCGAGCGGTCAGCACGGTCCCCTGCACGAAGTAGATGTCGGCCTTGGCCTCGGTCACGATCGGGAGCCGATGCTCAGCGTCGGCCGGGGTGCTGGAGACCCCGCACATGGCCCCCTCCTGCTTCATCTCCTCGATCCGGCGGGAGATGAGCTCATCCCTGACCGGCTCCAGGTAGAGCCGCTGCAGCAGGGTGTTGACCTTCTCTCGGGGAGCTTCGGCGATCTCCTCGTAGACCGCCCTGGTGTCCTCATAGCGGCAGTTGATGCCGTCCAGGTTCAGAACCGCCAGCCCTCCCAGCCTCGCCATCTCGACTGCGAAGTGAGGGTCAACCACTCCGTCCATGGCGGCGGCCAGGATCGGGATCGGGATCTCGACGTCACGGATCCTCATCCGGATGTCGATTTCGTCGGGGTTGATGGTCACCTTGCCGGGGACCAGCGCGACCTCGTCGAACCCGTAGGCCCGCCTGGCCCTCTTGCCCCTTCCCAGTTCAATGTCCAAGCAAGGCCACCTCCCAGTCCGCCTTTCTTGGGGTGTGACGGTACCCATCGACCGCGCTGCCCCTGCCCGAGTAAGGATAGCAGAGATAGGGGCCTGAACCCCCCTGGAATCCGCTATTTAGTGGTCCGTCTCCCCCTTCCACCCCTTATCTGGTAGCTCCGCCCTCGAGCAATCAGGAGGCGGTGGGGGAGGTGGCGGTCAGGGTCGCCCTGATCACGATCCGTTGGGTGTCGATCCAAAGGGGAGTGCAGGTGATGACGGTGAGGTAATGGCCGGAGGTCATGGAGTCGAGCTGGGTCACCTGGTTCGGCCACTCCACCCAGGTGCGGGTGACGGTGTAGGTGTACTGCTGGCAGTTGCGCGCGGTCACCACTATCTGATCGCCCGGCCGGATCTTGTTGAGGGGCTCGAAATTGGGCTCCCGATGCAGGGCGATGAGCATGTTGCCGACTCCTCCCGGAGCAGGGGATCCTTGGTAGTGCACCACCGAGCGTTGGGTCAGCATGGCCCAGCTGCCGTTGCCAGCCACCCCCTCTATCCCGGGCAGGCTTGGAAAGCTGACCAGGGCGTACTCGGTGGTCGGTGATCCGCTGCCACAGGCTGGGGCGGTGGCCGCCGAGCCGGAGTTGAGCGGGCTCTCGGTCTGGCCGGGGATGACCTTGGTCAGGGCGCCGTTGGACCCGAGCCACCTCTGCAGAAGCTGGTGGTCGTTGCCACCTCGATGCAGTACGCCCAGCAACGGAGGCACCAGAACGCCAATCCCCACAAGGACCAGGATCACTCCCAGCCCCGCCAGCGCCGCCGCCAGGCGCCGCCGCCCCCGCCCCCCCGCGAGCTGCACTGCCACCGCGGTTCCTCCTTGACTGTCTGTCATGTTAGACGACTTCGGTGAGAGCCGGCCCCGTCACAGCCGACGGAGAGCTTGTTACGCAGTCGTTGTCGATCCAGGACGAGCAAGTCAGCGGACCCAGGACACAATCCGAGCGTGACTCAGACAATTTCGGTCAGCCCCGCCAAGGCGGGCGAGTGGGAACCTCCGGCACCGACCCTGCCCGCCGCATCAGCGAAACTCCTGGTCGTCGATGACGACCCCGCGATGCTGCAGCTGGTGCAGCTGATCGCCGCTGAAAACGGCTACTCCGTAGACGTCGCCGCCTCGGGCGCGCTGGGGCTGCGCTTGGCGATCGAGGAGGAGCCGGACCTCATCCTCCTGGATCTGGTCCTGCCGGACATGAGCGGGGTGGATGTCTGCCGGCGGCTGCGGGCGGCGGGAGTTACCTCCACTGTTTTGATGATCTCCTGCCTGCACGATGCGGACGATGTGGTGGTCGGGTTGGAGGTGGGGGCCGACGATTATCTGCGCAAACCCTTCGAGGTGCGCGAGCTGCTGGCCCGGATCAACGCCAGGCTGCGACGCGTGCGCTATGCGCGCCAGGATGAGGCTCAGGACCGTCTCTCGTTCCCGGGACTGGTGATCGACCTAGCCCGCCACGAGGTGCGCCAGGACGAGCGCACCGTCTCCCTCACGCCGACAGAGTTCGGGATTCTCACGGCGTTGGCGCGCAACGCCGGCCGGGTGATCCCCCGGCCCCAGCTGATAGCGGATGTTTGGCGCCGCCGCGAGCCCTATCAGGTGCACTCGCTGGACGCACACCTCTACCGGCTGCGGCGCAAGATTCAACCCAAGCCGGATGGCCCGCACTACATCCATGTGGTGATCGGAGCCGGCTACCGGTTCGAGTACCAACCGGGCCGGGACCAATTGGTACCCCAGCACCCGCAGCGGGCGCGCTGAGGCTTTAAGCGCCGTCTCCTCTCAGGGATAGACTCCGCGCGCGGCGGAGGCTCGCGCCACCCGCCCGATCGCAATCGCGTAGGCGGCCTCGCGCAGTGATATGCGATGGTGAGCCGAGTAGGCCCAGACGTGGTCGAAGGCGCGCACCATCGCGCGCTCCAGCTGTGAGGAGATCTCCTGCTCATCCCAGAAGAACGACTGCAGATCCTGCACCCACTCGAAGTAGGAGACGGTGACTCCGCCACCGTTGGCGAGGATGTCGGGCACCACCACGATGCCGTCCTCCCGCAGCACCGCCTCCGCAACCGGGGTGACCGGACCGTTGGCCCCTTCCGCCACAATCCGCGCCCTGACCTGCGATGAGTTGCTGGAGTTGATCACGCTCTCCACCGAGGCCGGCACCAGGATTGTCACCGGCAGAGCCAGCAACTCTTCGCGCGTTATCGCCTCTCCGGCAATGGCCGCCTCATGCAGATGTCCGTGCTCGGACTTCACCCGCTCCAGGGCGGCCAGGTCCAGACCCTGGTCGTTGTGCCAGCCACCGGTGTGATCCGACACCGCCACCACCCGACAGCCGGCAGCCGACAGAATCCGGGCGCAGGTGGCGCCGACACTGCCGAAGCCCTCGACCGCCACCGTCGCTCCCTCCAGCGTGAGCCCGGTGTTGCGCACGGTGTGCACCAGCACGGTCGCCAGCCCGCGACCGGCCGCCTCGACTCGGCCAAGCGAACCTCCCGCGACGATGGGCTTGCCGGTGACGGCGGCGGTGACGGAATAGCCCGCATGCATGGATAGCGTGTCCATCATCCAGGCCATCACCTGCGGCCCGGTGCCGATGTCGGGAGCGGGGATGTCACGCTCCGGTCCCAGCAGGATCGCGATCTCGGTGGTGAAGCGCCTGGTCAGCCGCTCCAGCTCGCGCTCACTCATCAACTCCGGATCCACCCGCACCGCACCGGCGGCTCCGCCGAACGGCAGTGACATCACCGCCGTCTTCCAGCTCATCAACATCGCCTGCGCTTTGGTGGCCTCCACGGTTGCGTGGGGCTCGTAGCGAATCCCCCCCTTGGCAGGACCGCGCGCGAGGCTGTGATGAACTCTGAATCCGGAGTAGACCTCCACGCTCTGGTCGTCGCGCATGACCGGAAACTGCACCTGGAACACCCGCTTGACATCGCGCAGGACCGCGTGGATGTCCTCACTCAGGTGGAGGAAGGCGGCGGCTTCGTCGACCCGGTGCTGGCCGGTGGTGTAGAGGTCCTCGACCGCCGCGATTTCTGTGTTCATCAGCAGAGTATATGCTCGCACCACAACGCTGGGGAAAGATTGCGCGTGACCGCAAAGCTGCCGGTTGCGAGGAGGGCCGCGAAGCTGATCGGGGTGGATCGGGGGCGCGTGGCGAGATAGACTGCAACACGCGAGCACGGTTGTGTGCAACAATCGCGTGTATTGGACAGTGGTTTCGCCGATGCGAACCCGGGGAGATTTGCACCACCCCAGCATTCGCGTGCAGCTTACCGCTTTCTGCCACAGTGCGGCGCCCATCGACGCCGCTAAACCACAGAGGAGGCCAAACATGCCCCGCACCACCAGGAGGACGGCGGCCAGGCGCACCACGCGCACGCCCAGCCGTTCCACCGCCAGGCCGGCGGCTCGAAGGACCGCGTCCAGGACTGCCGCGCCCAAGCGGACGACCGCGCGGCGCACCACCACCACCAGGACACCACTCAGTCGCATGACGCCGGCTGCGCTCAACAAGAGTCTGGCCACTCAGTTGAAGGCCTTGGAGCGACGGCTGGCTGACATCGAGCGCAAGCTCGACCACGCGATGACCAGGAGCGACGGGACCGTGCGCAGCACAACCCGCCGTGCGCCGGCAGGACGCACCAGCGTTCGCGCTACCACCAGGCGCACGGCTACTCCGGCTGCTGCCGGTCGCCGCCGCACCAGCACAGCGGCGCGCGGCACAACTGCGCGCGGCACGACCGCGCGCAGCACAACCCGGCGCTCAGCCAGCCCCGCCCGCCGGACGACGGCAGCCGCCGCCACCAGGCGGACCGCCAGCACGACGACCCGGCGGCGCGCCACAGCGGCCGCACCTCGTCGCACCACGGCGGCAGCCGGGCGACCCCGCGCCGCGGCCAAGCCGACCAGCCGCCGCACCACAGCGACGCGGGCGGCCAAGAGCACGGCCAAGCCCAGGACGCGTCGCGTGACAGCAGCCACGGTTCCCGCCACCAAGCCGGCCGCTCGGCGTCGTGGACGGGTGACCCTGGGCGGAGAGTCAGCGGCCAGTTAGAACCAAAGCCGTAAGCCGGAAAAGTCGTCTCGGCAAGGGGGCGGGCCAGGGGCCCGCTCTCTTTTTTTACGCCCCGCTGAGTGCCGAATGCAGACGGGCTGCGGCCTCCGTTATCTGCTCGGCGCTGACGTCCAGATGGGTCACCGCGCGAACCGTGTGAGGGCCGAAGGCGACCATCAAAACCCCCGCTCGCTCGGCCCTGGCCAGCACCTCGTCGGCGGGTGCTGCGGTCTGGAGCAGCACGATGTTGGTGGCGACCCTGGCGGGATCGACCTCGAGGCCGGGGATGTCAGCCGCCAACTGCGCGAAGCGCTTGGCGTTGGCGTGGTCTTCCCCAAGGCGGGGCAGCTGATGGCCCAGTGCCCAAAGACCCGCAGCCGCAAGGATCCCCGCCTGGCGCATCCCTCCTCCCAGGCGCTTGCGCCATATGTGAGCCCTGGCTCTGGCATCGTGGGATCCCACCCACACCGATCCGACCGGGCACCCGAGCCCCTTGGAGAGCGAGAAGCTGAGACTGTCAGCGCAATCCGCTAGCTCGCGCATCTGCACCCCCAGAGCGACAGCGGCGTTGCCCAGCCGGGCCCCGTCCAAATGCACTCGCATCCCCATCCCGTGGGCGGTGTCAGCTGCCTCAGCGAGGTCGGCGACAGAGGCGACGCTGCCACCTCTGCGGTTGTGAGTCTGCTCCAAGCACAAAAGCGTCGCTTCCGGCTCGTGAGCGGGGTCCGCCAAGCGCTGCATCGCCAGGAGCTGGGCGGAGGTCGGGCAGCCGGCATTGGGAGCGTCGAAAGCGCGCAGCTGGACGCCGGCGATGACGGCGCTGCCGGCCAGCTCGTAATGCACCACATGGGACTCGCAGTCGACCCACACCTCTTGGCCACGGTCGGCCTGGGCAGCGATGGCGATCAGGTTGGACATGGTCCCGCTGGGACAGAACAGGCCACTCTGCTTACCCAGAAGCTCAGCGACTCGCTCCTCCAGCTGGCGAATCGAGGGATCCTCACCATAGACGTCGTCTCCCACCTCGGCCGCCGCCATGGCTCGCCGCATCTCCGCTCCGGGACGGGTGACGGTGTCGCTGCGCAGGTCGATCACTTGATCCAAGGTCTCATCCATGCTACCGACTCCGGGCGTCGCCTCAGCTACCGGTGGTGACCGCCATGTCCAGGAACTCGACCCGGTTGCGGCCGCCGCGCTTGGCCCGGTACAGAGCCCGGTCGGCAAGGTCGAGCAGGTTGCGAGCGCCTCTGGTTCCCTCGGGGAAGCTCACCCCGCCGATGCTGATGGTCACCCCCACCCGGAGTCCCTCGTCCAGCTTCACCTCCAGAGCGGCCACCGCCTGGCGAATCTTCTCCGCCACAAGTTGCGCCTCCTCCCGGCCGGTGTTGGACATCACCACCACGAACTCCTCACCGCCGTAGCGCGCCGCCAGGTCGGATTTGCGGATGGTGTCGACCACCAGGCCGGACACCGCACGCAGCACAGCATCGCCGGCCAGGTGACCGTGGGTGTCGTTGATCGCCTTGAAGTGGTCGAGGTCCAACATCAGCACTGAGAGGCTGGAGTCAGCGCGTTCCGCGACATTCACCTGCTGATCCAGATAGCTGATCAAGAAGCGGTAGTTGTAGAGCCCGGTCATGGCGTCGGTGGTGGCCTCATGGCGGGTGACCACCAGCTGCATGCTCTTTTCGACCGCGGCCACCACCTGGACCGCGACCGCGTTGACCAGCGCGGTGTCCTCGTCCAGGTAGGGGCTGTGCTTGTTGGCCACTATCAGCAACCCCAGCGTGCGCCCCTCGGCCATCAGGGGCTCGGCCAGGCAGTCGCGGATGCCGAGACGTCCTTCCAGCGGTCCGCGCTCGTCGGGGTTCAGGAAGGAGCGCGCGGCGAACCGGGGCTCTCGCAGCAGCCGTCCGATGATGCCCTGGCTGCTCTCCAGCTCCGACCACTCCAGAGTGGGGTTCCCCATCCCCCAGGTGATCAGGAAGTTGGGTTGGTTGGGGTCGTCGGATCGCAGCAGAATCATCGCCATGTCGACGCCCAGCACCGAGCTCAGGTTCATCAAAACCTGGCTCAGGACCTGCTCCAACGGGGCATTGCCGGTGAGGGTCGAGGCGATCACGCTGCGCCCCACAGCCAGCGCCAGCTGGTGGCGGAGCCGCCGCCGCATGATCTCGAAGTTGGCGGCGAGCCGGGTGATCTCCTCGGCCCCATCGATGACCACAGCCTCCGCGTAGATATCCTGACCGAGGCGCTGGACGGCTTCGTTCAACCGCTTGAGCGGCCGGTTCAGATACCGCTCCGCCAGGAGGAAGACGACCGCCATTCCCAGCAGGAGCACGCAGGCCACGGCCAGGGCCACCGGAATCCCCAGCTGGGTTGCGCTGGGCGTAACCCCGGTGGCGGGCTCAACCACGACCAGGGTCGCCAGCAGGCGGTTGGCCGCGGACCGGACTGGCTGCCCGGCCACCGTCACAGTCCGGCCGCCCACCGTGGCTTCCGCCGCGTGCGATGGGCTGCTCAGCGCTCCCTCAATCCCGGCCGGAACCGGGGCACCGGAGGCGACATCCAGCCTTCCCACCCGGCTGGCCAGGTCGGCCCGTCCCGCACTCACCAGGAGCACGTTGGTGGCGCCCGCCTGACTCGAGATGAGGCCGGCGGTGAAGCGCAGGATGGCCGCGGTCACCGGGGTGAGTGCTACCACATACCCGAGGGTGTGGCCGTGGAGGCTGACCGGGGCGACCCCGGCTCCCACCACCTTTGTACCCGTGCCCAGGAAGAAGCCGCCCTTGGAACAGGACCTGGGATGGGCGAGCGCCTGCTTGGCCAGGGGCTGGAGCTCGGCCAGAGGCGCCTTCGGGGTCGTGCCCGCGAGGATTGTGCCGGCTGCGTCGGTGAAGAGAAGGAGGTGGCCGGGATTGGCGCTGACCACCGACTGAGCCAGGGTGCTGAGCGCGGCCCCGCCGGCCTCGAAGTCGGCTGCTGTCCGGCCCAGAGGGGCGATCTCGCAGGCCAGGCTGGCGCTGACTGTGGTGGTCTCGAGGCGCACCACCCCAACTCCAAGCCTGGCCGATCTGGCGGCTGAGTTCAGCACCTGCTGCGAGGTGATGCCCTGGGTTTCGTACCAGGCCACGGCGGCGGCGGCGATGGCCGTCGCCAGGCCCACTCCGAGCAGTATCAGCGCGAACTGGACGGTGAAGGATGCCCGGCGCGCCTGGCGCCTAGAGTTGGGCGGCTGTGCCAATGGGACTTCCGAGTGCCTCCGGTGGCCTGCCGGGTGTCCGGCCGGCCCGCCCCGGCGCCTGCTTCCGGCAGCAGTCGAGAACGGCGGTCGGCACCCGCCCTATGATGTGCCCACCGTATCCTGCCGGGGTGCGGCCCGGGGGATTCCGGAGGTAGCGATGGGGTGACGCCGACCATACGGTCCCATGACAAGATCGCGAGTCGGTGTCTAAGCGATCCGCAAAAGGGGAGGATCCGCCGTGCCTGAGGTCGTCGTCTCCTTCCTGGACGGCGAGACCCTCTACGGTGAGGTCCCGGTCCTGCAGATGGACGACCCCTTCTTGGAGGTGGAGCTGCACAGCCTTGACGGAAACGCCCGCCAGGCGCTGGTGCCGGCGACCGCGGTGCGCCAGGTGGAGGTTCGCACGTCGCCGCCTCTGGAGGAAGGGCGATCGTTGGAGGAGCTCCCCAGGGTCGCCCTGCATTTCCTGGATGGGCAGGTGATGCGCGCCCAGGTGGTGAGCCCCGCCACCCTGCAGCGGTTCGGGGCCATCTGGGACGTGGTGGAGGCGGGCCGGGAGGAGCGCCGCCTGATCGCGATACCGTACACGGCGCTGAAGGCAGCCTTCTACGTGCGCCACTGGGATACCCGCAGGCCCGACGAACGCGTGGGGCCCGACTCCGACCTGGACAGACACCGGCTGGCGGAGATCCAGGACCGCATCCACCGGGCCCGGCTGCCGCTGCCGGCCGCACCCAGGCCCAACCTGATCGACCGGGTGGGCAGAACTGACACGCAAACGAGCCAGGATGAAGATCCCACCGGAGGGGAGGGCTGACCCGGGCCCAAGCCAAGGGCCCGGCGACCGCGGCTGGTCGCCTGCCCTAAGCCACCTCTGAGGCGGCTACTTGTAGCGGAAGGTGATACGCCCCCTGGTCAGGTCGTAGGGGCTCAGCTCGACCTTGACCTTGTCGCCGATCAAGGTCCGGATGTAGTGCTTGCGCATCTTGCCCGAGATGTAGGCGAGCACCGTCTGGCCGGTCTGGAGCTCGACCCGGAACACCGCGTTGGGCAGAGGCTCCACCACCGTGCCCTCGAGCTCGATGGTCTCCTCCTTCTGCTCCTCAGGAGGTGTGACCCGAGCCACGTGGGGTCTGGCTGGACCGCGCCGGGGCCGACGGCCCATCGAACGTCTCGCCAACTGGCAACCTCCCAATGCGGATGACTGTGAACTCCAGAAGTGAGCCCAGGGATCTGATTGTAGCCCCTGGTCAAATAGAGGCCGGTTGCGCTCGGGCCACCACCCCGCCACCGCCTTCGTGCCTGGGCCCATGGTGCGGCTCACGGTCAAAAACCCGACCAGCTCCATGTCGACCCGATCGCCTGGCTTTGGGAAGGGCCACAGCCTGCCGACGGTGCCCCTCCCAGGGTGCCCAGTGGCGACGATCTCACCGGCGCCAAGCGGCTCGGCCCCGGAGGCGTAGGAGATCAACTGGGCCATGCACCAGCCGGGGTCGGCCATGCTGCCCCTGGCCACCTCTGTGCCGCTGACGTAGGCGACGGCCGTGAGCGACTCTGGGTCCGCAACCTCGTCCGCGGCCACCAACCAGGGGCCCGGGCCGTCAGCGAAGTCATTCGATTTGGCTGGTCCAAGCCGCGACCTGGCGCAGGTAGCAGGCTCGGGCCGAAGTGGACCCTCGATCCGCAACCACTCGGCGGGCGCGTGCTCGTGGTGGAGGTGCGACGCCGGGGCGAGGAAGCCCTGCCTGGCGAACTGCTCCTCGATGGTGCCCCCGGGCAGGGCGCCAGCCGGCTGTGGCGGCCGTGGCCTGTGGGAACCTCAGACTCAGCCTCCCGCGAAGGTGATCACGGTCTTGATGTCATCGGCCTGGCGCTGGAAGGCGTCCTGGAAGCTCTCCGCGGGCACCCGTCGGCTGATGATCTCCTCCACCACCCCGGGCCAGCGCCGCACCGCGGAGCCGAGCATCCTGGCCGCCGCCTCGAAGTGGGTGCGGTTGGCGTTGACGGTGCCGAACACCAGCTTGTTGCCCAGCACCATGTCCAGGTTGAGCGCGTCGGCGTCGACGGTCACCGTCCTAGCCCCGGCCGTCACCGAGCTCAGACAGCAGACCCCGTCGTGGCCAGTCGCCGCGATCGCCGCCATCGCGACCGCGGAGACCCCGGTCGCCTCGAAAACCAGGTCCAGGTTGCCGAGCTCCTTGGCCAGCCCCGCCACCGGGTGCTGGTCAGCATCCAGCAACTGTGCCCCGATCTCCTTGGCGACCTTGGCGGAGCGTGAGTCAGCGTCAGCCTTGGCGACAAGGTAGACGTCCAGGTCGCGGAGGCGCAGGAACAGCGCCGCCAGCAACCCGATCGCTCCGGCACCACAGATCAGGGCCTTCTTCGGCTCCCAGGGGAAGCGGTGGCGCTGGATCCCGTAGGCCTGCATCAACCCCTTCTCGACGATCGAGCTGGGCTCCATCAGAACGCCCACCTTGGCGAGCCGGCTGGGCAGGGGGATCAGGTAGTCCTCGGACTCCAGGTAGCGCTCGGCCATGTAGCCGTCGCGACCCTTGATCCCACGCTCGGTGTAATTGCCGGTCAGGCAGTCGTCGCTCTGGCCGTTGGCGCAGGGGGCGCACCGCTCAGGGCAGGGCCGCCTGACCGTGGCCACCACCAGCTGGCCCACCTCGAGCTGGCTCCCCTTGGGGACCGCGGCCACCCGGCCCAGGTTCTCATGGCCCATGACCAGGACCTCCCGGCCGGCCGGGGGCGCCCCGTAGCCCTCGTTGGCGATCTCCAGGTCGGTGCCGCACACGCCGACCTCGACCACCTCCACCTCGACAGGGTCCGTGACCTTGCCGGCTGCGTCCTGGACCTGTCCGGACCCGGATGGGTGCCCGACCTCCCCCAAGTGGACGCTGCCCTTCTGGCCCGGCGTGGTGATGATCGCCTTCATGAGTTCCCTCCTTGGCGGCTGGCCCAGGCCCCTTAGCCTACCGCAGGTCGGGCTCGAAGCGGCGCACCAAAGGCACCCTGATGGCGACCCCCATGGTCCGCCGGAACGCCGCTGGCCAGAGCAGGATCGCGGAGAGGCCGAGTATCCCCAGCAGAGCCACCACCACCGCCGCCTGAGCGCCGGGGAACCGCCCCGGCACCGGCAGAGCGGCAGCGACAAGGCCGACGGGGTTGCAAACTGTTTAGCCATCAGTGAGTAATAGATAGCACACGTGCATGCCAGTCGCTATACTGGACAGTGTGAACCTGACAGATTGGGCGAGAGCTCAGGGCGTCCACCCACAGACGGCCTATCGGTGGTTC
>JAJZJU010000137.1 GCA_021809895.1 bacterium
CGTCGGCCGGGGGCCCATCCAGGGGGCGAAGTCGTCGCTGCGGCTCGCCGCCACCACCACCTGGCCATCGAGGTCGGCAGCCGCCGTGTACCCGTAGAGGGGTAGGGTTCGCGCGGGCAGGCCTGGCTGGTATCGATGGGAGGGGAGCAGGAGCCGCAGATATCCGACCGGCAGCACCGCCGCCACCGGTAGCCGGTACCGCCCAGGCAGGGGAGCAACCGTGGACGACCGAATTGAGCGAGCCAATGCCAAGCGATCCGGAAGGTGCATCATCGTGGACCCTGCGGGTAGCGGAATCCATCTGGAAATGGGCAGGTGTTCCCGGCCGCTCTGCCCAATCGCCTCCCAGCCCGGGGGCGCTACCACCATCTCCCCAGAGTCGTCGCTGAGGAGCGGCCTCAGCGCAACGGGGGAGCTCACACTGGCGCGACCGCAGGGTCCTGGGGAAGCTCCGGCTCGATCGCGAGCCCGGCCCGGGCCAGGCAGGCTGCCATGAACCCCGCAAAGAGGGGATGAGGCCGGTGAGGGCGGGACCGGAACTCAGGGTGGAACTGGCTGCCGACGAAGAAGGGATGGTTCTTCAGCTCCATGATCTCCACCAGCCTACCGGTTGGAGACGTGCCGCTGAACACCACCCCGACCTCCTCGAGCGCCTCGCGGTAGCGGTTGTTGAACTCAAAGCGGTGACGATGGCGCTCGTACACGACCGGCTCCGCATAGGCCTTGCCCGCCTTCGATTGAGACTCCAGCTTGCAGGGGTACAGGCCCAAGCGCATGGTGCCCCCCATCTCGGCGACATCGCGTTGCTCTGGCAGCAGATCGATGACCGGGTGCTCGGTGAAGGCGTTGAACTCGGTGCTGTTGGCGTCGTCGGTGCCCAGAGCCTCCCTGGCGATGTCGATGCAGGCGCACTGCATGCCCAGGCACAGTCCCAGGAATGGCACCTGATGATGGCGGGCGTAGCGGGACGCGGCGATCTTTCCCTCGATCCCACGATGCCCGAATCCGCCTGGGATGACCAGTCCGTGCAGGCCCTCGAACGGGGTCGAGTCCCCGGGCTCGAGGGTCTCGGTGTTGATCCAACGAAGCTCAAGGCCAACCCCGTGGGCGACCGCGGCATGGCGCAGCGCCTCCGTCACGCTGATGTAGGCATCGGGCAAGGCCACGTACTTGCCTGCGATGCCCACCACCACCCGCTCATCGGCCGAGAGGATGCGCGCGACGAGTTCCTCCCAGCGATGCAGGTCGGCGGCGCCGACGTCCAGGCCAAGCTCCTCGGTGATGAACATCCCCAGGCCACTCGACTCCAGCAGCAGCGGCACCTGGTAGATGGTGCGGGCGTCGGGAACGCTGATGACGGCCCTGGTTTCAACGTCCGCAAAGAGGGCGATCTTGTCCCTCACCCCGGCTCCCAGGGGTTGGCGCGAGCGGCACACGATCGCGTCCGGCTGGATCCCGATCCCCCGCAGGGTCTGCACCGAGTGCTGGGTCGGCTTGCTCTTGAACTCCTCGCTGGCATCGACATACGGCACCAGCGTGACATGCACATAAAAGGTGTTACGCCGGCCGACATCATTCTTGAGCTGCCGGATCGCCTCCAGGAAAGGCAACGACTCGATGTCGCCCACAGTGCCGCCCACCTCGACGATTACGACCTCGGCCTCGGACTCCTCGGCCACACGGCGCACCCGGTCCTTGATCTCGTTTGTGATGTGGGGGATCACCTGAACTGTCGCCCCCAGGAAATCGCCGCGGCGCTCCTTGGCGATGACCTCACTGTAGATCTTGCCGGTGGTGACGTTGCTGGCCTTGCTGAGGTTGGTGTCCACGAAGCGCTCGTAGTGACCCAGGTCCAAATCGGTCTCGGCACCGTCATCGGTCACAAAGACCTCCCCGTGCTGATACGGGGACATGGTGCCGGGGTCGATGTTGATGTAGGGATCTAGCTTCTGCAGCGAGACGCTGACCCCACGCGCCTTCAGGATCGTCCCCAAAGAGGCGGCGGTGATCCCCTTGCCGATCCCGGACACGACACCACCGGTGATGAAGATGTACTTAGCCATCGCCGGCTCGGCGGTCACACGGGGGGGCATCACCCATGTGGCAAGATCCTAACACTTTGGGCTCAGCGGCGCGGCTCGAGGACGACCACCCTGGTCTCCTCGGCACTCCCTGAGGATCCCGACAGCGTCAGCTTGGCCTGGGGCACCACCTGGGTCAGACCCATCTCCCGTACGAAGGCTGCCAGCTCGCCTGGGGCCGCATCCAGGGCCGACTGGTAGCCGGTCGGGATCATCACCGCCGGCTGAACCCGCGCGATGAGCTGAGCCACCGCTAGGGCGCGCGCGGGGGACCCTCCCTGTAGCCCCACCCCCATGGCATCGATGAACCCCAACTGCTCGACCGCCTCGTCCGAGAGCGCGGCGTCGAGATCGCCAAAGCTGCAGACTGTGACGTCGTCCAACTCGGTGACGAAGACGGTCGCTGTGGCGAGCTGGACGCCCCTGACACTGATCCCTCGCAGCTCGTACTCGCCGGCCCGGACAACCACTTGGGGTCCGGAGGCAGGCCGCAAGATGTTCTCCGTGGAGAGCCCCCCGATCACGAGATCGGCGCCGGTGCGAGCGGGCAGCTGGGGGTCGGCCCGGGTCGGCGACAGCAACACCTTCGCCTCCCGACCCCTCAGCAGCAGGCTGTCATCTCCCAACCAAGTTATGTCCAAGCGTGTGCCTCCCTCGGGGTCACCCCACCGCCAGACTGGCGGGCTGGATGACCCGCGGCGATGGACTCATGCTGAAGGAACTGTAAGCGATAGCTGCCGGGTGCTCCCCGCCCGATAGACGGTCAGGGTGAGGCGGGCAGCCGCGCCGAAGGACTGCAGCTGATCGGCGAGGTCGGGAAAGGTGGGGTCGGCCAGTCCTCGCAAGGGGCTGCCGTTAATGGCCGTCACCACGTCGCCGGCCTTCAGCCCCGCCTGGTACCCGGCCGACCCCGGTGTGACGGCTCGGATCTCGGCTCCCGGGGGAACGTCTGCGGCGGTCGCCCCGGCCGGGTCCAGCCAGCTGGTCACCAGGCCCAGCGGCTCCGGAGGGCTCCCGGTGGCGGAGATGGCGCTGACAAGCCCGGCCGCGTCCACGGAGTCGAGCGCGAACCCGAAGGCCGCCGACTGGGCACCCTGACCTTGGGGAGCCATCCTCTGCCCGGTGAGGATGCCGATCACAGCACCGGCGGTGTTGACCAGCGGGCCGCCGGAGCTGCCGGGCGGCTCGGGGGCGTCGGTGCGCAGCATCCCGTCGACGATGGATGAGCCTGATGGCGCGGCGATGTCGGGTACCGAGGCGGTGATCCCGATTTGGCTCACTGTGCCGATCTCGACAGCGGTCGTCCCGTCGAACGGCACCGAGACCGCGATGGCCGCGGCCCCCAGGCCGACCGAGGAGGCGAACGAAAGTGGTTTGGGCAGAGAGCTCGAGTCGACCTGCAGGAGCACCACTCCGGTGGATGGGTCCGCGGTCGCGATCGAAGCCGGCAGCACCTGGCCGTCAGGCAGGATCACCTCGACTCCCGAGGCGCCCGCGACCGCCCCCTCGCTGGTCAGAATCAGGCCACTGGTACTGGCGACGAACCCATTGGAGGTGTCCGATGCGGTGGGCGGAGCCCCTGAGCCCGGCTCCCGCACCACCTCCACGACCGAGGCGGAAACGGCCGCCACCACCGAGCTGAGCGAGACGGTCGCTGTTCCCCCGCCACCGGCCGGTGAGCGGATTGTCACGGTGGGGGGCGCGGTGGCGGTCAGGTGACGCGAGAGAAGGTACCCTCCCCCACCACCAACCACGACCCCCACCACCGCGGCGGTCACGGCCACCGCCGCCAGCCTCAAAGCTGCCGGTCTCGGGGTCCGGCTCGGATCTCCGCTGTCGCTCACGATGGATACCAGGTGAGCACCAGCTGGTCGGTGGGAGCGAAGCCCGCCCGGCGATAGGCCGCGACGGCGGCCCGGTTATCAGCCCTGGTCCAGACGCAGGCGAAAGTCACCCTCCTGGACCTGAAGAGCCGCGTCGCCTCCTCCACCAGCCGAAGCCCCAGCCGACGCCCACGCCACCTCGGCGCCACGTACAGTTCGGCTACCTCACCCTCCAGTCCCGTCCCGGGATCGAAGATGACACACCAGCAGAACCCCACCAATTGCCCCTGGTCCCGGGCCGCGAAGACGTGGTTTTCCCCC
This sequence comes from bacterium, assembly GCA_021809895.1. GTDB lineage: Bacteria > Chloroflexota > Dormibacteria > Aeolococcales > Bog-877 > AG-12. The sequence goes on from JAJZJU010000137.1 coordinate 4,226, forward strand.
TGGAACGACTCCTTGGTCTGGGGCAGCCAGGAGTCGACAGAGGCCCTTGGCAAAGACTCCTCGGAGTGTTCCGACTCCAAAAGGTCGAGCAGGAGCGGACGGATGGAGGGGAGTTCCTCTGCCTCCAGTCGGACGATCTCCACATCATCATCGTAAGCCGAAGGCGGCGTCAGAGCAGCTTGGCCTCGATCGCTTCGAAGTAATCTGGCGAGGGCTCGGTACGGGCGACCCCGGTCTCGAGCGCGGCCCGGGCCACCTTCCGGGCCACGGCCATGTGAACCCTGGGATCCAGCGAGTCCGGCACCACCTCGCCATCTGTGGCCTGGGCGGCGATCGCCAGGGCCGCCGCCACGTACATCTCGGTGTTGAATCGGCTGGCCCTGGTGTCGAGGGCGCCACGGTACAGGCCAGGGAATCCGAGCAGGTTGTTGACCAC
>JAJZJU010000138.1 GCA_021809895.1 bacterium
TGCCTCACATCCCCCTGGTAACCGAGGACCTGTCCGCCCCAACCAGGGACGGGCACCTGCGCCAGGCGGTAACCCAGCTCCTGGATCTGGCCGAGGTGAGCCGTGCCAGGAGCATCACCATCGAGGATTTGGGCTTTTCTGAGATGCGCTCTGTTGGCCGGGAGCGCTACGGCTCCCGGCACTGGTTCCGCAAGGTTGTCTCGGGGATGCCGACCGCCAGGTTCAGGGACCGGCTGGTGGCGATGGCCTCCAGGCGGGGTATCGCGGTGGTTGGCGTCCCCGCCGCTTACACCTCAATCTGGGGCCGCCAGCACTGGCTGGCTCCCCTCTTGGCACAGCATCAGCAGGTATCCGGGCACACGGCCGCGGCCGTGGTTCTCGGTAGAAGGGCATTCGGGCACTCTGCCCGGCGCAGACCTCAGGCGAGTCCAGGTGTGACCACATCCGAACGGAGGATCGAAGCGGCGGGGCAACCCGCTGATGTGGAGAGCTACCCAGTCGAGAGCGCCGGCATGGCAGGTACCGGGTGTGAGGGCCGGTCCAAGTTCCGAAGGCGTAAGGGCAGCCACGCCAGTGGCGCAAGACCCGAAACGGCGACGGCAACCTTGGCAGCGTCCAGGTCGGGAAGGACCGCTCGTCCCGATCGGGTGTCACTTATGGGCATTCAGTAGGAACGGTACTCCCAGATCAGGGTGCGTCCGTCGAAGTGGTAGTGACCGCGGCGGTGCCAGCGCACGAGGTCGTTGGGGCGGCCGCGAGTTCCTGCTTCGAAGAACGGGCGGATCTGATCATGCCCGCGCAGAATGCCACTGGCTTGGTCGAGAATCCTGGGGATGAGCGGACTCTCCAAGACCGCATCGGCGCTGTAGAGGGAGAGCAGGCCTTCCACGTGTCCCGCTCGGGCCCTCCGATCCCATTCGGCGAACACGAAGGCCGCGTCATCGGAGCTGGCCGCTGGGTGGTGGGTCAGGTCGCCAACCTGATGGGCGTAATACACGATGTCGGCCAGGTGCCACGCGATCTGACGGATACTCCAAGCCTCGTCTCTTTTCGCATCCAGGGTAGCGTCGTCCAGGCTGGTCAAGCAGGCTTGCCACAGCTGGCCAAGTCGGCGTAGCCGGCTGCTCGCTTCGTCGAGATCCACCTCGGTGAAACGGGCCCAGTCCGCCTCCATGGTCACTGTCCGGCCATGCCAGGTGTCAGGAATTGGAGGAAGCCCTGACAGCATGCATTCGACCTCAGCGAGATGGTCGAGAAGGTGGTCGCCCACCCGGCGCAGGGCCTTGGTGGGTGTCCAGACGTTGCCGTCGCCGTAGACCGGGCGCCCGTCCCAGGCCAGCCACGTGGCCGCCAGGTGCAGGACCTCGTCGATGGCAGTTGTGATCAGCTCGGCCGGGTCACGGCCATCCGTGATCGTGGGTGTAGGCATCGTGGTCTTGTCAGCAATCATGCAGTCGATGCTACCGCCGCCAGTATTTGCTGGCGACCAAACCATCGTTGCGAGAAAATCTCAAGGTGCCGAGCGCAAGTGTCTTCGACGTTGACGTAGCTTCGATCGCCGCCCTGATCGGGGATCCGGCTCGGTGCACCATGTTGAATGCCCTGTTGGGGGGAAGTGCTCTGCCGGCGGGCGAACTGGCCCGGCTTGCTGACATCTCTCCCGCCACCGCGACCGGGCACCTTCACAAGCTGGTGAATGCGGGCCTTCTCCAGGTCGTCGCCCAGGGGCGTCACCGCTACCACCGGCTCTCCGGGGCCCGAGTTGCCTCAGCGCTGGAGGCGCTCGCTCTTCTGGCCCCGCCGGTGCCGGTGCGATCATTGCGCCAGAGCCGCACCGCGAGTGCCTTGGCCGGGGCCAGGACCTGCTACGACCATCTGGCCGGGCGACTTGGAGTCGCTGTGGCCGAGGCATTGCTGGCGATGAAAGCTCTGGAACCGATAGATGAGCGCGACCACCGGCTCACCGCGACCGGGCGAGAGCTGGTGGGTCGGCTCGGCATCGCGACCGAGCCCCTGGAGCAGAGCCGTCGAGCGTTCGCCAGGTCCTGTCTGGATTGGACGGAGCGGAGGCCCCACCTGGCCGGGGCGTTGCCGTCGCAGTTGTTGACCATGATGGTCCAGGAGGGCTGGCTTTGTCACGAGCCGGCCGGCCGGGCCTTGCAGGTCACCAAGAAGGGAGCGGCGGCGCTCTTTACCTCCTTCGGGCTGACACTCGCGGACTCCGTTGGCCCTTGACCCATCCCACTCGCTCATCGAGCGACGCAGCGCTTGCAACGTGAAGTCCCCAAAGGGACGAGAGCGCATCGGGTCAATGGTCGCCACCGCGGCACTGACGCTCGAGCGCCAAGTGGTCGCCATCACAGCGACGGATCATTCGCTTCCGGGCGCCTATGCCCCGTTCTCGGTGGGCCCTGATGTCTGGACCTCAGGCTATCGGAATCACCTTCCCGCCGGGTGTCCATCCAGCCTCCAGGTCAGCCTTGGCAGCTTCCAGACGGCGTACCGCCTCGACCATGTCTTCCTCGCCCAGGATGTAGGGCAGGCGTAGATTGCGCTCCAGGGTCCCGTTGGGTCCGAAGCGGGGCCCGGCAGCTAGGCGAAGTCGGTGACCCTCGGCGGCTTGGGCTAACGCGGTGCTCACCGGTGCGCCCAAGTCGACCCACAGTGACAGCCCGCCCGTCGGCACCCCAAACCGCCAGTCGCGAAAGTGGTCTCTCAGTTCCCTCATCAGGATGTTCCGGCCGCTGGCCAGGGCTGCGCGGCGTCGAGTCAGGAGCCCATGTCCGTTGTCGAGCAGCCATGCAGCGAGCAGTTGCTCGAAGACCGGACTGGCGATGTCCAGTGTCGCGCGCACCGCTTGGAACCGGGACAAGAGACTTGCCGTGGTTCGAATCCAGCCGATCCGCAGGCCAGCCCAGTAGGCCTTGCTCATTGAGCCAACCGATATCACCTGTCCGCCAGCGTCGTAACAAGCGAAAGGAGGAGGGACATCAACGGCGTCCAGAGCGAGTTCAGCGAAGGTCTCATCTATCACCAAGTGGGTCCCCGACGCGGCAGCTGCCTCGGCGATCGCCAGCCGGCAGTCAGCGGGCATCAGGTGGCCAGTCGGATTGTGGAAGTCGGGAATCAGGTAGGCCAGCCGAGGCAGGGTTTGGCGCAGAGCCGAGATCGCCAGATCGGGGTTCCACCCGGTGGTGGAGATGCCCACCGTTACCACCCGAGCCCGGGCTAGGACATCCAGGGCATTTGGGTAGGTCGGGCATTCGACCATTACCGGGTCAAGTGGGCTGACCAGGGCCCGGACCACCAAATCGATGGCCTGCTGGGCCCCATTGGTAACCAGGATCTGGTCTGCAGAGGTGGGGAGACCCCGCGATTCGTAGCGGCGGGCGATAGCCTCTCGCAGAATTGCCAGGCCGCGTGGCTCGTAGCCATGGCCTCCGAGGTGCGCACCGAGCTGGCCGGTCGCCTCTGCCACCGCCGCCATGACCTCATCGTCGCCCACTGGTGCGGCCAGAGCCAAGTCCAGCCAACCAGCCTCCTCGGGAACGGCCGGTCCCCAAGGTGCGCCTCGACGCTGCCGCCCGGGAGGCAGGGCGGTCCAGCTCCCTCCTCCCGGCCGACTGTGAATGAACCCCTGCTCTCGCAGGAGCTGGTAAGCGGTCGTGGTCGTCGTCCGGCTTACGCCCAGCGCCACGGCCAGGGGCCGCTCGGCCGGCAGGCGGCAGGGCGTTGTGACCCGGGCGTCCAGCACTAGGGCTCGCAGTGCCAGGGCCAAGCGGACATAGATGGGTCCCGGTCCCGAGCCAACCCGCCAATCTCCGAGAAGTCCTACCATCTGCGATGAACTGATGGCATGGTTGGTAAAGGCCATTACAACGCAAGTGGCCCTTGTTTAGATATCCACATTTACCCATGATAGCCGTATGGGTTCATCTGAGCACTGCCGACCACGGCCCCGGCTGCGCGTCCATAGCCGCCAGCACCTACTCCGTTTGGTCGCACCGGTCCCGAGAGATGCCCTCGGGCGGCGGCTGGTACAGCTCTACGGCGGTCTCATCCTCTATGGACTGAGCGACTCCCTCCTCGTCTTGGGTCGCCTCGGCCTGGACCCATGGGACGTGTTTCAGCAGGGGCTCGCTCACCATAGCGGCATCCCCATCGGGACCTGGTCCATCCTGGTCGGGATCGGCGTGTTGGGCCTGTGGGTGCCCCTGCGTCAATGCCCAGGATTGGGCACGCTCAGCAACGTGGTCGTGATCGGGTCGGTGATGGACCTGACCCTCGCATTGGTACCCGCGCCACAGGCCGTCTCTCTGCGCGTCATAGCGATGGCAGGTGGCGTCCTCCTGAATGGGGCGGCGACCGGGTGCTACATCGGTGCTGGCCTGGGGCCAGGGCCGCGGGACGGCCTCATGGTCGGCATAGCCGCCCGGGGGCACTCGCTCCGCGTCGTGCGTACCGGCATCGAGGCCACCGTGCTCCTGATCGGATGGCTGCTGGGTGGTGACATCGGGATTGGCACACTGGTCTACGCAGCTTCCATTGGCCCGCTCGCGCATATCTTCATCCCGCGGTTCACGATTCGAACCGTCATCGGCGTCCGAAACGTCCAAGAGCA
>JAJZJU010000139.1:0-1647 GCA_021809895.1 bacterium
CTGGCCCAGGTAGTCCGTGACCACCCTGGAGCCGGGAGCCATGCTGGTCTTCACGAAAGACGGGGAGCGCAGGCCCCTGGCCACTGCCTTCTGGGCGAGCAGGCCCGCGGCCACCATGACCCCCGGGTTCGAGGTGTTGGTGCAGGATGTGATCGCGGCGATCACCACCGAGCCGTCCTCCAGCACCGGATGGCCGGGGCGCGTCTCTCCAGCGTTTTGGGTGGCAAAACTGGAGGTGAAGCTCTGCTCGGTGTCGGCCAGCGCCACCCGGTCCTGGGGGCGCTTTGGACCGGCCACGCTCGGCTCGATCGAGTCAAGGTCGAGTTCCAGCAGCTCGCTGAACGTGGGCAGCGGATCCCCGGTCTCTCGGAAGAGCCCCTGGGCTCTGGTGTAGTCCTCGACCAGCGCTATCTGCTCCGGACTTCTTCCGGTCGTGCGCAGGTATTCGAGCACCGTCCTGTCGACCGGGAAGAGGGCCGCGGTGGCGCCGTACTCGGGGGCCATGTTGGAGAGGGTGGCGCGGTCCGCCAGCGACAGACTGTCCAGGCCGTCCCCAGCGAATTCGACGAACTTGTTGACCACCCCGTGCGCCCGCAACCACTGGGTTACCCGCAGCACCAGATCGGTGGCGGTGACCCCCGCGGGCAGGCGCCCTTTGAAGTGGACTCCGACCACGGTGGGCATCCCCAGAAGCATGGGCTGGCCCAGCATCGCCGCCTCGGCCTCTATCCCTCCCACACCCCAACCCAGCACCCCCATGGAGTTGACCATGGTGGTGTGGGAGTCGGTGCCGACCAGGGTGTCCGGCACCGCGACCTGCTCGCCGTCCATTGACTTCAGAGCAACCACCTTGGCGAGGTATTCCAGGTTGACTTGGTGGACGATCCCCATCCCCGGGGGCACGACCCGGAAGCCACGAAAGGCCTGCTGGGCCCAACGCAACAGGCTGTAGCGCTCAGAGTTGCGCTCGTACTCGCGCTCCAAGTTGACGTTGTAGGCGCGGGGGCTGCCAAAAGCGTCGACCTGAACCGAGTGGTCGATGACCAGGTCGGCGTCCACCAAGGGGTCAATCCGCTCAGGGTCGCCTCCGCGGGCGAGCATGGCAGAACGCATTGAGGCCAGGTCCACTACCGCAGGCACGCCGGTGAAGTCCTGGAGCAGCACCCTGGAAGGGAAGAATGGGAGTTCCTGGTCGGACGCCTGGCCCGGGTTCCAACGCGCCAAAAGCAGGGCGTCCTCCGGACTCACATGCTCAGACCCAGCCTGCCGAAGCAGCATCTCCAGCCATACCCGGACCGTCACCGGCAGGGCCGCAGGCTCGGCCAGCCCCTGCTCTTGGAGCCGGGCGAGACTGTAGTAGACCGGACCCCCGGGGCCGAGGGTCAGCCTGACTCCGAGCGGGTCCGTCGCGGTACCTGTGGCCATGAACATCCCCCTTGGTCTCTGCGCCCCTGTGACTACCGAACCATCTTAGCCAGGGCCCTGGGCTGGATCGGCGGCCCAAATCAAGATTGACACTGAGATCGGCGCCCGGGCATACTCCCCCGCAGCGGCTGGTGGAGGGCACTCTGGTCCGTCATGGACCGCCCGGTCCGTCTGGGAGGAAAGGTTGAAGTCGGGGCGGAGCTGGATCGGCGGCAAGGCAGC
>JAJZJU010000139.1:1747-4582 GCA_021809895.1 bacterium
TTCTGCGGGGTCGGGCACGACCAGATGCTGATCACGGTCAAGGTCGTCACCTTGGCGCAGTACCAGAGCTACGTCCAGCACCTTTCCACCTGACGAGGGACAACCACTCATGGCAACAGCCGAACTGCCTCTGAGCCGACCGACCTATCGCGGTTACCAGACCGTCTGGGATTGGATCACCACCGTTGATCACAAGCGGATCGGACTGCTCTACCTGTGGGCCACCATGGCCTTCTTCCTGGTTGGCGGGCTGATGGCGCTGCTGATGCGAACTCAGCTGGCGGCGCCCAACAACGACCTCTTGACAGCGTCGCAATACAACCAGCTGTTCACGATGCACGGGACCACCATGATCTTCCTGTTCGCGGTCCCGGTCTGGAGCGCCTTCGGCAACTTCATGTTGCCGCTCATGATCGGGGCCAAGGACATGGCCTTCCCGCGCATCAACGCGTTTGCGTTCTGGCTGATCCCGCTCGGCGGTCTGGTGATGTACAGCGGCTTCTTCTTCGGTGGCAGCGCCGCCGCCGGCTGGACCGGCTACGTGCCCCTCACCGAGAAGCTGTACTCGCCCCAGGTGGGCCAGGACCTCTGGATCCTGGGCCTGCACATCGTGGGCATTGCCTCGGTAATGGGTGCGGTCAACTTCCTGGTCACGATCCACCGCATGCGCGCTCCCGGAATGACCTGGTTCCGTCTACCCCTTTTCGTCTGGGCGATCGAGGTCACCTCGGCCCTGGTCCTGCTCGCCTCCCCGTTCCTGGCGGCGGCCTTGGCGATGGTCCTGATGGACCGCCAGTTGGGCACCAACTTCTTCAATCCCGCCCACGGGGGCAACGTGATCCTCTACCAGCTCATCTTCTGGTTCTACTCGCACCCGGCGGTGTACATCATGGTCCTGCCCGGGTTCGGCGTGATCTCTGAGATTCTGCCGGTCTTCACCCGCAAGCCGATCTTCGGCTATCGCGCCATGGCGATGTCGATGGCCGCCATCGGCGTCCTGGGCTTCATGGTCTTCGGGCACCACATGTTCACGGTGGGCCTGCCGCTGCCGGTGCAGATCTTCTTCATGGCGGCGACGATGGTGATCGCGGTCCCCACCGGGGTGAAGATCTTCAACTGGCTGGGCACGTTGTGGGGGGGCTCGATTCGCTACACCTCGGCGATGCTGTTCGCGGTCGGGTTCATCCTGATGTTCATGATCGGTGGGCTCGACGGCGTGTTCCTCGCCTCCTTGGGCATCGATTACGAGCTGAATGGAACCTACTGGGTGGTCGCCCACATCCACTATGTGCTGGTCGGTGGCTCCCTGTTCGCGGTCTTCGCCGGTCTCTACTACTGGTGGCCCAAGATGTTCGGGCGCTATCTCAACGAGCGCTTGGGCAAGTGGCACTTCTGGCTCCTGCTCATCGGCTTCAACCTGACCTTCATGCCCATGCACTTTTTGGGCGTGATGGGTATGCCCCGCCGGATCGCCACCTACAGCGCCGCCAGCGGTTGGGGTCCGCTCAATTTGTTGGAGACGATTGGCTCCTACATCATCGCGATCGCGGTGTTGATCTTCCTCTACAACGTCGCCATCTCTTTGCACGGCCCCAAGAACGCTGTCAATGATCCGTGGGAGGGCAACTCCCTGGAGTGGTTCGCCTCGTCCCCGCCCCCGCCAGAGAACTTCACCAAGAAGCTTCCCTCCATTGAGAGCAACCGTCCGCTTAGGGACTTCCGGCTGGCGGGCAACCCGACCAACCCACCTGGCGCCGTCCTGCCGTGAGCACGGCCGCGCCGTCCGGAAGCGGACGCCGGCCCCCCGCGATTCTGGCGGCCCTGGCGCTGGCGACCGGGGTGATCACGTACTTCCTGATCATCCTCGGGAGCACCGTCAGGGTCACCGAATCCGGCATGGGCTGCCCTGGCTGGCCGCTCTGCTACGGCCAGTTGGGGCCGATAGATCGCTTCCACGCCCTGCTGGAGCAGTCCCACCGCTACGTGGTGGCTCTGGTCACTGTGCTGGTGGTGCTGACCGCCATCGCAGCCTGGCGGCTGGCCCGCGACCAGCGTTCCATCCTGGTGCCGGCGCTGGCGGCGCTCGGTGTGATAGCGATCCAGATCGCCCTCGGCGCCATCACCGTGGTCACCCACAACGCCCCTTTCACCGTCGCTCTGCACCTGCTCTTCGGGCTGATCGTGCTGGCCGTGACCTGGGTCACCGTGGCGGCGGTCTTTGTGGCTCGAAGGCCCGTCTCCGGTCGCCGGCTGGGTGGCCTCGGCTACTCGACTGTGGGGCTCACATTTGTGCTGCTCATCTCCGGCTCCATGGTCGTGGACGGAGGGGCGACCTATGCCTGTCCATCCTGGCCCTTCTGCGCCGCCCACGGAATCGCCGCTCCGCTGGTCGCGATCCAGTACGCGCATCGCTTCACCGTCCTGATCGTCTCAATATTCATCGTCCTTTTCGTGATGCATGTCGCTCGGCGCTGGCGCGCCGTGGCCGGGGCGCGGGTGATCGCGGACGTGGCGGCTGTCCTGCTGCTGGCGCAGATTGCGGTCGGCGGCTTGGTCGCCACGCTGGCGGCTCCCGACGCGCTCCAGGACCTCCACATCGCCCTGGCGGCCGCGATCTGGGTGTCGATGGTGGTGCTGGCCACCATGGGCTGGCTCACCGGGGCGGACTCCAAGGTGGGGGCGGTCGGAGCAGATCAGGCCGTGCCCAATCCCGGACCCGCAAGGGGCCTTAATATGGGGTCCGGTCCATCGACGGAGGAAGGTTAGTGCAACGCAAGAGCGCCGGCGGCAATATGCGGCTGGGGATAACCCTCACCGTCATCGCAGTCCTGATGA
>JAJZJU010000140.1 GCA_021809895.1 bacterium
GCGTGAGGGCAGCCACCCACGTGGCGCAAGACCCGAAACGGCGACGGCAACCTTGGGCAGCGTCCAGGTCGGGAAAGACCGCTCGTCCCGACCGGGTGTCTTATGGGCACTCAGCAGGAACGGTCGCCTTCGCTCGGGCCACCGGTGATCGCGCCACAAGTGGCATCTGCGGATCGGCTGCTGGATGAGGCAATTCGCCTCCACCAAGACGGCCTGAGCCAACGACAGATCTCACGTCGGCTGAGGATCCCCCGCTCGACACTCCGGGATCGTCTCAGCCGTTTGCGCACAGATCTGCCGGTGGGAGGCTACAGAGAGGCGCTTCCCGTCCTGGCCGTGGGGTCGGACGCACTGATACCGGCAGCGCCCGCGGCTCCAGACTGGGTGGGGGTTCATCGGGAGCTTCGGCGCCGTCGGGGATCTAGTCGGCTCGAGCAGTGGAGGGCATACCGCGGGGCCCTAATGACGGGTATGGGGTACAGCTCCTTCTGCAGGGGTTATCGCTCGTGGCTAGACCAGCAGCCCGCCTTCCTGCAGTTGGATTGCCGCGCCGGTGAGTGGATGCTGGTCGACTTCTGGGACTATCCCGTCACTCCCCTCGACCCGAGCTCTCCCCGCTGCTGCATCTTCGTGGCCATGCTGGGGACTAGCGGATACCTCTTCGCGGAGGCTCCCAGTGAGCGCACGGTGGCGACTTGGGTCGCAGCACACAGGCACGCGTTCTCGTTCTACGGGGGAGTGCCCCGAGCGGTGGTGCTTCTGCGGTTGCAGCCCTGGGCCACCAATCCAGGCTGGCCGAGGCAGCAACTGAATCCAGCCTACGAGGAGATGGCGCGACAGCATGGCACCGTGATCCTGCCTCCCGCGACCTTCAAGCCGACTCCCGAACCAGCCGCATCCCGTGTCGTGTCGGAGATCTCCACGCTGGCTCGGACCGCGGTGGAAGCGGCGGGCGGCGATCACGCCCTCGTCGGGGACGCCCTCCAGCGCCTGGTGGAGGACACCAACCGGTGGCCAATTCCTGGTTGGGATCTCTCCCGCCAAGACCTGTACCGGCTCGACGAGCGCCCACTCCTTGACCAGCGGCTCAGAGCCGGATGTGCGGAGGTCCAGTCTGGAACCTGACCCAAGCCGGGTGCAGATAGACTTGCACCTGCGCCGGGGGAGCGTCCGCCACCCTCCAAGCGCCCCTCACCTGCCATTGAGGCCCATGATCACCTCGAACCGCACGCCCCCGGCCGCCCTCGGCTACCGCCCAGACGACCCTGATTTCATCTCCGACCCATATCCCGCGCTGGCCAGGTTGCGGGAGGGGTTCCCGGTCGTCTTCGACCAGCAGACCAACCAGTGGCTCATCTCCCGCCACCGCGATGTCAACTCTCTGCTTCGTGACCGCCGGCTGGGGCGCTCATATCTGCATCGCGCAAGCCACGAGGAGTGGGGGAGGACGGCGCCACCGGAGTGGCAGGCGCCCTTCTGGCAACTGCTCTGGCCTCAGCTCATCGATCGCGAGCCACCTGACCACACCAGGCTCAGAAACCTGGTGCTGCGTGCCTTCACCCCCAGGGCGGTGGAGGCGATGCGACCCCGGATCGAGGTGGTCGTGGCCACCCTCATAGACCGCGCCAAGCAGCTGGGGGAATTCGACCTCATCGCCGACCTCATCGAGGACCTTCCGGTCACCGTCATCGCCGACATGCTGGGGATCCCCGATGCAGACAGACACCTGTTGCGGCCGTGGTCCGCGGACATCACCCTGATGTTCGAGCTGAATCCCTCCCTGGAGTACCAGCGCCGGGCCACCCGGGCCAGCGCCGAGTTCAGCGCCTACCTGAGAGAACTGCTGCACGCGCGCCAGGGGCAACCGGCCCACGACCTCCTCGGGGAGCTGGTCCTGGCTGCCGAGTCCGGCGACCGGCTCAGCGAGGACGAACTTGTCGCCACCGTCGTTCTGCTGCTGAATGCCGGGCATGAGGCCTCCGTGAACGGAGCCGCCAACTCCTGGTGGGCTCTCTTCCGCAACCCCTTGGCGTTGCGGGAGCTGCGCCGGCGGCCAGAGCTCGCGCCCACCGCGATCGAGGAGCTGTTGCGCTTCGACACCCCCGCCCCCATCTTCGAGCGCTGGGTGCTGGAGGAGGTCAAGGTCGAGGGAGTGGTGATTCCCAGGGGACAGGAGGTGGCGTTGCTGTTCGCCGCCGCCAACCGGGACCATCGCGCATTCCCGGAACCGGACAGGATCGTCCTCGACCGCCATCCCAACCCGTATCTGTCGTTCGGAGCGGGCATTCACTACTGCCTGGGCGCCCCTTTGGCAAAGCTCGAGTTCGACATCCTTTTCCGGCAGATGCTGGAACGGATGCCGGGGCTGGAGCTGGTCTCCGAGCCCCGCTGGAAGCCCCGGTTCGTGCTCCGGGGCCTTGAGTCGATCCAGGTGCGGGACCGCCAGCCGTGACCAGCCATCTTCAAGTCCACCGAGGAGCGCTTCCAGCCCAGCTCCGTAAGCCACCAGGAGAGCCATGACAGCCAGGCCGATACTGCTCGACTGCGACACCGGAATCGATGACGCGTTGGCAATCCTCGACTTCACCGCTCGCGGCGGTGAGGTCCTGGCGGTGGGCTCTGTGCACGGCAACGTGCCGGCTCCGATCGGGGCCCGCAACACCCTGCGAGTGCTGGAGATCGCCGGCGCGGAAGACGTGCCGGTCTGCGTGGGAGCGGCCCGCCCGCTGGCCCAGCCGCTGCTGACCGCGGAGCACGTTCACGGCCAAGACGGGCTCGGCAACACCAATCAGCCCAGCCCCAGGCGGCCGGTCGGCGAGGGCTCGGCGGCGGAGCAGATCGTGCGCCTGGCGCACGCGCGCCCGGGGGAGTTCACCCTGGTCGCGATCGGGCCCCTCACCAACCTGGCCCTGGCTCTCTTGCTCGATCCCGAGCTCGCTCGCCTCATCCCCGAGGTGATCATCATGGGCGGCGCGGTGGGGGTCGCGGGCAACGTGAGCCCCACCGCCGAGGCCAACATCTGGCACGATCCGGAAGCCGCCCAGCTGGTCATCGAAGCCGACTGGAAGGTCACGTTGGTGACCCTGGACGCCACCATGCAGGCGTTGCTGACTCCCACGGACCTGGAAGCCATCCAGGGTGCTACCGGCGAGCGGGCGCGCTTCGCCTGGGCCATCCTGGACCACTACCTGACGGTGTACCAGCAGTGGCTTCCCGGCCGCACCTGCCCCCTCCACGACCCCCTGGCCCTGGCCCTGGTGCTCGACCCCGACCTCGCCACCTACCGGACGCTGCCGACCCAGGTCGAGCTGCGCGGCCTGGCGACCAGGGGAGCCACGGTCTGCGACCTGCGCACCGACCCGGCCTCGCCGTCCCCCGAGCCTGGTTGGCGGATGGTCCGCTACCTGGACCAGCTCGACGTGGAGCGCTTTCGGGCCCTGTTCGTGGCTGGGATCACGGCGGGCTGAGCCCGGCGCGGAGCGGGCCGTCTCTTCCTTGGTGGCCGCCGGTCACAGCCCGGCGGCGCCGGCGGCGGCGTCGAGACCCGCTCCCTGGCCGGTTTCGGCACCGCGCCAGAACCAGGCTGCGGCCCCGGCCACCCCGATCACCCAGACCGCCACCGCGAACCAGGTGAACGACTGCAGGCTGAGCCCCTGGGTGAGGTAGATGGTGGCGATGTAGAGGCCCACGCTGACAAACCGGACCACGGCCGTGTAGGTGCCGCGCCGCCTGGTCTCCCACACCTCGCCCTGCAGCGTCGTGCTGGCCAGGAACTCGATCCCCAAGAAGATGTTGAGGACGACCAGAAGGGAGAAGAAGACAGGTATCGAGCCCCGCCAGGCAGGGGCCAGCACGGCGATGGCCACACTCACCGCCAGACAGCCCAGGTAGCCGACCAAGATGGTGAGCTTGCGGCTCCAGCGGTCGGCCCAGAAGGCGAGCAGGCCGACCAGGAGCTCGGTGATGCCCGCCACCATGAGGATCGGCGCTGACAGCTTGGGCAGGTGGTCGGGGCCGAGCACGTAGGTCATCAACCGTTACTTCCCAAGTTGGCCAACGTCGGCCAAGACGGGAATCTGTTCGCCCAGGCATGTGCGGCTGGGTTGTCGCCCCCGTAGCGGCGTAGGAGCATGGGAGCCACTTGGGTGACGGGTTGCCCCATCAGTCGGGTGGCGGGGTGAGCAGCGGGCAGGGGTGAGAGCCCGGCTCTCACCCCTGCCTGGAGGCCCCAACGCTGGAGCCGAGTGCCCTCTCAGGCACAACCCACCACGATCCCAGGTGGAACGGCGCTTCCCCATCGCCTTCGCCGCCCGGCGGAGTTGATGCGTGTGCCGACCGGTATTGCGACCGATCCTTGACGGGCGCTTCGCACCTGGGAGCGTCCGTGCCACGGCAGGACGAAGCCTGCTCGAGAAGCCCAAGGCGCGCCTGGCGATCACACACGCCGCACCTTGGTCCACAGATACCCCGTGCACTCCGGCGTAGTTCGCCTGTCCTAAGACAGAGGTC
>JAJZJU010000141.1 GCA_021809895.1 bacterium
TGCTCGCCCATGGGCGCCAGCTGGTGGTTCTCGACGAGGGTGAGGTGGAGGACGACCTGGTCCGGGACATGGTGGAGGTGCTGACCAGTTTCTGCGCCCGTCTGTACGGCAAGCGGTCGGCGAGGAAGCGGGCGCTGAAGGCGCTCAATTGTGCCAAGCACGACGTGGGGCCACAAGCCTTGGCACAGCCAGCAGCCGGAGTGACCAAGTGAGCAGCCGGGTGCGCCACCCGATCGGGCCTGTGGTGCAGGCGCCTTGCGTCACCACGATGAGGATCCGCACCCGGCTGCGTGTCTCGGACGCCGAGCGGGCCGTGATTGTTGCGCTGGGAACCCATATAGATGGTGGCCCCAAGAGTGCTAGGGTGAGGCCACAATGGAGGTGGGAGTGCGGGCCCTCAAGGGCGGGGAGCTGAGCCGGGCGATCAAGCGGGCGAGCAGGGGAGAGGAGGTGGTGGTGACCGACCGGGGTCGACCCGTAGCTCGGATCGTCGCGTATGACCCCGGTGGTGTCCCGCCGCCCATCGCCGCCCTCGTGGAGAGCGGCGGCATCGAATACCGAGCACCGCTGCTGGGTGTCGAGGGGCCGGTGGCGATGACCCGAGGGGCGAAGACCGCGGTCGATTTCGTACTGGAGCAGCGGCGCTGATCGTCTACGCGGACACCAGCGCACTGGTCAAGGTGGTCGACGGGCAGGTGGCACTGGTCGCCACAGAGCGCGGTGATGTCGTCATAACCTCGGACGCGGCCGATGTGCGCCGCCTCGCTCCTTCTCTACGGGTCGTCGAGGTCTAAGAGCGCGCGCGGACAGGCAGGCGGGAGCGCGGGTTCTGAGGGGTTCGGGGCTGGCGGCTGTTGCCCGAGGCGACGCTGGGTTTGTGGAGAGCTCGCCACCCCCCTTGGTGAGAGCCGGTCGGCATGCCCATGGACTGCTATCACATTCTCTTTTTTGGTATCGTGCAATCTGTGAAGCAGATCATCACCCGAGTCGACGACGAGATTGCTGAGGCGCTCAAGTGCCAGGCCCTGCGGTCGGGTGAGTCGGTGAATGCGTATATGAACCGTCTTCTACGCGTTGTGGTGGGAGCCCCCCCTTCCTCCCGTCAGATGTGGAAGGCGGCGGCGGTGGCTGATGGCCGCCTTATGGAACGTGCGGGACAAGCCCGACGGGCTAGCTCACTGGCCGACCTGGCCCTCAAGACGGTGGTCAGCACACCTGCCGGCTATGCCAGCCGAGTGGTGAGTGAGGAGCGAGACGAGAGCTGATCATTTTCGCGGACACCAGCGCTCTGGGCAGTGTCTACCTTGGCGATGAGGCGGACGCTGGTTGGATCCAAGACTTGGTCTTTCATGGCGCTGATCCCGTGGTCATCTGCGAGCTGGCCGATGTCGAGTTGGCGAGCCTGCTCCGGCGCGCCCGTAGGGATGGTCGCATCGACGATGACGGGGTATCCGAGCGCCTGGACGCTTACCGAGCCCACACTGCCGCCACGGGGCCGCTTGCGGTGGTCCCTCTCACCCAGGCCACGATCGGCCGGGCCCGGGAGCTAGTCCTCAAGACGACGGTGCGGACTCTCGACGCTCTGCATTTGGCGGCAGCCCAACTCCTGGCTGAGGTCAGCAAGGAGGAGATCATCCTACTCACCCGCGATGCCGCCCAGGCCACCGCAGCAGCGGCGCTCGGCTTCAGTCTGTACGCCGTGCCTGAAACGAGACCTTGAGGCCAAGCGCGTCGTCGGCGTCGCAAGAGGTCAATCCGAGGTGATGACGACGTCGCGGTAGGGACCGCCCTCTTTCCATCGGGCAGCGCCCCTCTCGGACCCCGGCGAGCGGAAGGTGCTGATCCACAGCCACTGGCACCACTTCCAACGGGCCAGGCTCTTGGGTGTCGACGGACATGGATCAATGGCGGCCACGAACCTGGACGATGGGAGCGCGCCTGGGCCAGCCTGATTTCGGGGTATATTCTCGCCATGACCGTTGATCTGGACGCCCTGCTCGCGGCGCTGAAGTCGGACCCGGCCGCACGCGACGCCATCCGACGCGAGGTGCTCACCGAGGACCTGTTGGCCCTGCCGGGGCAGGTGGAAAGGCTCGCGGCGCACACCGACGCCCTCTTTGCAGAGGTGGGAATCGCCCTGGCGGGGCTCGCCAGTCGGATGGACCAGCTCACCGCCCGGATAGACCAGCTCACCGCCCGGATGGACCAGCTCGCCAGTCGGATGGACCAGCTCACAGAGGCGCAGGCGCAGACCGAGGACACTCTGGCGCGGCTTATAGCCCGCGTGGATGTGATGGGAGGCGAGGTGAGCAGTCTCCTGGGGGCGGACTATGAGCGCGAGGTGCTCGCGTCTCCAGATGGAGTCGAGGAAGCGGTCGGCGCAGCCTTCGGAACGGTCCGTCCGCTGACCGGAGAGGAGCTGACCGCGCACCTTTCCAAGGCGATCTCAGAGGGGCGCGTCACTCCCCAAGCTGCCCGCGATGTGCGCCGGGCCAATGGGGTGTTCCTCTGGGATCAGGGTCCGAACGACTCGCCCGTCTACTGCGTGGTTGAAGCGTCGGTCACCGCTCAGGCTCGCGACGTTGAACGGGCCCAGCGGCGAGCAGCGCAACTAGCCCTGACCGGCGTGCAGACGGTGCCCGTCGTCCTCGGGATTCGGGCGGCGCCAGAGATCGCACCGGCCATCGAGGACAAGCAGATAGCGTGGCAGCGAGTACCACCCAAGCGAGGCGAGCGCGCCCTGCCACTCTTCTGATCTGGCCCGACCGCCGACCTGCTCGCGCCCGCGTCTCGGTGAGCACCGCCGCCGGCAGTGCCGACGCCGGCTACGTGACAGTGAACGACGGTCGCTTCTACCGGGCCGCTGATGGGCGACCCACCGGCCCTGGGTCCACATCCTCCGCGAGCAGCTCCGAATCCACCAGGCACACTACCTTCCCAGCTCGATCCGGGGGCCGAATCACGTCTCTAGGAATAGAGCAGCACCCGTTCCATTCAGCCACTTCGCCCGTCAAATCGCGGAAAGTCCCGCTGGGCCCGACAGGTGGTTGCCTTGCAATAGCATGGGGCCCCAGCGCGGTGGAGTTCGCAGCAGGCACTGGAGTAGCTGGACGGGGGCCGGGCGTGCCAGGTAGTAGCCCTGCACCAAGGTGATGCCGAGGCGCCGCAGGGTGTCCAGTTCGGATGGCGTCTCGACGCCCTCCGCTACGACCTTCGCCTGTATGTCACCGGCAAAGCTGACCAATGCCGCCCCTAGGGACCGCCGCGCTGGATCTTGATCGATGCCCATGGTCAGAGCTCGGTCGAGCTTGACCACGTCCGGAGCCAATCTCAGCACATGGGCGAGGCTTGAGATCCCCGATCCGGTATCGTCCACCGCCAGGCGAACGCCCGCACGACGCAACCGAGTCAGCGAGGACAGCAGGGGGGCGTAATCCCCCACTGCTGTGTGTTCGGTCAGCTCGAGGACGATCCGATCGGGCTGGGTGGCGACCAACAGGCTGGTGAGGCGCTCATCGCAGATGGTCAGCGGTCCAGCGTTGACAGCCAGGTACATCTGGGTTGGAAGACGGTCCAGGACGGACAGCGCCGACCGGATGGCAAGCAGCTCCAAATCAACGCCCAACCCGACCGCGTGTGCCTCAGCAAACCACAGGTCGGGAGTCCGGTACGGGCGCTTCGGAAATCGGGCGAGGGCTTCGACCCCCACCACCTGTCCGGTCTGAATATTGACGATCGGCTGGCCAACCACATGAACGGCGCCTCTCCTAATAGCCCTCTCTATCCGCTGCCGGGCCGCCACGCCGTCGGCCATGCCGGGCCGCACCACATCGGCGATGAAGGTCTCCACCTGGAGCGCCCGCTCACCGATTCGGCTTCGTCCTCCGGACCCCAGGTTGCCCAGTAGCTGCCCGGTCGCTTTAACGAGGTCGGCCGACCCTGAGACGGCCGTTCCCAGGAACTCGGACAGGGAGGTGAGCACCTGGACGTCACTCTGGGTGAACTCATGCGGCCGTGACGAACTGACCTTGAGCGCTCCCCGGACTCTGCCCTCCCGATGCAGCGGGACGCAGATCATAGACTTGGCGCCGACTCGGAGGCATGCTTCGTGATCCGCCCTCGGATCATGCTCTGTGTCGTCGCACTTCTGGGTGATACCGGATTCCACAGTGAGGCCGGACAGGCTGCCGCTGCGAGGGATGGCCAAGCCCTCAAACGGGCCCAAGGATCCCGTAGCACAGGCGTAGACCATATGCCCTTTGCCGTCATCGAGTTCCAGGGCCGCACCATCGGCCTGCCCGATGAGAGCGAGGCTCGCGGCAAGAACCCGTTGCATCATGGGACGGACATCGACGGCGGCGGCCAGCGCTGTGTGGAGATCGGTAGGGAGCAAGACTCTGGTCTTGGAGGCTCGGGACAGTGCATGCCCTCCGTGCCTGGGGGCGGCTTCCGCCAGGTCGCGCTCTCG
>JAJZJU010000142.1 GCA_021809895.1 bacterium
ATGCGGCCATGGCCTCCCGGGCGGCCACCAGCTCCATCCGGTTGTTGGTGGTCGAGGCCTCGCCACCGGACCCCTCCTCGACCCCCTCCTCCCATTGGATGAGGAAGCCCCAACCCCCGGGTCCGGGGTTGCCGCTGCAGGCTCCATCGCTGTAGGCATGGACCCAGTGCGCTGGGCGGCCCTGGCCCCTGGTCACAGCAGCAGAATCCGCTCGCAGTTCTCGCAGGTGACCAATTGATCGCCCCGCAGCTCCTCCAAGATCCGGTGCGGCAGCGGCAGGCGGCAACCGCTGCAGGTGCCCCCGACCACTCGAGCCACGGCTGGCTGGCGGCGCTTGGCGATGCGTCGATAGGTGAGCAGCGCCGAGTCCGGTAGCTGCGCGGTAAGGCTAGCTATCTCGCCCTGCGCAACGGCGATCTCCTCATCCTTGCTGGGGACTCGCTGCTGGTCACGCTGGCGAAGGTCGGCGAGCTGCTGCTTCCGCTCCTCCAGCGAGGATCGGAGCCGGCGCAGACCCGCCTCGTCCTTCTCCACCAGCTCCATCTGCTCCAACTGGCGCCCCTCCAGGACATCGACCTGGGCCCGCAGAGAGTCGAGCTCATGCTGACGGCGCTGCAGATCGGCCGGGTTGCGGACGCTGCCGTCGTAGAGGGCCCGCTCATGACTGGTGGCCCGGTCGCGCAGGCTGGCACATTCGAGCTCCAGCTGGCGCAGAGCCGAGGTGTCCTGCCTGAGAGCCTGCTCAGCTTCCTCTAGCTCCTTGTGCAAGCGCTCCAGGACAGCGTCCGAGCCAGCCCGCCTGACCATCGCCTCGGACTCCTCCACCAGGGACCGGAGCCGGCTCTCCGACTCTCCCAGCTCGGCGAGCAGCTCGGCCTGCCTCACCGGCGATCCAGGCGGAAGGCATGGTAGACGTGACCACGCTCCATGGTGACCGTGCGGCGCACCGACCAATCACTCTGGCGCCGTATCCAGTCGGTGAGCCACTCCACCCGCTGCATCGGTTGCAGACAGATCCAGGCCATCTCGGCCACGAGTGCGGGGTCGGCCTCGAGGATCGCGGCTATGGTCCGCCCCCCCATTCCGGCGATGACCGCCCCCCGGCAGCCCAGTCCGGCCAGGGGCCGCAGGCCCCAGCCCTCCAGGATGGTGACCGGGGTCGCCTCCCCCAGCAGCCGACGGAGCTCGCCGACTGGGCCCGGACGAACCTCGGTGGCGAAGACTCTCCCGGCGGGGAGCCGACCGGCCAGTTCGTGGGCGAGCCGGCCGTGCCCACTGCCGATGTCGGCGACCGGCCCCTCGACGGGGCAGAGCTGTAGCACGGATCGCAGGCGTGGGCCGAGGCGGGCACGAGGGGGCGCGGAGATCACGAGGACACCTTACGTGAGGTGGCCACCAGCCGCCCGAGGACCTGCCTGGCGGCTCCCTGGTCCAGGCTCGTGCGAGCCATGGCCAGGCCCTCGGCAAAATCACGGGCTCGGTCCCCGGCAACCAGGGCGGCGGCGGCGTTGAGCAGGACCACATCGCGTTTCGGGCCCCTCTCGCCCTCCAGAACCCGCACCAGGGCGGCCGCGTTCTCCGAAGCGTCTCCTCCCACCAGCGCCGAGCTCGGAGCGGGCTCCAGCCCCAGCTCGGATGGGTTCACCTCACCCGCCACCACCTCGCCGTCGGCCACTTGCCAGATCACCGACAGACCGTCGAGTCCCAGTTCGTCCAATCCACCCGGCCCCGAGAAGACGACGGCGCGGCGCCGGCCGAGGCCCGCCAGGACCCGAGCCATCTGCTCCGCGAGCACGGGACTGGACACTCCCAGAGCTTGGTAGGGGACCTGGGCCGGGTTGGCGAGCGGGCCGAGAATGTTGAAGACGGTCCGGATGCCGAGCTCGCGGCGGGGGGCTGCCACATGGCGCATGGATGGGTGATAGGAAGGCGCGAACATGAACCCCATCCCCGCCTCCTCCACACACGCCCGCACGCCCGCGGGGTTGAGGTCGATCACCACGCCCAGAGCCTCCAGCACGTCAGCGCTGCCACAGCGGCTGCTGGCGGCCCGGTTGCCGTGCTTGGCGACCGGGAGCCCGGCGCCAGCGACCACCATCGCCGCCGCGGTCGAGATGTTGAACGTGCCCAGGCGGTCGCCACCAGTCCCACAGGTGTCGACCGCATCCCGACCCAGTTCCACCCGGACACAGTGGGACATCATCGAGCTGACAAGTCCGACCAGCTCGGCAACCGTCTCACCCTTGGCGCGCCAGAGGGACAGCACGGCACCCATTTGGCTGGGGCTGAGCGCTCCCTCCATCAGGGCGTCACCCAGCTCGCGGCTGCGATCGGCTCCGAGGTCGACGCGGGCCAGCATCTCCTCGAGGATCTCCCGCAGGGGCAGCCCATTGGCCCCATCGATTGCCATTGGCCGAGTCTATAGCCCGGCCCCGCCGCCGATCAGCCTGGGATAACCTTGCCCGGATGGCGGCTCATGAAAGTTAGGCACGGCGGGAATATCTCGTCCGAGGTCGCCGCGCCGTACTGGCTCGGCGACGGACCCCGGGGGGTCCTGCTCCTGCACGGCTTCGCCGGGACTCCGCCGGAGATGCGGCTCCTTGCTGAATGGCTTGCCAACCGCGGATTCCTGGTCCACGCGCCCTTGCTGGCGGGCCACGGCACCACGCCCGAGGCGATGGCCGAAACGGGTCGCTGGGACTGGATCCACTCGGCTGAGCGGGCGCTCGAGCAGCTGCTGGAGCGCTGTCCCCACGTGGGAGTGGCCGGCCAATCCATGGGCGGGACCCTGGCCCTGCACCTGGCGGCAACCAGACCGGAGGTGGAGGCGGTCGTCTCCCAGGCCGGGCTCCTTTGGATTCGGGACTGGCGGCTGCGAGTCCTGCCCGTGGCGAAGGCCTTCATCCGCTGGGAGGTCCCGTCCGGAGAGGTGGACCTCTACCGGACGGAGGGGATCAGGGAGCTGCACAGCTACTCCCGACGCCCCACGGCGGCGATTCTGGAGCTGGTGCGGCTGGGCAAGCAGGTGCGCCACGAGCTGGCGGCGGTGGTCCAGCCCCTGCTGGTGCTGCAGGGGGGGCGTGACAGTGTGGTCGACCCCGCCAATGCAGATCAGATCCTGGCCCTGGCCGGCTCCTCGGTGCGAGCGCTGCGCCGCTTCGAGCGCAGCGGCCACGGCATGAGCGTGGACATCGACCGCGTGGAGGTGGCCGAGGAAGCCGGTCGCTGGCTGGACCGCTACATCGGAATCTGGGCACCCCCGGGGGTGGCGCTCAGCCCTGATCCAGCAGCTCTCTGAGCCTGGCCGCCAGGGTCGGGTCAAGCACCGGATTCTCGGGATGACCGCCGTCCGGCAACGGTTTCCTGGAGCGGGGAAGCGTCTTCTGCGACGCGGACCCGGGAGTGCCACGGTAGGCAAGCCCACATCCCCCACAGGTGTAAATGGGTACTGACTGGCCCCGCCCCAGGTACTCCAGGTGGCTTGAGCGCACCTGCTGACCGCAGCCACACCTGCGCGTCGGCGGTAGTGGCGGAAGAGCCTCTAGCTGGGTTGGCCCCACTTCCTCATCTCCTGGCTGCGGGATGCGCCCCGTCGGTCACATGACCTTGGAGCTGGGACAGAATAACGTGACCGGGGCGGGATGCCCGCGATGAGCCCCTTGCGCAGTCCGGAAGGTAATTGGCGTTCGGTCAGGTGGGCACGACGGTGGCCGGGCTGAGAGACTCAATCGACGTGAAGTCTGACACGGACCTGGGATCGCTGCTGGCCGGGCTGTCGCCGCGACGGCGGCCCGGCCAGTACGTCTTCGTGGTCGCTGATGAGGCGAAGCCGGTCGCGGACCATGCCGTTCTTGCCAGCGTCCTCGAGCCCGAAGGTCTCAGTTTGGTGCTCTCCCGCCAGGACGCCGAACGAGCGGGCTTGCCCTATGACTTCGTCGCCGGCTGGATCACTCTTCAGGTGCGCTCGGAGCTCAAAGCCATTGGCCTCACAGCGGCGGTGGCCGCCGCTCTCGGCGACGCGAGGATCAGCTGCAACGTTATCGCCGGCTACCATCACGACCACCTGCTCGTACCGTACGCGCTGGTCGGGGAGGCCATGGACATCCTCCACCAGTTGAGCGCGAGCTCCCTCCCGCCGGGCGCGAACGGGCCTACGGTGCGCCCATTGAGGTAGCCGTGAGTCAAGTGGTCCACGTCATTACGCAGCCACACCTTGGATTCGAGAGGCGAGCCTGGCAAGGTCGGGCTCGGGAGCCCCTTCCCCACCGTGGGTGCCGGCCGAGCCCAGCCACCGCCCAGGCTGCCAGCGGTTAGTGTGAGTGAGGTGCAGTCGGTAAAGCCCGCACCTGAAGATCTGGGCTCAGATGCAAAGCGCACCACGGCGATGCTTCGAGACGCGCGCTCGGTGCAGCGCCGCTTGGACATCCTCCTG
>JAJZJU010000033.1 GCA_021809895.1 bacterium
GACTCCCGGGTCGAGTCGCCCCTCCTGTCGCCGCGAGGCGAGAACCTGGTCATGGGAGGGACGCGGCTGGCAAGAACTGTCAGCTTTGGCGAACCAGGAATGCACGGCTACCGCTCCCTTGAAGGCACCTTTTTGGGCGGCTGCCTGATCACCGGGCGAGTTGCCGGCCGAGCAGTGGCGGAGTCAGTGCTGTGACCATGCTTTGGAGGAGATTGAGGGCCACAGCCCCACGCAGCCGGGCACCTGACCAGCCGGTGCAGTCCACGCAGCCCGGCTCAGGGACAGTCACTTCAATTGGAATGACGTGATCAGCCACGTCATTCCAGGTGTTCGATGGCAAGCTGCGGCGCTCGTGACGGGCGGCGCTCTCCTCCTGGGCTGCGGCCAGCTCCCTGCTGCCGCTTATGGCAGCGTGTCAGGGACGGTGATGGCCGGACCGACCTGCCCAGTGGAGCAGGCCGGCAATCCCTGTCCGAACCGGCCTCTGCAGACGACAATCCTGGTCAGGTCTACCTCGGGGCATGTGGTGGCCTCGACGAAGTCGGATGGCCGCGGCAGGTACCTGTTTCACATCCCTCCCGGCACCTACGTCTTGGAGCTTGAGACCGGGGTTTGGCCCCGATGCCCGGTGATCCGGATCGTGGTCGACACCTCAACTGCTACCCGGGCCAACATAGTGTGCGATACCGGTATCAGATGATGGCCAGCGGTGCAGCGCCGCTACGCGCTTCTCAGCGATGGCTTGACTTCGGGTCCGGTCAACCTGGTCGCTGGGGATGTAACGGAGAGCGGCTTGAGCATGAGTGAATGTAGTGCATCGGGAAACGGCCACCCGGGCTGGCTCTGGCCCTCTGTCCCAGCGCGCCAGGGCGCAGTGCCGACTCTGCACCTTGCTTGCGCGGCCAGCATCTGGAGCCTAAGAGGGGCGCCATCTCCTGTGGCAAAGCGGAGTCCGACGAGAGCTGGACCCTGAGTCGCCTCCCGTAGAGTGCGGCTATATCCATCCCGAGTCCGCAACCGTTGCCTGGTTTTCAGGCAGCAAGTCTCACAGACAAGATCCAGTTCCCCCATCTCGCTTATAGCGGGTGATGACAGGGGAGTGTCGAACTAGGATTGGGAGAAGACTAGGACTGGCTTCACTGTCTCGCCGTTCAGCGAGTCCTCGAGCGCGTCATTGACCCGTTCAAAGGGGTACGTTCGCACGAGTCGCTCGAAGGGGAAAACGCCTGCCTCATGCAGCTCGAGTAGGCGCTGAAGCCCGAGAGTACCCGAGGCGTCGCCCTGAATTATGCCTCGCACCGATTTGCCTCCAATCATGAGCGACCCGAGTGGGACTCCAGGCTCGCCACCGCCCCCAACGATGCCGAGCTGGCCCAGCACGTCGAGGGCCCCAACGGCCGCACGCTGGAGATCACCGGCACCAGTGGTGTCGAGAATCGCATCGCAACCGCGCCCGGTTATCGCTCGCAGAGAGTGAGCGACATCATGTGTGGTGCCTGAGTTGATGGCGTGGGTCGCGCCGAGAGCGAGGGCGTGCTCGAGCCGCGATTGCTTCTGGTCGACGGCCACAATTTTGCTCGCGCCAGCCGCTCGGGCGGCCATGATCGCAGCGAGGCCGACCGTTCCGGTGCCGAGCACCGCTATGCTTCGTCCCGGGCCGACAGGTAGGACGTCCAGAACCGCACCGGCGCCCGTGACCATGCCGCAGGTGGTGGCGGCGAACAGCTCAAGGGGGACTCCGACACCCACCTTCAGCGCGTTCCGCTCACTGGCAAGTGCGTGAGTCGCAAAGGCCGACTGCCCGAAGAACGAGGCTCGCACCGGTTCGTCGCCCTTTCGTGCCCTGGTCGAGCCATCGGGGCGGATGGCTCCGAAGGTCCGTAGTGCGCTCTCGTCGCAGTACGCGGTCTGCCCAGCACGACAGCGGACGCAACGGCCGCAGAAGTCTGAGACGAGCAGGACGTGGTCGCCTGGGGCGAGGTCACGCACCCGCGGGCCCACTTCGACGATCGTCCCGGCGCCCTCGTGGCCGAGAACAAGTGGAAACACGACCGACCCGTAGCCATCGCGCGCCTTCGCGTCGGTATGGCACACGCCACACGCGACCATCCGCACCAGGATCTCGTCCTCGCGAGGGTCGTCCAGCTCGATATCCTCGAGTGAGAGCGGCCGACCGCGCTCGCGGGCCACAGCCGCCGTCACTTTCACCGACACCGTCCGTGGTCGAAGTACTTGTCGGACTCAGGGCTGGCGGCGAACCACCATCTCGTGGCATCCCTTAACGCTCGCCACTGCTCCTTGGTAATGGCCGCCCCGCGCCCGCCCCATACCTTCCGGTCGTGGTCCAACCCGGCCCGCTTGGGCTTGGGCAGATCTCTTCTGGCCGAACGGTTGCCAAACGCGTCGGTGCGGAAGCCGGCCAGCACCACCTTCGTGGCCCGAGGCAAGACCTTCTCCACCGAACGCTGGCGAAGCACCGGCAGCTCGCGCCCATGGGCGAGCAGAGATGCCTCGACTCTCTCCGCGTTCATCCTGGCCAGGTGGTCTCAGTACTCCACCACCACTGCCTCATCCTGCGCTCAGAGAGCAGTCGTCTCACCTTGGGGCGGCGCCCGTTCGCTTCGGAACCAACCTCGGACTCGACTGGCTCGCCTGGCACCGCCAGAGTGTCGCTCTCCGACCAGCGGTATGCGGGGTGGGCGCCCATCCCCTGGCGCCGCGCACAGTCAGTCAGATCCATGGCGAGACGCTAACACACACCTACGGGCTATCGCGGGGCGTTAGCGGTTACTGGTTCCCACTGGCTGGCACAGAGGTCGCCACCGCTCCCATGCTCGCCCCGCTCCTGGGCGGACGGCTTCGCGCCCCGGAGTCGCAGAGGTGGCGGGCGATGGGTTAGCTCGACCGGTCAGCGCAGCGATTCTCATCCGGGGGGCCGGGACCCTCCCAGCGGTGGCGTAGCGGCGGTACCGGTGGGGGGACGGTCTTCACGACGCCGCCCCGGTGCCCTGGGCGATCCTCTTGGTGTCAATTCCTCACATCATCGAACTGAACCTCCTGCCGGGCGACTTACACTGGGATCATGCGGAACAGGCCGGTTCGGATCCTCACCGCCAAGGTCGGGTTGGACGGGCACGACCGAGGGGTCAAGATCATCTCCCGGGCGCTGCGGGACGCGGGCGTCGAGGTCATCTACACCGGGTTGCACCAGACCCCGGCGCAGGTCGTCGATGCCGCCATTCAAGAGGATGTCGACGGTGTCGGAATCTCGTTGCTCTCCGGGGCCCATATGACCTTGTTCCCAGAGGTGATCCGGCTCTTGGCGGAGCGTAAGGCCGCCGACATCGTGGTCTTCGGTGGAGGCATCGTTCCCCCCGAGGATGTGGAGGCGCTCAAGCAGCTCGGGGTGGACGAGGTTTTCACCCCCGGGACCAGCATGCAGGCGATCGTGGATTACGTTAACCGGCGCTTCGCCCCAGTGCCGGCTGGGACTGCCTGAACTCAGAGTTTGGTAAGATCCGGCA
Organism: bacterium; assembly: GCA_021809895.1. Classification (GTDB taxonomy): domain Bacteria; phylum Chloroflexota; class Dormibacteria; order Aeolococcales; family Bog-877; genus AG-12. Next base: position 3,525 of record JAJZJU010000033.1, read on the forward strand.
GCACCACTCCCGCAGCTGAGGGAGGCCGGGACTTGCTCGCCAGATCGAGGTCAGATGACTCTTAAGCTTGAGGCTTCGCGCCGCTCAACGACAGGACGCCACGTGAACCAGTTGCGCCGCGAGGGGCTGGTGCCGGGAGTCGTCTACGGTCACAAGGTAGCTCCCATCATGGTGGAGGTGCCCGCCAAGGAGCTGGCCAAGACTGTTCACATGGTCGGCAAGAGCCATCTGCTCCAGCTGAAGGTGGCCGGGGAACGGCGCCAGCGCCCGGTCCTGATCAAGGAGCTTCAGCTCAACCCCCGCTCCAGCGCCGCTGTGCACGTCGACTTCTTTCAGGTGAACCTGGAGGAGAAGCTCACGGTGCAGGTGCAGGTGGTCCTCGCCGGTGAGTCCCCGGCCGTCAAGTTCAACGTGGGCGAGCTCCTACATGTGGTTCACTCTCTGGAGGTGAGCTGCCTTCCCGACGCCATCCCCGGCGAGATCTCGGTCGACATCTCGGGCCTGGCAGAGGTGGATGACGCGGTTCGCCTCTCCGACATCGCTCTGCCGGATGGAGTCGAGCTCAACGCCGCCATCGACCCGGCAGAGATCCTGGTGAAGATCGCCCAGGCCAGGGTGGCCGCTGAGGAGCCCGTCGCCGAAGTGGCGGCGTCGCCGGAGGAGCCCGAGGTCGCGACTCCGGAGTAGGGCCTACTCCGACTCCGCTCGGGCCGCGCGCCGCTCTTCGGCCCGCCGCAGCCTGGTGGCGAGATCGGATTCTCTGCCTTTATTGGTGGGCCGATAGTAGGATCGCGGCCCCAGCTCGGGCGGCAGGTGCGGCTGGTCCACCAGGCCTTCCGGATCGTCGTGAGCGTACTGGTAGGCCACGCCGAACCCTGCTGCTCGATCGCGGCTGGTGACAGCGTTGCGGAGATGGAATGGCACCGCCAGCTGTCCCCGGCCCACAACGTCCTCGGCGGCCCTCGAGTAGGCCCGATATGAGGAGTTGCTCTTGGGCGCGAGGGCCAGGAATATCGCCGCCTCGGTCAGAGGCAGGCGGCATTCGGGCATACCCACCAGGGCGGTGGCCTGGTGCGCGGCGACCGCCAGCTGCAGCGCCTCCGGCTCCGCCAGTCCCACATCCTCGGCTGCCAGGATCACCATCCGGCGAGCCGGTAGCAGCGGATCCTCGCCGGCTTCCAGCAGCCGAGCCAGCCAGTAGACCGCGGCATCGGGATCGCTGCCCCGCATCGATTTGATGAAGGCGGACAGGATCTGGTAGTGAAGGTCGCCCGCGCGATCGTGGAGGAGGTGGGGGCTGCTCAGAGCTCGCTTCACCTCAGCTGGCGCTATCTGGCTGTTCTCCGGCACCCCCTCGCAGGCTCGCTCCAGGGCGTTGAGCATCAGGCGCGCGTCTCCACCGCTGTGGCGGATGAGCAGCTGTCGGGCCTCATCGGACAGCGTCATGCGTCGGCCCCCGAGCCCTCGCTCAGGGTCTGCCAGGGCGCGATCCAGGACCGACGCCAGGTCCTCGCCTGACAGGGGTCGCAGGTCAAGCAGCTGGACTCGGGAGAGCAGTGCACCCGTGAGCTGAAAGCTGGGATTCTCGGTGGTGGCTCCGATCAGGGTGAGCAGTCCGCTCTCGACGTGCGGCAGCAGCGCGTCCTGTTGAGTACGGCTGAAGTGGTGGATCTCGTCCAGGAACAGGACCGTGCTCTGGCCCAGCCGCTGGCGCTGCTGTGCCTCAGCCACCAGGCGTCGGATGTCCGCCACCCCGGTGGAAACGGCGGACATGGCCACCAGGTGGGCGCTCTGAGCGCTCGCCAGGAGCTGGGCGATGGTGGTCTTGCCGGTCCCGGGGGGGCCCACCAGCACCAATGACTGCAAGCGCGCGCCCTCCAGGGCCGGGCGCAGTGGTCCTTGGGCTCCGAGGAGGTGTGTCTGGCCCAGCACATCCTGCCAGCGCCCCGGGCGAAGTCGGGTGGCAAGGGGGGCGTCGGCCAGCTGGGAGGTGTCACCCGGCAAGTGCTCGACTTCGGCTGATTGGGCACCGGCTTGGTCGTCTGCGAAGAGTTCCTGCATAGGTTCATCTTGAGCCCAGTGACCGGGTGCGCGCCTGAAGCTGTGACGAGCGTGATTACCGCTGCTTTGGGCTCCGGCTTTCCGTGGTGCGGCAGCAGGCTCTGAGACGGGATGATGGAGGTCCTCGTGGCCGTGCTGAGGTCCGCCATCCGCCACCGAGACTGGAGAAATCGATGAGTGACAGGGCTAAGACGGGAGCGCAGCTGGCCGCCCAGGCGCTGAGGAGCGTTGGCCTGGAGGTCCTCTTCACCCTACCCGGCAGCCACATTGGGGGCCTGCTTGGCGCGGTCAGAGAAACCGGGGCCAGGGTGGTGTCGGTCCGCCATGAAGAGAACGCAGTACTGATGGCGGAGGGATGGGCGTTGGCGACCGCCACGTGCGGTTTCGCGATGGTCACGGCTGGGCCAGGTCTGGCCAACGCTCTGCCGGGGATCATCGAAGCCAACGCGGCGGGAGCACCAGTCTTGATCATGGCCGGTCGCACCGCCATCGCCAAGCGGGGGCGCGGGGCGGTTCAGGATCTGGAGCAGCTGCGGGCTGTCAGCGGCCTGGTCAAGTGGAGTGGTGAGTGCCTGGATCCCCAGCGCACGGCGGACTATGTGGTCGAGGCATACCGGCAGGCGGCCTGGGGCAGCCCAGGGGTGGCCTACCTGGAGGTTCCCGAAGACATTCTGGAGGCGCTGGTTGAGCCGGGTGGGCTGCCCTCCCTGGCGCCGGTTTCGAGAGCGGTGCCGGACCCGCTCTCTCTTGCGCAGGCGGCCGAGTTCCTGCGCCACTCGCAGCGTCCGCTGGTGTTGGCGGGTTCTGGCGCCTTCTTCTCTCGATCAGGGGACGCGCTGCTGGCGTTCACCGACGCGACCGGAATCCCAGTCACCACCACCAGCGCTGCGCGGGGTCTGCTCGATGATGATCACCCCCACTGCCTGGGCAGCCTGGTGCACGGTGGGCCGGCCCTGGCCAGTGCCGACCTGGCCCTGGTGGTGGGGTCCCGGTTCAATGCCAATCTCATCTACGGCGGGCCGCCCCTGTTCGTGGACGATCAGGTGATCCTGCAGATAGACACAAGGCCGGAGAACTTGGGAGGCGCCCGCCAACCGACCCTCGGGCTGGTGGGGGATGCCGGAGCAACTCTGCTGGCGTTGGCCAAGGAGCTGGTCGCGGACTTCGACCCCTGGCAGGGCTGGCGCGAGGAAGCCGCCGCGTCCGCCGCAGCCAGCCGGGAGATGTGGGCTGCGGAGGCGGACACCGGTGGTCCAGGGGTCGCCGCCGGCTGGTTGGCTCAACAGGTCGCCGACCGCTTCGAGCGCGACGGCGGTGGAACCTGGATCTCGGACGGAGGCGACAGTGTCACCTGGGGCATCGCCTTCTCGCGGGCGCATCGCCCCGGATCCAACATGTTGATCGGGTCGTCGATGGGCACCCTGGGGGTGGGGTTGCCGTTCGCCATAGCGGCGGGTCTGGCAAGGCCACAGGAGCCGCTGGTCCTCTTCACCGGGGACGGCGCCTTCGGATTTTCGGCTATGGAGTTAGACACAGCCGCTCGGCAGCGGATAGGAATGGTGGTGGTCGTGGTCAACAACGGGGTCTGGCGGGGTCCGGGCAGCTCCCATAAGGAGCCTGCCGGTGCACTCGACCACGCGGCGTTGGCGAGGAGTCTGGGTGGGTTAGGCGAGCGGGTGACCAGCCCCGATGAGCTTGCGCCAGCCATCAACCGCGCCTTCGCGGCGGCGCGAAGTGGAACTCCCTGTGTGGTGGATGTCCTCTGCGACCCAGGCGTGGTAAGCCAGCTCCTGCGCGGACTGGATGCGCTGGGACTGATGTAGTTCCTCCTCGGCCCCAAACCCCGTTGCCGTTCCGCTTCGATACCCGGCCGTGTTGTCGGTGTGGTCGGGGCCGCGTGTAATCTTGACCAGTCCAGCCGGTCCACCTTCTGCCGAGCATCGCCACCAGCTGGGCCGCCCAACTGTGGGCGCGCTCAGCCCACGGCGACTTACCGGGCAGGGTAGGGCAGCAGTGGGCGTCCGCCATACTTGCAACTGGGGTCGTGCCCACGGATTGCACGAACTCACCGTCCGCTCTCAGGTCCAGTTGCCAGCCAGTTGGGTAGAGCGTGTCAACGGACCGCTTCGACTTCGACCATGATGCTCAGGCCGCTCCAAGGGCCGTATGGCCACGTTGATGGGGGCTTGGTCGCGACGGAGCGGTCTGGCCACCCGGACCGCTCAAGAGATCATCGAACGGTTTGGATCAGAGGCGCGCTGAGCTCACCCAGAGGTGTTCGAACTTGTCCGTAGGGACAGGTCGCGACATGAGATACCCCTGAGCCAGGTCGCAACCCAGCTGCTCCAAGGCGATCCTCTGGGGCTCGGTCTCCACCCCTTCGGCCGCGACCTGGAGTCCCACTGAGTGGGCGAGCTGGATCAGGCCGCCGACTATCGCCTCGTCCTTGGGATTGTCGGTGATCCCGTCGATGAAGGACTTGTCGATCTTTAGCTCATGCAGCTGGAAGCGCCTGAGATGGGATACCGAGGAGTAGCCAGTGCCAAAGTCGTCCACCGAGATTCTGACCCCCAGCTCGCGAAGTGCGGCTATCCCAGAAAGCGCGGCCATAGAGTCGGCCAGCACCGCCGTCTCGGTGATCTCGACGCAAAGCCGGCTGGCCGGTAGGCAGGCGTCCTCCAGTATCTCCGCCACTTGTTGGACCAGATTGGGACCTTGGAGCTGGCGGGCAGAGACGTTGACCGAGATGGAGAAGGTGGCACCCTTGCGGAGCTCGCTCCACCTGCGTGCGGCCTGGCAGGCCTCTCGCAGCACCCATGCCCCAATCTCATGAATCGCGCCGGTCTCCTCGGCAAGGGGAATGAACTGTAGGGGGGGGACCATGCCCTTGGTGGGGTGGTTCCAGCGCACCAACGCCTCCGCGCCGACAATCTCACCGGATCGCAGACTGATCGTGGGCTGGTAGTGGACCACCAGCTCTCCATTCTTGACGGCACGGTGAAGTTCCGCCTCCGTCCTGACCCTATCGCCTAGTACTTCTCGCATGTCGGCGGAGAACTGCAGAGCGCGCCGTCCGCCGCTTGACTTGGCGCGGTACATCGCGATGTCTGAATCGCGGAGCAGCACCTCAGAGGTTTGCGCCTCGTCCTCGTTGATGACGACCCCAAGGCTGGCGGTGACCACGACCTCACGGTCCTCGATCAAGATCGGGGCCTCCACCTCCCTGATCAGCCGTTCGGCCATCGCCATGGCGGCAACCCCGGAGTCGAGATCGTCGCATAGGATCACGAACTCGTCCCCTCCGACCCGGGCAACTGTGTCAGAGGGGCGAAGCGAGTTGCTAAGGCGCAGGGCAATCGCTCTCAGGATCTCGTCTCCCACACTGTGCCCCATGGTGTCGTTGATCAGCTTGAAGCGGTCGATGTCCAAGAACATGACCGCCATCGGCCGACGTTCGCGGCACATGCGTCCCAGGCTGAGCCCGATCCGATCCAGCAGCAGGATCCGGTTGGGAAGTCCAGTGAGCGCGTCGTGGAGGGCCTGCCGCTGCATTGCAACCTCCGCCTCCGACCTGGCTACCGCCGCTCCCAAAACGTGGGCGACCCCCTCCGCGAAGCTGATCTCGTCGGGATTGAACGTCTGCGGCTCTGTGGTGTAAGCGGCCAGGACTCCGAAGTATCGGTCACCGGTCCAGATGGGCACCCCCAAGGCTGACCTGACGCCAAAGGCTCGGCTCAGATTGTGGAGGTCAATCCGTGCCTCGGTTCGGGCGTCGGTGACTATCACCGGGACCCCGGAGGCGAGTGTGAATCCCGCCACCGAGCTTCGTCCTCCCGGGATCACTGTGCCCCCGACGACGCCCGGCTGCCAACCCACTCCCGATGTCACCAGATAGGTGTCGTGCACCGGATTCCAGCGCAGGACCGACGCCTTGTCCACTCCTAGGCATTGGGCCAAAAGCGAGGCGCAGTGCTCGCTTAGGGCTTTTATGTCGGAGCTCTCGAGCGCCTCGCGCCCCAGTTCGGCTACGGCAGCCTGCTGGGCAGTCCTGCGCTCGGCCAGCATCTCGGCCTGCCGCTGGGCGGTGATGTCCTGGGCCTGCCAGACCAGGTACTTCCGTCGCGAGGAGGGCTCGAGCATGGTGTTGGCGGAAATACGGACTCGAAGCGGCTGGCCCTCCACCGTGGTCATGCCCAGTTCGAACTGCGGGATATCTCCCTTGCCCGACTCGGACAGGGCCCGGGCCGCCTGGAGAACTAAGCCCCTCTGATCCGAGTCCACATAGTCGAGCAGACTTGTACCCAAAAGCACCTCATTTTCACCATGTAGGAGAGCGCACAGCGCCCTATTCAGCTGAAACATGGTCATTCCCAGGTCGGTCATGCAGATCGCGACGCTGCTGTGTTGGAACGCATAGTGGAAACGGGCCAGGCCATCAGCGATCTCACGCGCGGAGCGTTCTTCACGAGCGCGCAGCTCAAAAACCTCCCACGCAAATGCCAAGGACTGGGCCAGCCGCTCCAGCAAGGCGGTGGTCTCCGCGTCGAAGAAGTGAGGACGATACCCGTAGACCACCAGCACCCCGACTGGGGTTTCTCCGTGACGCAGGGAAAAGGCGGCCACGCCCCGAAAACCCACCGCGCTCGCCCGATCCCGCCAGGGGTCGAACCGGGGGTCGTCTGCCACGTCCTGGAACACAGCAGGATGGCCCGTACGCACCGCCAAGCCCACCGGTCCTTGGCCCTCGGGGAGGTCCTCCCTGATCGAGGTACCGAGGGATTGGAGATATTCCTCGCGGGAACCCCAGTGGGCATCGGGCACCACGGTTCCGTCATCGCGGATGGTTCCGACCCACGCCATCTGCAGGCCGCCGCGCTCCACCGCTATCCGGCAGGTCTTCCCCCACAGCTCCTCGATGCTCTGGGCGCGCAGCATCGCCTCACTGCTCTCTGCCAACGCCAATTGGATCTGGCTGAGCTGCCCCACCTGCCGTCTCAAGTGTTCCTCCTCGGAGGCGTCCTCAGCCTGGGTGAGAACACACAGAGGCTCTCCCTCTGGGTCCCTCAGGAGGATGGTGGTAATGCGGGACCAGATTGAGCTCCCGTCCGGCGCGAGGTAGCGCTTGGGGATGCTTCGGGCGGGTCGGCCGCGTCTTGCCCGCCAGGACGCGATCTGGCTGGCCCTGCGGTCGTCGGGGTGGGTGAGCTCCAAGATGTGGGTGTCGAGGAGCTCTTCCGGGGTGCGTTGGAGCAGCTCGCAGAAGGCGGAGTTGACGCGCTTGATCAGGTGATCGAACCCAATCACGGCCATCGGCAGGGTCGCCTGCGCGAACACCTCGCCTAGAATCGTGTCCATCTCTTTGGCTGTGGGCTGCCGGGTTGGATCGATTTGGCGCGTTGGGCTTGGGATGGACATCGTCTCGATGCGGAGTCTATGGCCAGGGTGCGGCGGATCGTGTGATGAGGAGGTAGCGGACCCGTGACGTGTCCCTCGAGTCGGAGCCCAACAGTCAGGTGCGCCTCAGCGACAGCTGTTGCCTCCCGCTCCTCTCGCTCGCGGTTGGGGACTTGCAGAGGGTGGTGGGGATCTCTGCCATGTGTCGATTGACGTCCGGCCGAGGTGGAGGCGACCGATGACTCCGCTGGAGTATGCGACTGCCATCCGTTCCGACACCGACCGGCTCATCGAAGCTGCGCGGCTCATCGGCTTCGACGAGCCGGTGCCGACCTGTCCCGGATGGCGGGTGCGCGAGGTGTCGCTCCACCTGGGCAAGGTCCACCGGTGGGCCACTCGCTATGTCGTGGAGCGGTTGGCGCAGATGGTTGACGAGGAATCCGAGACGGCGATGATCTCCAGTGGTCCCGATGACTCTGAACTACTGGCGTGGTTGCGCCAGGGTGCCAGCGAGCTGGCGGCCGCTCTGGAGGCGGCGGATCCGGAGCTGCGGTGCTGGACCTTTCTGCCGGCTGACAGCCCCCGAGCGTTCTGGGCTCGCCGCCAGGCCCATGAAACGGCCATCCATCGAGCCGACCTGGAGCTGGCGGCAGGGCGCTTGGAACCATTTGCCAGCGAGTTCGCGGCCGACGGGATTGACGAGATTCTCATGGGCTTCGCCTATCGCGGCCGCCGCCACAATCGCGCCCCAGTGGGCATGGAAGTGGTGCTCCGAGCCATTGACCACCCGGTCAGCTGGCGATTGTCGGTCGGCCCGGATGGCATGACGATCGGCACAGGATCAGCCAATGGCGACTGCCTTGTGACGGCGACTGCCTCCGATCTCTACCTTCTGCTCTGGAACCGTGGCGACAGCCGGCAACTTCAGGCCGATGGGGATCCCGCCATTCTGAGCTGGTGGCGTGAGCACTTCAAGATCACTTGGGGGTGATCTGGCGCCCGAGGATACAGCTGCCCGGTCTGGTGCGGTGGAGCTGCTCTCACCGGCTGGCTGCGTTCATGAGGAGCGTTGCCCTCACCTCAAGACCCCAGAGGTCAGCCGTCTGAAGGGCCGGCGGACGAGGAAACAGCGCCGGCCGTCTACCGGCGTGCCCAGGGCCTGTCCGCCAAGCAGACGGACTCAAATGGGGACTCGAGCTCTATGAATGTCACCTCCACGCCGCTCACGGCCGTCAGGAGCTCCTTGCTCGGAAGGCCGAATTTGCCAGCGAACTGTCCGCGTAGGCCCGCCGGTGACCGTTGCGTATTGGAAGACGAGGAGCAAGTCGGCTGCGACGTACGCCGATGGCCGCCTTTGTTCGCCGGATAGGGTGTCAACTGCCTCTCATCCGAGGGTGCGCCCTCGAGCGCACCAGGACGCGCGATCGAACCCTCGCCATCCGGTGATTCAGCCCTGGCAGATCCACGAAGTTAAGCGGCAGGAGCGGCTCCGTGGTCTCGGGTCGGCTCAGACAGCGACGACGTCGACGAGCCCTCGTAGGCTTTGGAAGTCCACTGGGTTGCGCGTGTAGACCGGGAGGCCCGTGGCACACGCGGTAGCTGCAATCAGGAGATCCAATGCCCGCGGCCCACGCGCCTTGCGCCCGCTGGCTACCTCGGCAGCGTAGATCCGACCATAGGCCCGGGCCGCTTCTCCGTCGAAGGGCAGAGGGTCGAAGGCCGCTTCTGCCCGTTGTAATCGATCCTGTCGGCGCGCTCTCTCATCGGCGTCGTCGGTCGCGTGGGGCCCGGCAGCGAGCTCTGCCATGGTGATCGCGCTGACCGCCAGCTCGATCGGGAGTTGTCCAGCGTCAAGATGCTCGAGGTCGATGACTACGGAGGTGTCGATGACCCCACGCTGGGCACGTTGGGGGTCAGGCACGGGGGCTGGGGTCCTGGGGCGCAATGCTGTCGAGGTCCGCGCGAAGCCGGGCCAACTCGACGCTTGGAGCGCCGCGGAAAATGGCGATAACGGCATCGGCAGGTACGAAGCGACGTCTCCGAAGGGGGGTCAACTCTCCGACGGGCACACCATTCCTGGTGACGACGAAGGTCTCCCCCTGATCCAAGGCCCTCATGACCTCGCCGCTGTCGTTGCGAAGCTGCCTTTGGGTGATGACTCGTGCCATGGATTGATCGTAGCACTGTGTGCTACTGGCGAGCTGATGGTCGTTTGCATTTCGTGTCCGTTCCACGCCAACCAGTATCAAAGTTCGCTATGTCGGCGGGCATGCGATTCTGGCCGGAGACCGCCACGAATCTGACCGGTGGCGGCCACTGGTTGACCACCGGCGGCCATGAAACCTAGCCACCCACGTGGGTTGGGGGCCAAGACCACCGAGAAGGGGGGCCCTCCTCGTGTTAGCTGAGCGTGTTCCACCACTCAGCACCCAGGATGGCCCCGCGAAGTTTGCAGAGGAAGTCACAGAACTACTCGAAGCGTTCGACCTGACCCGGTCGCACTGGACAGCCGCTCAGCTGGCGGATGGCTCCCACAACACCGTGGCCCACTACGTGACTGCCAGGGAAGCGGGAGGCTTGAGTGCCTGGCAGGTTCACCCACACAGTTGCTCGACCCCTACCTGGAGCAGATCGAGGCCGGTTAGCCTCCTGTCCCCGAAGACCTCGTCTTCGTGTCCACGACCGGCCGACCGATCTCCCCTTCCAGCCCGCGACTTAACTGGAGCCGGCTACTTCGCCGGGCTGGGCTGGCGCCCATGCCGTTTCACGCCACCAGGCACACAGCGGCCACCCTGATGGTAGGCGCTGTGTTCAATCCTCGGGTGATGTCGGAGCGACCGGAGCAAGCCACAGCGGCGATGACGCTCGATCGCTACTCCCATGTGTCCGACTCCCTGAGGCGGGACGCTGCGCTCGCAGTCCAGAGCCTTTTGGAAGGCGCATCCGAAACCTATAGGGAGTCAAATAGGGTGTCAAATCCGCTGGCGGAGCCACAAAAAAGGGCCAGCGGATCTCAAAAACCAGGACCGATAAAGGCTTTGGTCGGGAAGGGCGGATTCGAACCGCCGACCTCACGGTCCCGAACCGTGCACTCTAACCTGACTGAGCTACTTCCCGCGGTGCCCCAGTATACCGGTGAGCCATCGGGCGCCCCGAGCTCCATAGACTGATTGGCAGTGTCCCTATATCTCATTCGCCACGGCGCGACCGCCTGGACGCAGACCCGCCGTCACACCGGCCGCAGCGACCTGGACCTGACAGCTGAGGGGGAGACTCAGGCGCGTGCCCTGGCCGCCCGGCTGGCCGGGGTCGACTTCGTCCGGGTGGTGTCGAGCCCGCTGCGGCGGGCTCGACACACCGCTGAGCTGGCTGGCTTCGGTGATCGACTGGAGATAGCTCCGCTGCTCCGCGAGTACGACTACGGGGAGTACGAGGGTCTGACCACCGCGCAGATCCAGGCCCTTAATCCCGGATGGGACCTCTGGCGGGACGGGTGTCCTGGCGGCGAGACCCCCCTGCAGGCCAGAGACCGGGCCGCCCGACTGCTGGCTGATCTGAACCTGCCCGATGAAGCAGACTCGGCTCTGTTCGGCCACGGGCACATCTTCCGGGCTCTGACCTCTGCCTATCTCGGGGTGCCGGTCGAGTTCTGCCGCCATCTGCTCCTTGGGGTGGCGTCGATCTCGATCCTGAGCCATGAGCACGGAGTGCCTGCCATCGCAAGCTGGGATGTGACCTGACCCTCAGGCCAGGCGGGGCTGTCGGACCAGCTGCTGGAGCAGGGCCGGGCGCTTGTGCAGCTCCCCGGCCGTCCGCGCGACGGCGAACTCGTACACCGGAGAGACTCGCATCGGTCGGGGGAAGACGGCCTTGGTGGAACGCAAGGATACCCTCAGCCCCTGATGGGCCACTTCGTGGGCCGGGCTCCAGCGGATGCGGTAGTGGCGCCTGATCACCTCCGGCAGCAGCCCAGCGGTGATGAACCCCGTCAGCTCGGCCAGCCCTCGCGGGCCGCGCATTCCCAAGCGGGGCACCAGGATCACGTCGGCTACGGATCGCGACCCGGCTCCGGGAAGGGCGACGCCGGATTCGATCTGACTGGCGATCCATCCCCTCATGTCGGCCACCCCGCGCCAGCCTGTGCCCTCGGCTATCCCCATGATCTTCACCACCGCGTCCCACTCCCGGACGAAGCGATCGCGCTGGCGCTGGCTCAACCCCCCGATCATCTTGTCATGTGTGTCCAGCATCGAGTCGACCAGGGTTCCGTGCACCCAGAGGAGGAGATCCCGGTCGCGGGCCTGATAGGCAGCGCCGGCGGACCAGCGTGCGGTGGCGTGGTCGGCCGGCAGGGTGCCCTCGACCTTGCGGTGCAGCCGGTTCACCTCCCGGGTCGCCGCCAGCGCCTCATCCTCAGTGCCGAAGACAACGCTGGTCACCCACGCCACTGTGCGCTGGAAGCGTCCCACCGGATCGGCTGTGAAATCGCTGTGGTCCAGGGCGCCCTGGGCCACCAGCGGGTGGGCGACCTGCATCAGTAGGGCGCGCGATGCTCCCAGCAGTAGCATCGGTTCCCGCATCACCCGCCAGGTGACGGTCCCTGGGCCGAACAGGCCCGGGTTGAGCTCTGTTGATGAGATGGGAAATGGCCCTGGCGGAGGCAGTCCAGACGCCAGCAGCCATAGCAGGTCGGACCTCGAGGGCAACTTCACGTCCATCTCCCCAGGGTATATCCCTTATGCCCTCGGCCCTCGCCGCTGATCTCGGACTCGGGACCCGGCGTGCTACCTGGCGGGCACCATGAGATGCTCTGGGCCGCCAGGCATCTCTGCAGGGCGCCAATGCTCTGAGCACCTGCGCTTGACGCTCCCCCCTGCCATCCCTAAGGTCATTCCCATGCCCGCCAGCTCGCTCGAGGAGATCCTCCAACCATTCCGGTTTCTGGTCGGGCACTGGCAGGGGAGAGGGGTGGGCCTCTGGGACCCGGACAGCAGCTTCGAGTTTCAAGAGGATCTCAAGTTGGAGCTGATCCCCGGGCGCGCCATCATCCGCCTCACCCAGCGAACGGTCGAGGTGCCGTCAGGCTCTCTCAGCCACTCCGAGCTGGGTTTCCTGCGCCTCTTTGAGGGTGGCGAGGCTGAGCTTGTGGTGGCGATCCCGGCCGGCTACACCGAGGTTCACGGGGGCAGGTTGGAGGGGCAGGAGTTGCAGCTTCGACTTGTCACCTTGGGAGTCGCTCCACGAGCGCGGCCGCTCAGTCGCACCGGCCGTAGCCTGGCGCTCCGCGCTGGCCAGCTCCACCATCACATCGACATCGCCGTCGGCGAAGGCGCCCCGGTGGCGCACGTGGCCTCCAGCCTGAATCGGGTCGGCGCATGAGCTCCTCCGATACGCCGCGTTTGCCGGGCCCTCTGCCGGCTGCCGAATCATCCTTGCGCGATCAGGCGCTTCTCTTGGACCGGGAGGATCCCATTGGGTGGGCGCGCGACCGCTTCCTGGTTGGTTCAGACCGGCCGATCTATCTCGACGGCAATTCGCTCGGGATGCTGCCGCGGCGTTCAGTGGACCGGATGCGCCACCTCATGGAGGAGGAGTGGGGCAGGGGCCTGGTGCGCTCTTGGGATTCCTGGATGCACCTTCCCGCTGCGGTGGGGGATCTCCTGGGAGATGCTCTGCTGGGAGCGGGGCCGGGGCAGACTGTGGTCAGCGACGCCACTACCGTCAACCTATACAAGTTAGCGAGTGCCGCCCTCGACGCCCGTCCCGGGCGGTCGGTCATCGTCTCCGACCGCTCCAACTTTCCCACCGACCGCTATCTGCTGGAGGGGCTGGCGCGTGCTCGCGGGCTGATCCTGCGCCTGGTGGACTTCCCTGAGGTCGAAGGGCCAAGTCCGGAGGGTTTGGCGCCGTATCTGGACTCCGCAACCGCCCTGGTCAGCCTTTCCCACGTCGACTACCGCTCCGGGGCGCTGGCCGACATGGGCGGCATAAACCAGGTGGTCCACGCCGCGGGGGCGTTGGTGCTCTGGGACCTCTGCCACTCGGTGGGAGCGCTGCCGGTGGAACTAGATCGGTCTGGAACCGATCTGGCGGCCGGCTGCACCTACAAGTATTTGAATGGCGGGCCGGGTTCCCCCGCGTTTCTGTACGTGCGCAGCGAGCTGCAGCCGTCGCTTCGGCAGCCCATCTGGGGTTGGTTCGGTCAGGTCGACCAGTTCGCCATGGGCCAGGGCTACAACCCCGTCGAAGGAATCGGCCGGTTCCAGTCCGGGTCCCCACAGGTGGTGGCCATAGCCATGGTTGAGGAGGGTGCCAAGCTGCTGGCCGAGATTGGGATAGACCAGATCCGGGCCAAGAGCATCCGGCTCACCGAGCTCTTCATCGACCGCTTCAGCGCCTGGCTGGCACCGCTGGATTTCCAGCTGATGACGCCACAGGATCCTGACCGGCGGGGATCCCAGGTCTGCCTCAGACACACCCACGCCGACCGTATCTGCCGCGACCTCATCGAGGAGGGCTCGGTGGTCTGTGATTTCCGTGCCCCCGACCGCCTGCGGTTGGGCCTGGCGGCGCCCACCACCCGATTCATCGATGTCCACGACGCCGCCTGGCGCATAAGGGAGTTGGCCACGGCGAGGACCCATCTGGAGTAGCACGCGGGGCCCCTTGGATCTCCTGTCCCCGGATCCGTCAGCCCGGCAGTGAGAGCAGCGGCTTGATGAAATCCAGCGCCTGAGCGGTCAGGGCCACATCCTGCTCGACCACCATGGCACTGTGGCCGGCCGCGTAGTGATGGAATGTGACCGGCTTGCCCAGCTCCCGCATCCGCGATACGTACACCTCCACCTGGTGGTAGGGACAGCGACTGTCGTTCTCCCCTGCCTGAACCAACAGGGGGGCCCGCACCCGATCCGCGTAGGTCATCGGGGAGCGTTCCCTGAAGAGGTTGGGGACCTCCTTGGGATCCCCGCCGAAGAGGGCGCGATCCATAGCCTGCAGCGGCTCCGACTCCTCGAAGAAGGCGAGCTCGTAGTCGGCCACCGGGACCCGGGCTACCCCACCCGCGAAGAGCTCCGGGTGCAGCCCGAGCCCGAGCAGGGTGATGTAGCCACCCCACGAGGCGCCCATGAGCACGATCCGCCTGGGGTCCGCGAGACCTTGGGCAACCAGGTCGGCAACCCCGTGGGCCACGTCCTCGACCTCGGGGAACCCCGGATTGCCGTTGAGCAGGTCCATGTGCTCTCGCCCGTAGCCGGTGCTGCCTCTGTAGTTGGGGGCAGCCACCAGCAGACCGTGGTCCACCAGGGCGGACATAGCGGGTGAGTAGGAGTCGTCCAGATGCGAGTGCGGGCCCCCGTGCACCCACAGCACAGTGGGATGAGGAGCCGATCCCTCGGGGACTGCCAGAAAACCGTGGATGCGCCGCCCGCCCGCGGTCTCAAAGTGCCAACTGCGGAAGCCAGCGGCCCGCGGTGGCCGGCGCCCGGGAACCCGAAGGACCTCGTTCCCGTCAGGCAGCTCCAGGACCCGGGGGGGGCGGGCCGCGCTGTCGCAGAGTGCCCAGATCCGCCCGTCGGGACGGACCGCTGCCTCCACGGTGCCCCTGGGCGCCTTGATCTGAGTAACCCGCAGGTCGTCCAGATCCAGCCGCCAGAGCCGGTGCCGGCCGTCCAATAGCTGCCGGAGCAGCAGAGCCCTCCCGTCGGGAAACCAATCGAGGACCTCAACCTCACCGCGAAGGCCGGTCCTCAGGCCGTCCACCTGGCGCCGCCTGGGGAACCAAAGGAAGGGCCGGGTGTGGCCTTCCTGGTCGTCGTTCACGGCCACACAGGGATCCCCCTGGTGGGGTCGGAACCCGGCGGAGCTCAGATGGCGGGTCTTCTTGCCGCCCATCTGTCCCACCAGGCTGCCGTCCTCGGCGTCCAGCACCTTGAGATCTGGGTGGATCGAATCGCCGTGGTCGGCGCTGGCGATGAGGGCGTAACGGTCATCTGGGCTCAGAGCGACCGCCACCACCTCCTGCCGCTGGTGCACGATCCGCCGGTGATCTTGGGCAGTCCCGGTGACGAAGACTGAGAATCCGGCACCGTCCGCGAGACCCACCAGAGCTCGCTTGCCTCCCCACGCCAGCCCGCACTCCCAGCTTGGTGCAACTCCCGGTAGAAGCTCCTTGGTCCGTCCCCCGGCGAACAGCCGGACGCGCCACTCGCCCAGTTCGTCTCCGGTCTCGTCGTCGAACCAGATCACGTGTGCCCCGTCGGGGCTGATCCGTGCGCTCCGGTTGCCTACGCCTCCTTTGGTGAGCCGCCGGTGCCTGCCCTC
Organism: bacterium; assembly: GCA_021809895.1. Classification (GTDB taxonomy): domain Bacteria; phylum Chloroflexota; class Dormibacteria; order Aeolococcales; family Bog-877; genus AG-12. The sequence goes on from JAJZJU010000033.1 coordinate 19,302, forward strand.
CGACATATCCCAGGTCCAGCCTTGCCAGCTGCCCCCGCGGGAGGAGCTGTAGACGACTCGCTCCGGCCGCTCCCGGGCCCACCCGGGCATGTCAATCCTGGGTCCGTGAAAACGGCGCTGCCAAAGTGGGAGCTGCGCCGTCCCCGGCGCCGTCTCCGCCGGAGCACCCATGGGCAACCTCCTCCCCTTGTTTCCAACCAGCTGCGACCAGGCCGCCAACCTCGGAGCCGGCCGACCAGGACTTTTCGGAGAAGTTTAGGAAGTGGCGGCGTCAGCGGGCGGCGGAACGGGCATCCTGGCCCGACGCGGTCGGCCCGATATCCAGAAGAATCCGCCCGCAGCGGCCAGCACATAGGCGGAGTAAACGAGAACCTGGAGGCCGGTAGGCTGGGCGGCGTAGCCCAGGAATGTATGCAGGATGTCGCCCACGGCCCCTGCCTCACTGAGGACCGCCGTGGTGTTCCAGAGAGGCTGGCTCAGCAGGGAGAGCCAGTGCAGCTGCTGCAGGTTCTCGACTGCGTCGGCGAGCAGGCCGGCTGCGAACAGCATCAGCAGGGTGCCCACCACCTGAAAGAACCTCCCCAGGTTGAGGCGGTGGCCCAAACGGTAGATGGCGAAGGCGATCCCGAGCGCGCAGACCACGCCCAGAGCGGCTCCCATGGCGGCTGCCGGGATTGAGGTCGCGAAGTTGGCCCGGGCGTTGGAGGCTGCGAAGAAGATCGCCAGTGTGAAGACCACCGTTTCCAGCCCCTCGCGGCCGACCGCCTGAAATGCGACCAGGGCCAGGCTCCAGCGTGCTCCTCGGCCCATTGCGGAGTCGGCCTTGGCGCGCAGCTCGGCCGACAGCGACCGGGCGTGGGAGTGCATCCAGAAGGTCATGTAGGTGAGGACTGCAGCGGCGAGCAGGAAGGTTCCGGTCTCAAAGATCGTCTGCACGCGCGACCCCGCATAGGTGTGGATGACGAGGAAGGCCGCGGTCCCACCGCCGAAGGCCAGCACGAGGGCGGCTGCGACCCCGAGATAGACATCGCGGAAGTGCTCGCGCTGACCGCTGCGGGCCAGATAGGCCAGCAGGATCGCCACCAGCATGCTCGCCTCGACCCCTTCGCGTAGGAAAATGACGAAGGTGGGCAGCAACGGTGGATCCTCCTAGAGCTGACATGGGCATGGGCATGGACGGAACGGTCGCCGCTTAGCCCCGACGCACCTGACCTTTAGCAATGCCTAAGCCTAGGGGGCTAAATCCATGCCGTCAACTCGGAATTCGGGGCCGGGCCTGTCGGTGGTCGCGGCCCGTTATCTCGAAGCGATCTATTACATGGCCCACGAGGGGGAAGCAGTGCGGCCATCCCGGCTGGCTGAATGGTTGGGCGTCCGGGCCCCCACCGTCACCGGGGTCGTGCAGCGCATGCGCGACCGCGGCTATCTGGTCACAGCAGCGGATCACAGCCTTTCGCTGACCGACTCGGGTGAGGAGGAGGCGGCCGAGGCGGTGCGCCGCCACCGGGTGGTCGAGCGTTGGTTGGCAGATGAGGTCGGCCTCGACTGGGCGACTGCGGACCTGGAGGCGGGCCGCATCGCCCATCACTTCTCTTCCGATCTCGTGAGCCGGCTCTTCAAGCGACTGGGGAAGCCGACCACCTGCCCGCACGGCAACGAGATACCTGGGGCGGGCTGTCCCCGGCGCGAGTTGAGGTCGCTGGCTGAGCTCAGTCCGGATGTGGTGGCACCGATAGCCCGCATCTCAGAGGTGGCCGAACACGAGGCACCCCAGTTGCTGCGCCTGCTCGACCAAGAGGGCCTCCATCTCGAGGAGATGGTGGGCGTGCAGCGTTCCCCTGGGGCCGGCGCCATCACTGTGGTCCGCGACGGCCGCCGGACCTCCCTCGGCCTGGCGGCTGCCCGGGTGGTCTGGGTCGATGTCAGTCGGGGTCGTCGGGAGGTTCGTAGGGGTCATGCAACCGGTGCAGAAACTCCTCGTACTCGGCCTCCGGGAGCCACTCCGCGGTTCTGAGCTCGCCGCTGCGAAACCAGGCATAGCTCATCGCGACAGCACCACCCAGGAGCACGAATGCCGCCAGGTTGGGCAGCGAGAAGCTCCTGGTGGCCACAGGGACAACGATCAGCCCGATCCCGACCGCGGCGTAGACGACCCACACGGCACGTTCGGTGCGGGTCAGCCGGGGAACAGGCGGAATGACCGGCTCGATGTCCTCCTCCGGCAGTCTGTCGGGTTGGGAACTCACCTGCGCATGCTAACCACTACCAGCGGCGGGCGTGCCGCTGGCGCATGCAGGGGAAGGTCTGCCACATAGGATTACTCTTGTGGTTGCCATTATTTCATACGCCCTTGACAGATTGGGCAATTGCAAGTATAAATTGTGGTATGGCTAACGAAGAGGCGATCCAGGAGCTACTCAAGCAGGTGGCGGCGGGCGCGATCTCCCCAGAGGAGGCCGCGGCCAGGGTCGCCCAGTTGCAGCAGACCTCTGTTGCGGTCGGGGAGCTGCCGGTCCGAACGATCAAGGTCACGGGCTTGATGCACCCCACCAAGATCATCGGCGACCCCCAGATCAAAGACGTGGCGGTCCAGGGGCCCCACCGCGCCGCCCGCGAGGGCGACACCATGGTGGTCACAGGCATGCCTTCGGGCGAGGACGGAGGGTGGTTCTCCTTCCGGTGGCCCGACCGGCTGCCGTTTGGGCAGGGTGCCTCAGGCAGCCCTTTGCAGCCGGTCCTCATCCGCATGAATCCCGACCTCCTTCTTGAGGTGGAGATGGCGGCGGGCTTGCTGACGGTGGAGGGGGTTCGGGGACCCATCCGGGCTGATATCCAGGCCGGCAGCGCCAAGGTAGAAGGCTTCTCGCAGCCCATCGACCTCAACGTCACCTGGGGGACGGTGTCAGTACGCGGGCTGCTGGATGCCGGCAGCTCTCGCATTCGCTGCGAGGCGGGCACGGTCAGGGTCCGGCTGGAGAACGGGTCCAGCGTCAGGGTGGTGGCGCGCAGCACCCTGGGCAAGATCTCACTCCCGGGTGACACCCCAGGCCTGGTCGAGGGATGGACGATGGGGGGCGAGGTGCATGAGAAGGTGATCGGGGCCGGTACCGGCCAGCTTGACATCGAGGCCACCACCGGCGCGGTCTGGGTGGAGGAGGGGTGATCGAGCGGCGTCCGCCCAGAGCATGCCCGGTCTGTGGGGACATTCTGCGGGTGACCCGGCTCGGGTGCCACAACTGCGGCACCGAGCTGTCGGGCGACTTCGAGTCCTGTGAGTTCTGCTCACTTAGCGGCGACGACCGCCAGGTGCTGATGATCTTTCTCACCTCGCGGGGCAACATGAAGGCCCTTGAGCGACAGCTCGGGGTCAGCTATCCGACAGCTCGAGCCCGCCTCGACGCGGTCTTGAACCGCCTCGGAATCGACCTGGGGCCGACGCCCCCACCTGAGAGCCCACTCGACCTGCTGCAAGCGGTCGCCCGCGGCGATGTGGGTGTCGCCGACGCTGCCAAAAGACTTTTGGAGCACGGCTGACCTGGTTCGCCAAAGCTGACAGTTCTTGCCAGCCGCGTCCCTCCCATGACCAGGTTCTCGCCTTGCGGCGACAGGAGGGGCGACTAGACCCGGGAGTCCCACCTGGAGCGACGCGGAAGCTCCCGCCAGTGAGCCAGACCTCGGCAAACGCTTGCGGGCTGCGTCTCATCTGGCGACCTCATCGGTGCGCCGCCGATCTGTTAGATCGCTTACAGGCATTGTCGTAGCGCCTGCTGCTACCGCTCTCGACCACCGGTACCGCTGGCACTCGACGAGAGCCCCCCACGGTGAGCCCTCGCCAACTCGTTGACCCCAAGTGTGATCAGGCTGATGCGAGATTCCACGACCGCATTATCACGTATGTCCTGAGCGCTTAGAGCACGCACGAATAGGGCAGAGGAAGGGTGGTCAGTGGGAGCGGGTCGCGGGAGGATGAGGCGCGGTGTCGCGGCGGCGACGTGCTGGAGGTGATGGTCGGCAGTGGCGGGGCCACTGGAGGCGAAGAGCGGCTGTCAAGGCGGACCTGAAGCCAGACTTGAGGGGATGGGTAGATAGTCGTCAAGGGCTGGGTCAGCGGTTCCAGCGATCCGCCCAGAGGAAGAGCTTGACCACCAGGATGAG
>JAJZJU010000143.1 GCA_021809895.1 bacterium
GGCGACGAGGTACGGGACGGCGTCGAGGTGCCCCTGGGCTCGCTCGAAGAGTGCCTCGTAGTCGGCGTGCTCCTGCTGATCGGCGGGAATCAGCCAGCTGGCGAGCGGGGCGTGGGTGAAGTGGTCGATCACCTCCATGTGGAGAAAGCCGTGCCACGCCTTGACCACCCTACTTCCGCGGGAGTACGCCCTCACCCCGGCATCCATGTCCCTGGTGAACCACCAGTGCCCGCCGGAGGTGAAGCGACGGCCGTTGCGCTCGTGGTCAACGACGCTGGCCCCGCTGGGGATAACGCTCAGCCCCTCGATTGAGATCGAGCCGGGTTGCTCCTCAACCGGCATGGTCACCAGAAGTTGCCGCGTCGCCTTGGCGGTGGCGGTGCCGACCCGCTGCATCCGGGGATTGCGACGGCCGGTCTTGACCGTCGGGCAATCGTCATACGAGGTGCAGTAGTGCTGGGGAACGGCGTGGGTCTCGGCCCCGCTGGCGTCAAGGTGCCACCAGGCGCCCACGCGCTGGTCCTTGGCTCTGGCTCTCTGGATCAGGTGGGCCGCAGCGTCCTCGAAGTAGTCGGCCAGTAATTGCTCACAGCCCTCGCTGCCCTCTGACCAGCGAGGGCTGTGAGCAGTTACCTCCAGAGCGCCCGATCGGGGCCCGGCCGAGCGCGTCGTGGCAGGCACAACGGAGCCACGTAGCTTCTGGACGCTTCAGAGGTGATGGACACGGAGCAGCACCGGGTCCACTTGCGTCATGCCATGGTACGTCCCACCACGGTATGATCCGCGTGTGAAGGTAGACAAGCTGAGTGTTTCGTTCGATCCCGATCTCGGTGACGCAGTGCGCGCGGCGGCTCAGCGCGGCGGCCGCGGGCTGTCGGCGTGGCTGGCCGATGCCGCTGCTGCCCGCCTGCGGGCGGAGGCGTTGGCCGAGTTCCTTGATAGCTGGGAAGTGGAGCATGGGTCGCTAACCGTCGATGAGCTTCGGCGAGCGACCGCCGAGCTTGGTCTGCCCACGGCTTCGAGAACGGAGCCAGCCGCGTGAGCGCAGTTGTCCTTGATGCAGGTGCGTTCGTTGCATTGGATCGGGGCGATCGTGCCATGGCGGCCCGCCTGCGTGTGGCGCAAGGAAGCGGGCTCGAGCTGCGAAGCAACGGCGCGGTCGTCGCCCAAGTGTGGAGAGAGTCAGCAGGTCGCCAAGCCGTTCTCTCCCGACTCCTTCGTTCGGTCGACGTCAGGGCGGTCGACCGGTCTTTGGGCCAGGAAGCCGGAGTGCTCCTGGGGCGTGCCGGCAGAGGCGACGCGGTGGATGCGACCGTGGTCGCTGTCGCGAACACGGGAGACAGGATCATCACCAGCGACCCCGCGGACATCCGCGCTCTAGTAGAGGCATCCGGGCGGGCCGTCTTTGTCATAACTTCCTGACGGCACCCGGGAACAAGAGCGCCGCCCCGCCCTCGCCTGGCGCCCGTCCCTCGGGCCGCGGCCGCGGAGGGTGGGGCTGTCGAGTGTACCACGGTCTCCGCGGTAATCCCCTTGGCCATGCGCGAGTACCTTCGCAGCGCATAGAAGGCCGCGTTTCGCCGGCAGATGAATTGCTCGTCTGCCCACCTACGACTATGAGTCGGCATTCGAGAAGCCCGGCTCCCGAGGAGATGAGTTCGTCGGAGACGTGCGGCGTCGACATCGATGACCGCGACGGAGGCTCGTGGCGTTCCGGCTCACCCGGAGCCCGGCTGACCCTGTTCCAAGTGCCACGTGACCGCCTTCCGGACGGTCTTGTCGGTCACTCCAAGGTGTCTCCCGATCGCGGAGTCGCGAAGCCCAAGCTGGTGGAGAACAAGGACTCTCGGCACGATACGCCGGTCGGCAGGTGTTGATTCAACCTGCCGCACCTCAGCCTACAGCGGCATTGTCGAGGCGGTTCGAATTGATTGCGTTCGGGTCCACCAATGCAAGAAATTCGAACCGGACTCCGAGCCCTCGGCTCCACGGATCACCTGCACGGCTGGGCGGTGGTCAAGGCAAAGCGAACTCGAGAAATTGCGCGTCGGCCTCCGCTGCCACGGTTACGGTGCTTCAGGCAAGACCTTGAACGGCTTTCCAGCACTCGTGCGGATCACGCGAAAGTGACGACGATCCAAAGTGAGCAGACGATCTGTCCGGTACCGGTGGGCAAGGATGACCAACGAAGCATCTGCGATGCCGATATCCTGATCTCGGTACCGGTCGATCACGGGGCAGACTTCTCGAAGGTCGGCGACCTCCATGGTCGGCAGTTCCCATGCGCCTCCTGACAGCTCGGTGAGTGCAGCCAGTTCGGCGTTTACCCCTCGCCGAGTCGCCAGCAGATAGTCGAGCTCAGCGACTATGTAGGGCGACACGATGAAGGGACCCGACTCGGCTTCGATGACCCTGCTGACCTCAGCGCAGTATGCGTCGCTCGCATCGAAATACGCGAGGAGTCCGCTGGTGTCGCAGACGAGTGCGATCAGCGCTCACCGAAACCAGCGAGCGCCTCGTCGGCGTGCTCCGCGAGCGACGAGTCGCCACTCGTGAAGAGCTGACCCCTCGGTCGTGGTTGGGCGGAGACACGGACCTGGGCGGCGACAGCTTCGCGGATCAGCTCAGCCTCCGAGCGGCCGGACACGGCAGCCATCCGCCGGAGGGACTGCTTCAAGCTCTCCGGTAGGTACACGGTGGTCTTGTTCATGAACATATGGTACCACCTATGGCACCTGCTATGCCCCACGCTTTCAACTCAGTCCTGAATGAGTGGGTAAGGGCAGGGGGGAGCGTGTGGGGCAGGTAGCAAAGGTGCCTCGCTGACTTGGAAAATGGGGGTTGTACAACGACCGCCCGTTCCAAGTAGGAGGCACCCAGCAAGTGAAGCGTAGCGCATCCGCCCCAACCGTTCACCGAGGCGCTGACGATCCCACGCTCACCGGCCACGCCGGACTGATGTTGGTCCGGGACCTGAACTCAAAGCTGCACCTGGTGGAGCGGCTGAACGCGGCTGTGGATGGAGTGCGACGTTTCAAGCAGCGGCAGCGAGGGCTCATGGGCGGGCAGCTACTGGTGTGCTTGGCGGAGTCGATCCTGGCTGGGGGTAGCCATCTGGCCCATCTGGATCCCCTGCGCGAGGATGAAGCTGGCCGGGTGCTGCGCGCGGTGGCAGAGGTGCCGGCGCCAGAGACTGTCAGCCAGTTGCTGCCGCGGTATACGCAGAGGCAGTGCCAGGCGGTAGTGACGGAGCTGGCCCGGGCCGGGGTGGAGCTGGACCGGATGCTGGGACTGCCGGAGGCAGACCCGGTGACTTTCGATCTGGACTCCACCAACACCGAAGTTCATGGAGTGCAGAAGGAGGACGCCACCTACAACTACGAGGGGAAGCTCAGCTTCGGCTCTTTGTTCTGCACCTGGGCAGAGCGGCGCCGGGTGCTGGCAGCTGACCTCCGACCAGGACACGCATCGGACAAGCCGCTCGCCGCCAGACTGGTACTGCGAGCCTTGCGAACCCTGCCGGCGAGGCACGGGGAGGTGCGCCTGCGAGCGGACAGTGGCTTCTACAGCGTGGGGTTTCTCAACTGGTGTCGGCAGCACCACTTGCGGTTCTGCGTAGTGGTGCCTCACTACCAGATCATGTGGGAGTTGCGGCGGCACATCTCGCCTAGCGCTTGGAGGCCCGCCCTGGATATGGAAGGGGCGGAGGTGGCAGAGGTACAGTTCTCCCCCACAGGCTGGAAGTACGAGCCCCTGCGCCTGCTGGTGAGGCGGGTGCGGGTGGAGGCGCAGGAGATCTCCAAGAGTCCCAAGAGCAGGCGCCGAAAGACCATGCCCAAGGGGCAGGTACAGCTCGCCCTCAAGGGTCTGGTGGGGCATACCTACGCCTACACCTTCATCATCAGCGACATGGCTGGGGATGGGGTGGAGCTGGAGCACTGGCAGCGCCGCCGTGCCCACATCGAGGAACGGATCAAGGATCTGAAGCTGGGTTGCGGTTTGATCCATCTGCCTTTGCGGCGCCGCCGCGCCAACTACGCCTGGCAAACCGCAGCCGTGATCGCTTCCAACCTGACCGCCATGCTCTCAGCCGCCAACGTGGCCCGGGAGCGCCAGGAAGCTGAGGCCGCTGCCGACGAAGGCCTCACTGCCGAGCCTCTCGCCAAAGTGGGGCAGGTGCACAACACCGCGGTGCTGCGGCGTTGGCTGTTCACGGTCCCGGCTCGGCTGGTGCGTAGCGGCCGCCGACTCTACTTGCGACTCGCAGAAGGCATGTTCCACAAGCGGGAGTTCTGGGCC
>JAJZJU010000034.1 GCA_021809895.1 bacterium
CGGGGAGCCAGCCACGGACGCTGGGTACACCGGGGCTCTGGCAGCGGCTCCCAACATATCCCCGGACACCTTCCTGGCCTCGGTCAGGAGGACCAAGCACAACATCGAGGAGGGCGACATCTACCAGGCGGTGCTGTCGCGCCGGCTCTCGGTGCCGGCCTTTCAGTCCGGTCTGGAGGTGTATCGACGGCTGCGCCAGACCAACCCCTCTCCGGCGATGTTCTTCTTGCGCTTGCCCGATCTCGAGCTGGCGGGGTCATCGCCGGAGCCACTGGTCAAGGTCTTCGGACGCCAGGCCATGACCCGTCCGATAGCCGGGACCAGGCCGCGCGGTGACAACCAGGACGAGGATCGGCGGCTGGCGGAAGAGCTGCTCGCCGATCCCAAGGAGCGGGCGGAGCACGCGATGCTGCTGGACCTGGCCCGCAACGACCTGGGCCGGGTCTGCAGTCCCGGCTCGGTGCGGGTGACAGAGATGATGTCGGTGCAGAACTTTCCCCGGGTCATGCACATAGTGAGCACCGTGGAGGGTGAGCTGGGGGAGGGGCGGCACTGTCTGGACGCCCTCTTCGCCACCTTTCCCGCCGGGACTGTCACGGGCGCTCCCAAACGGCGGGCGATGGAGATCATCGCTCGCGAGGAGCCTACCGCCAGAGGCCCATACGCGGGGGCGGTGGGGTACGTGTCGTTCGCCGGAGATCTGGACTTCTGCATCACGATCCGCACAGCGGTGCTGGCCCACCGGCAGATCCACGTTCAGGCGGGCGCCGGCATCGTCGCCGACTCGGATCCGGTGACGGAGCTGAGGGAGACAGAGGCCAAAGCTTCGGCCATCCTGGCCGCGGTCAGCGGCGGGGGGAATGGCTCGTGATCGTGGTAGTCGACCACCAGGACTCGTTCGTTTACAACCTTGTGCAGTTCGTCGGGGCGGAGGGTCACGAGGTGACCGTGGTCCCGTCCCAGGGCACCACCGTCGCTGATGTGCTCGAGCTGGAGCCAGCGGGGGTGATCCTCTCACCTGGGCCGGGGCGGCCCAGCGACGCGGGATGCTTCATCGAGTTCATCCGCGAACTGCCCTCGGATCTGCCCATCTTGGGGGTGTGCCTGGGCCATCAGGCTTTGGCAGAGGCCTATGGGGGGAGCACGGTGAGGGCCCCTGCACCGGTTCACGGAAAGGTGAGCTCAGTGGTGCATCGGGGAGTTGGGCTCTTCGCTGGGCTTCCGTCGCCGCTCGAGGTCGGACGGTATCACTCGCTGGTAGTGGACCGGTCGACCATCTCTGGTGAGCTGGAGGTTGTGGCCGAGACGAACGACGGGCTGGTGATGGCCCTCGCTCACCGCCAGCTGCCGAGGTACGGGGTCCAATTTCATCCTGAGTCGGTGCTCACCCCCTCCGGCCCCCGCATCATGCGCGCCTTCTTGGACGTGGTGCGAACTCGGTGAGTGCTCTGGGGCTTGACTGGATCGCCTCGAACCGTCAGGCTTACTGGCGACATGCAAGGTTGGAATCTGGGCTCTGTGGACCTGTGCGGGCAAGGCGTCCGATTTTATGCGTATCGGTACGCCACGCCCTCTGTGGGCCCTCACCCCGGGTAATCAGCCCGGGCCGGCCCGGATCGGGAGGCGTGGAGCGGGATCCGCGCCTCTGCCGGGCACAGGCTCAGCCTCCGCTTCACCTCCCAGCAAATGCAAGAGGAGGTGCAAGGATGCGACGAGGCTCGTTGGGAACAGCTGGCAGTGCCCAGCTGCAGACTGCCTGCAGGGGCGTTCGGGGCGCGACAACGGTCGACCAGGCCGTGGACCCGAAGCAGATGGAGGCGGTGGTCGGCAAGCTGCTGGAGGCGATGAGCAGCCCCAACTCCGTGGTCCCAGAGGATGTGGCTGCCTTGGTCTTCACCCTCCAGGACGACCTGGGGCCGATCAACCCCGCCGCCGCCGCCAGGTCTCTGGGGTACTCGAACGTACCTTTGCTGATGGTGAGAGAGCATGGCGGGGACACCAGGGTGGGGCGCTGCCTGCGCGCGCTCATGCTGGTGAACACCACGCTTTCACAGGCGCAAGTTCGCCACGCCTACCTGGGTGGCGCGGCCGCCTTGCGGCCGGACCTGGCCGCGGGAGAGCGGCTGTGATCGTGATGGAGGCGCATGCCAGCCAGACCCAGGTGCGGGCGGTGGTTCAACGAGTTCGACAGCTCGGGTTCACCCCCCACGTGTCGCACGGGCGGGAGCGGACGATCGTGGGGGTGGTCGGCCACGAGACCGACACCGACCTCGACAGCCTGGGGGCGCTGGAAGGGGTGGAGAGGGTGGTCCGGGTGCTCCACGACTATCCTCTCGCCAGCCGCGACTTCCATCCCATGGACAGGACGATCACCCTCGCCAACGGAGCGGTCCTGGGGGGAGGGGGAGTCCTCATGATGGCGGGGCCGTGCGCGGTGGAGGGCATAGAGCAGCTGGAGGAGGCGGCGGCGTGCGTGGCCGCTCAGGGGGTTAGGGTGCTGCGGGGTGGTGCGTTCAAACCCAGGACCTCGCCGTACTCGTTCCAGGGGTTGGGGGAGGAGGGGCTGCGGATGCTCCGCTCAGTGGCCGACAGCCACCATCTCATGGTCATCACCGAAGTGCTGGCCAGCGAGGACGTCGAGCTGGTGGCGCGGTACGCCGATGTCCTCCAGGTGGGCGCGCGCAACATGCAGAACTATCGCCTCCTCCAGGCCTGCGGGGCGGTGGACCGGCCCGTGCTGCTGAAGCGCGGCCTGTCGGCGACCATCGATGAGTGGCTGCAGGCGGCGGAGTACATCCTCTCCGGTGGGAACCAGCAGGTGGCGCTGTGTGAGCGGGGCATCCGCGGCTTTGAGCCCAGCGTTCGGTTCACCCTTGACATAACCGCGGTGCCGGTGCTGAAGCGGCTGACGTCCCTGCCCCTGGTGGTGGACCCGAGCCACGCTGCCGGCCGCGCCGACTACGTGGGAGCGATTGCCCGCGCAGCGGTGGCGGCGGGGGCCGACGGGCTCTTGGTGGAGGTCCACCCGCGGCCCGCCGAGGCTCTGTCAGATGGGGCTCAATCCCTGGACCCCATAGCCTTCCAAACTCTGGTGGGGGAGGTGAATCGGATCGCATCCGCAGTTGGGAGAGCGGCCCCGTGAACGGACTTGGGGTTGTCTGCGTGGTCGGGGCTGGACAGATTGGCACCTCGATCGGGATGGCACTAAAGGGATCGGCCACAGCGATGGCGGATGAGCTCCTGCTCTGGGACGTGGACCAGGGCCGGCGCGCTCGCGGCCTTGTCCGAGGGGGGGCGGATCGCAGCCTGCTGGACCCCGAGGAGGTGTTGGCGGCCGACGTGATCGTCCTGGCCATTCCGGTGTCCGAGGTGGTGGGCTGGCTGAGGACCTGGGGAGGCCAGGTCTCGCCGGACACCCTTGTGGTGGACACCGGTAGCGCCAAACAGGCGGTGGTGGCGGCGATGCGCTCTCATCTGGGGCCGGGAGTTCACGGCATCGGAGGCCACCCACTCTGCGGGAATGAGGGCCGTGGCCCGGAGGCCGGCGACCCCGCCATGCTGAAGGGGGCGGTCTTCGTGCTGACCCCGCTGGCCGACGACCCTCCAACTCTGGAGAGAGCTCTGGCACTGGTTGGTGCCCTGGGCTCCCAACCGGTGGTGCTGGACGCCGGCCGCCACGACGAGATCCTGGCGGTGTCCAGCCACCTGCCCCATCTTGTGGCGGCGGCCCTGGTCGAGTTGGTTCCGGAGGGGGGGGCCGAGCGAGAGCTCTGGCGGCGGTTGCTTGGTCCGGGCTTTCGTAGCGCCACCCGGCTGGCGGCGAGTGACCCCGAGATGGTGGCCAGTTTCCTGGCCGCCAACTCCGGCCCGCTCCGGCATGCTCTGGGGGAATTTGAGCATGGCCTGCGCGAATTCGAGGCGGAGGTCACATCCCCGAGCTCACTGGCGTCGCGTCTGGAGAGGGCGGCCAACCGTCGCGCTGACCTGGTCGGAGACTGCTGATGGCGCTGCGGGCCCCGGACTCCAGCTCAGGCCTGAGGGGGCGCTGCTCGGTTCCCGGGGACAAGGCCATCTCCCACCGGGCCGCCCTCTTCTCAACCCTGGCCCTGGGCGAGAGCCGCATCGAGGGTTACTCCACGGCGGCTGACTGCCGTGCCAGCCTGGCGGCTGTGCGGGCCTTGGGGGGGGGAGTCCTGAATGTGGCAGGCGAGCTCGTGCTCAGGCCTCCGTCCTGGTCGGTCGGCTCGAGCGTCGAGCCCTTGGAGATCGACTGCTCGCGGTCGGGCACCACCATGCGTCTCCTGACCGGCCTGCTGGCGGGCCGGCCACAGGCATTCAGGTTGGACGGCGATCCCCAGCTTCTACGGCGTCCGATGGCCAGGGTGGCCGAGCCGGTGAGGTCCATGGGGGCCCGGGTGGAACTGTCCGCCGCCGGCACCGCCCCGCTGCTGATCCGGGGCGGAGATCTGCACGGAATCACCCACCGGCCAGAGGTGGCCAGCGCCCAGGTCAAGTCCGCGGTGCTGCTGGCTGGTTTGCAGGCGCGGGGAGAGACCGTGGTCGAGGAGCGCCTGGCGACCAGGGATCACACCGAGCGCCTGCTCGCCATGATGGGCGCCCGCTTGGAACGGGAGTCTGCGGGCGGTTCGGCTCTCATCCGGGTCATGGCCGGTCCGCTGCAGCCGCTCATACTTCAGATTCCCGGGGACGCGTCATCGGCGGCCGTGATCGCGGCCGCGGCGGCGCTGGTTCCTGGGTCTGACATCGTGATCGAGGGGGTCAGCCTAAACCCAACCCGGATAGGGTTTCTGGAGGTGCTGGTACGCATGGGTGCTGAGGTGGACATCGAGGTGTCGGAGTCCCCGGACAGCCTTGAGCCCAGCGGCACAGTCCATGTCCGGCAACGTCAGCTGCGGGCTGTGCGGGTGGGAGCCGGGGAGGTGCCGGACCTCATCGACGAACTCCCCCTGCTGGGGCTGCTGGCGACCCAGGCGGAGGGCGTATCGCAGGTCACGGGCGCCGCGGAACTGAGGGTCAAGGAGAGCGACCGTATCAAGGGGCTGGTGGACGGTCTGCGGGCTCTGGGTGCGGACGCGGAGGAGCAGACGGACGGGTTTGTGGTGGTCGGCGGGACGACTCTCCTGGGCGGCGTCTGCGACTCCCTTGGCGACCACCGGCTGGCGATGACTTTCACCCTGGCCGGGCTGATCTCCAGGCAGCCGACCAGGGTTCTGGGGCGGGAATTCATCCCTGACTCCTTCCCCGGGTTCGACGAGTGCCTGGGGGGGCTGCTTTGACCGAGCAGTTGGGACTCATCGGCTATCCGGTGCGGCGGAGCCCATCTCCGGCGATGCATCAGGCGGCGTTCTCCGAGCTCGGGCTGGACTGGCACTATTCACTCATCGAGGTCGCCGCCGGTGGTCTACCGACGATGTGGCCGGACTTGCGCGCTCGGCTTCTCGGCGCCAATGTCACCACTCCCCACAAGGGAGCGGCGGCCGACCTGGTGGACCGAGCGTCCCCTGAGGCTCGGGCGGCCAGATCGGTGAACACCGTGGTGTTCACCGGTGACGAGGCTGTCGGGGAGTCCACCGACGGCGCCGGCTTCATGAGGGCCCTGGATGATGCCGGTCAGGCTCGGCCACGCGCTGCCCTCATCCTCGGCTCTGGAGGTGCGGCCCGGGCCGTGGCCACAGCTCTCCTGGCGGGTGATTGCCAGGTGACCCTGGCAGCGCGAAACCCGGCACGGGGGGAGGCGGTCGCATCCCAACTGGGTGGACGCGGTGCCCCGGCCGTGTCCGTGATCCCATTTCACCACCGGCAGATCTCCGAGACCGTGGAGAGGTGCGACCTCCTGGTCAACGCCACCACCGTGGGATCCAGCTCGGATCCCGGGGACTGCCCTCTGCCACAGCAGGTCATGCTGCACCCAGGGCTGACGGTGTTCGACCTGGTCTACGGGTCCAGCCCCACCGAGCTTCTGCGGCGGGCGGACAGAGCGGGTTGCCGCACCGTCCCAGGGGTGGAGATGCTGGTGCATCAGGCGGCTCAATCTCTGCAGATCTGGTCAGGACAAAGGGCTCCCATCGAAGTCATGCGCGAGGCTGCCGTCCGACATCTGGAACGGCAGGAGGTGGCGTCGTGAGTCTGCGCCTGCTCACGGCCGGAGAGTCGCATGGTCCTGAACTGGTGGCCATCCTGGACGGGATGCCGGCCGGGGTCAGGGTGGACCAGGAGGAGATCGACCGCCAGCTCCGGCGACGTCAGGGAGGTCACGGGCGTGGGGCTCGTTCCACCCGCGTCGAGCAGGACCATGCCGAGATCGTGGCCGGGGTGGCGTCAGGGACCACGACCGGTGCCCCGATCGCGATCCGGATCGTGAACCGGGATCACGCCAATCAGCCCGCGACCAAGCCGGTGCTGACCACGCCCAGGCCGGGTCATGCCGACTGGGCGGGGGCCGTGAAGTACGGAGTTTCCGACCTGCGCCTCATCAGGGAGAGGGCGAGTGCCAGGGAGACCGCCGCTCGAGTGGCCGCGGGGTCTCTGGTCAGGCCGCTGCTGCAGGCGCTCGGGGCTGAGGTGATGAGCTTCGTGACCGCGATTGGGGATGTGGATGCGTCGGTCGACCTGGGCAGGACAAACGCCACCGACCTGCTGCGCCTGGCGGCCGCGGCCGAGCTGGACCAGGTGCGCTGCTTCGACCCCGAGCGCTCGGCTCGGATGGTGCGCGCGATCGATGATGCGCGCGCCTCTAGGGAGACCCTGGGTGGAGCCTTCGTTGTGGCCGCGACAGGGCTTCCGGTGGGGCTCGGGTCCCACACCCAGTGGGACCGCCGCCTGGACGCTCAGCTGGCGGCTGCCGTGATCTCCATCCCGGCCGTAAAGGGGGTCGAGATCGGGCCCGCATTCGAGGTGGCCGGCATGGAGGGGACGCGTGCTCAGGACCCGATCCTTGCCACTCGCGGACCGCTGGGACGGGAGACCAACTTCGCTGGCGGGGTGGAGGGCGGAATGAGCAACGGTGAGCCGCTGGTGCTGAGAGCGGCGATGAAGCCGCTTTCGTCGGTGAGAGCGGCCTTGAGGTCGGTGGACCTGGTCAGCGGCGAGCAGGCGGACCCTCCCTACATCCGGTCCGATATCTGTGCGGTGCCGGCGGCGGCCGTGGTCGGGGAGGCGGTGGTGGCGTTGGTTCTGGCTGCGGCCGCGCTGGAGCGGTTCGGCGGTGACCGGCTCGACGCGATCCTGGCGTCTGCCCGGGCTGGAAGCCAAGCGGCGTTGTCGGGAGGGAGTTTGTGAGCCGCATCGAGATGGCCCTTCCACCGATCCCGGCCGGTCGCCCCAACCTGCTCCTCACGGGCTTCATGGCATCGGGCAAGACCACCGTCGGACTGCTGGTCTCCGAGCTCCTGCAGATGCCATTTTTCGACCTTGACTCGGAACTCGAGGTCAGGCTGGGAGAGAGCGTCCCCGAACTTCTTCGCACCCGAGGCGAGGGCTGGTTCCGAGCCCGCGAGGCGGAGCTCATGGCGGAGGCTTCGCGGCTCTCGGGGAGCGTGATCGCCACCGGCGGCGGGGCCGTGCTCTCACCGGACACCTTCGCGGCCTTGGCAGCCACCGCTGTCAGCCTGGTGCTACGAGCTGAGCAGAACGAGCTGGCCAGGCGGAAGGCCGCAGGCGGCGATCGGCCTCTCTTGGACCATCTCGGGGACGATGGGATGCGCCGGCTTCTGGCCGAGCGCGAGCCGGCTTACGCCCGAGCGGGCGACTCGGTGGAGACCACCGGTCGCACTCCGGCAGAGGTGGCCAGGCATGTCGCCGAGATCTACCAGCGTCGGGTCGGGGGGGCGGCCTCGCCAATTCCCCTTTCGGGCATCGATTGGCGCACGGAGCTGGTGGTGGGCAGGGGAGCCGTCACCGGTATCGGGTCAGTCTTGGGGCGGATAGCCCCTCGCGCGCAGCGGGCCTTCATGGTGGTCGACTCCGGGCCCGGCCCAGCGGCGGCTCAGGCGGTGGCCGATTCGTTGCGCCAGGCGGGTTTGGATGTGAGCACCACAGAGGTGCTGGGGGGCGAGCCGGCAAAGGCGCTGGACTCCCTGGGGGCTCTGTGGGGCTGGCTGTTGGCTGCCGGGGCTGAGCGCGAGGACGTCCTGGTGGCGGTTGGCGGCGGCGCGGTGCTGGACGCAGCTGGTTTCGCCGCCGCGACCTTTGCCCGCGGCATCGCCCATCTCAATGTGCCCACCACGGTGCTGGCGATGGCGGACGCTGCTCTCGGGGGCAAGACCGCCATCAACCTCGGGGGAGTCAAGAATCCCGTTGGGGTGTTCCGCCATCCCATCGCGGTCATAGCCGATCCCCTCCTGCTGGGTCCAATGGCTCGGCCGGGTGCCCGCGACGGGATGGCTGAGGTGATCAAGTCGGTGGCGATCGGATCTAGGCTGGTGCTGAGCCGGATGGGCCGCGGGGATTCCTACTGTCTGGGGGATGCCGGGCTGTCATGGCTGATCGAGCAGGCTGCCAGGATCAAGGCGGGCTACGTCGTGGCTGATCCAGGTGAGCGGGACGTCAGGTCCTCGCTCAATCTGGGGCACACCTACGCCCATGGCCTGGAGTCGGCCACCGAGTACTCCATCTCACATGGGGAGGCGGTTGGGCTGGGGCTGCTGGCCTCCGCTTCTTTGGGGACAGACCTGGGCATAACCCCTCTTCGGGTGGGGGAGGAGATACGCGCAGCTCTGAGCCAGGCGGGGCTTCCGCTGGCCGTCCCCGCGACGCTGCACCGTGGGGCTGTCGCGGCCGCTATGCGCCGCGACAAGAAACGACGGGCAGGGCAGGTGGTGTTCATCGTGCCGGGCTCAACCGAGGGAGTCGTCCTGGTTGACGATCTGGACCTGGAGACTGCGCTGGAGCCGCTGTGGGCACTTCAGGTCCCCACGGTCGCGGCCGGGTATGCAGCCTCGGGCAGGAGCCAGGACTGATGAGGATCCTGGTTCTCCACGGCCCCAATCTCAACCTCTTGGGCAAGAGGGAGCCGGCTCTCTACGGCAGCACCACCCTGGAGGAGATCGACTCGGGGCTTCGGACCAGAGCCGCGGAGCTGGGAGTGGAGGTCTGCTGCCACCAGTCGAACTCTGAGGGAGAGCTGGTGGACTTGATCCAGGCTGAGGCGGAGCGGGCTCAGGCGTTGATCATCAACCCCGGCGGGTATTCCCACACCTCGGTCGCGATTAGGGATGCGATTGCGGCCGTCGGACTGGCCGCGGTCGAGGTGCACCTCACCAACCCGTCCGCCCGCGAACCCTTTCGCCAGGTGGACCTGGTGGCCGGAGCCTGCCGTGCCGTGGTGGCCGGCTTTGGCGCGGCCGGCTATCTGATAGCACTCGACCAGTTGGTGGTGGGTGCTCTGGGGCCGCAGTCCGGCAGAAAATAGGCGGGCGGCGTACCCTGGAGTGACCAGTTTTTGAGGAGAGTCCGCGTGCTGCAGATCGGTGATCAGGTTCCCCAGTTTCGGATGGAGGCAGGGACAGGAGAGGTGGTGGACAGTCGCGAGCTGGTGGGCAAGCGCTGGGTGATCTACTTCTATCCCAAGGACAACACCTCCGGGTGCACCATCGAGACCAGGGAGTTCGGGCTGGCCCAGGAGGCGCTGCTGGCTCGCGGGGTGTTGGTTTTCGGCTGTTCTGTGGGGGACGCCGCTGCCAAGAAGAGCTTTGCAGCCAGCTGTGGTGCGACCGGCCTACCACTCCTGGCCGATCCCGACCACAAGGTCGCGGAGCAGTTCGGGGTGTGGCAACTCCGCAAGTCCGCAGATGGCGAGCACATGGGGATTGCCCGGACCACCTTCCTCATCGGCAAGGATGGGATGGTGGAGCGGGTGTGGGAGGGCGTCAAGCCAGAGGGCCACGCCCAGGAGGTTCTGGACACCACCGCCGCCTGACGCTCTCCTGGGCGGTGGCGATGCCAAGGGCCCGGCGGCTAGGACACTGACGGCCGCCAAGCTCGGCTGCTTGGGGCCCGCGGGTGCGGGAAAGTCAAGGCCAGACCTCAGCTTCCTCTCGGAAATTTCCAAGCCTGGGACGGCAAAGTGGGAACTGGACAGTAACCGCGAGGCAAGTCCCACACAGCAGAAGGAGAGCTAGCTATGGACGATCAGAGCGAATTGGGACACGATCCTTCAAACAGCTCTTCGGGGGGCGCACAGCCCCCGCGTCCGATGGGCTGGGAGCCGATGCCCGCGCCACCTTCTTTTCCGCTTACGGGCAGTGGCGCCGGGGGCTACGAGCCACCTCCCGCGGATGCCTATGTCGACGCCTCCGGCCAGGGATCGAACCTCAGACGGGGCGGACCGGGGGCGCGCTGGTTGGCGGCCGGCGCGGCGGCGGTCATCGTGCTGGGGGCGGTCGGTTTCGGCGGCTTTGAGTTGGGTTCATCCCACACTCAGAACCCCACTCTGGCGACTCAACCGGTGCCCTCGCCGGCCAGCGTGTCCACTTCTGCCACCGGCGGGGGCAAGGTGAATGTGCCCAAGGTGGTCGCGCAGGTGGACCCGGGGGTGGTCGACATCAACTCAAGCAACGCCTACACCGGCGCTTCAGACGCCGGCACCGGGATGATCCTCACCTCCAACGGGGAGGTTCTGACCAACAATCACGTGATCGCGGGCGGCACCACTATCACAGCTCAGATTGACGGGACCGGACCCAAGTACCGTGCCAAGGTGGTCGGCACCGACCCGACCCAGGATGTCGCCCTGCTGCAACTCCAGAACGTGTCCGGCCTGCATCCGCTGAAGATGGGCAACTCCTCCGCTGTGTCTGTCGGTGAGCCGGTGGTCGCGATCGGCAACGCCCTGGCCCTGCCGGGCAGCCCGACGGTGACCGAGGGCATCATCTCGGCGCTCAACCGTTCGATCACAGCCTCCAACAGCGGTACCGGCAGCTCCGAAAACCTGGTAGGGATGTTCCAAACCGACGCTCCGCTCAGCCCCGGAAATTCAGGAGGGCCGTTGGTCAATTCCTCGGGTCAGGTGATCGCGATGAACACGGCCGCCGCCACCGGGAGCGGCGGTCAGAACGCCTCCAACATAGGGTTTGCGATCCCGATCAATGAGGCGCTCTCGATCGCCAGCCAGATTCAGCAGGGACAGGCGAGTTCGAAGATCGTCATCGGGGCCCCGGCATTCCTGGGGATCGAGGCGGAGAACGTCCCCTCATCCGGTGGCTCGGGTGGCCCTTTCGGAGGGTACTTCGGATACACCCCTCCCGTCAGCTCGGGCGCCATGGTCGCCGCGGTCATCCCCAACACGCCAGCAGCGTCGGCGGGACTGGTGGCAGGGGACGTGATCACCTCATTCGGTGGCCAGTCGATCAGCTCGGTCGGCGCCCTAACCCGTGCCATTGACGGATACCAGCCGGGTCAGCGAGCCCAGGTCGGTTGGGTCACGTCGGCAGACGCCACGCAGTCAGCTACGGTGACGCTGGCCAGCGGGCCAGCCGACTGAGCACTGGGGCTCAGCCTTCGGGCAGGGCCCAGCACCAGAACAGATGGCTTCAGGAGAGCCGGGCGAGCAGCACCGCCCGGCTCTCCCATGTTTCGGGGTCCTCGCCCACCGACCTCGCCCAATCCGCGTTCTCCAGGGCCCGCATGAGCGCCCACGCCAGGGTCCGATCCTCAGCCACCCCGAGACCGGTCGCGACCCCATGCAACAGGGTCGCGGTCTCCCGCAGGCCCGGGGCGCTGGTCCTGGCCATGAGATCGAGCAGCAGAAAGCCTCCTTCGAAGGCTGCTTCGCCGAGCATCGGCTTGGGGTCGATGAGCAGCCAGCCGGATCGCTCAGATCTCAGAAAGTTGCCCAGGTGGGCATCCCGATTGACCAACAGGTCCGGTCCGTCGCCTGCGCCCAGGCGGCGGCCCACCTCGACTCCGCGGGCGAGCGGCGCCCGGCTCGCGGTCGGGGAGGATGCGATGGCGCTGGATGCTCGCTCCAGCCACCCGTCCAGGAACTCGGAGCAGCGCGGGATATCCGGCGGTGAGCGGAGTGTGCGCCGCAGGCGAACCAGAATCAGGCAGGCGACTTCCAGCGCACGGCTCAGGTCCGACATTTCGGACAGCGGACTGCCTGGTATCGCACGTTCGAGGAGCAGCGCACGGGAGCTAGGGTCGAACTCCAAGAGGCTGATGGCTCCGTCGCCACCGTACTCCCGCAGCGCGTCGGATTCGAACTGGTTCTCGCTGTCGGGATAGGGAACTTTCAGCACCACCGGCCCGTGGGCCTGCGAGCGTGCGGCCACCACCATAGAGGTGGTCCCACCAGCTAGCACCTCATCGAAGTGAAGGTGCCAGAGGCCGGCGAGCTTGGTCATGAGCCCAGGGAGGCCCTCAAGCCAGCTGTCTGCTGAGGGCCCGATCCAACGTCTCAAGGCGCTCACCAGGTCGGGGGGAGGGGCAGGGATGCGGTCGCTGGCCACCCGAAGGAGTCTACTTGGCATCGGTGCTTCGGACCGAGCCAGGGCTCAGCGTAGCTGTACCAACTCGGAGCGCATTCGAATTCCCAGCTGACCGTTGGCCCTGTCAGAGCCCATCGGGACGGGTGCTGGGGAGCAGCTATCGGCCGAGGGCCCCGCGGCCTGGTCTTGCCGTGATGGACTGGCCGGGCCAGGACCGTCCCGAAGGCTCGGACATCTTCGGGCGCTGAAGCTCGGTGCTGTCAGCAGGGAGTCGATCATGAACGGGAGACGTAGCATCGGCTGAGTCACCCACGCTGAAATGACGGTGCTGGACCAGCCCTGCTGGAGTCCTGGATGGAGGGACCGCCGCGATCTCAATCAGGACTCTCTCAGAGTGGTCCGCCAAGATGAGGTCGTCGTGCCGATCCGGCGCCCTGCACCCAGCGAATCACCAGGAGTTTGCGATGGCTAGCCTGATGCGCTCGGGCCCCGACCGGCTGGGCTCGGCGCACCCAGTCTCAGGCCATTTCGGGCAGGGCCCCGCGGCCTGGTGCTGGTCGGGTTGCCGTTGCTGCTGCTCCTCCTCAGTACCTGCGGGTCCGTGCCGGCCCACGACTCCGCTGCGAGAATTCCGTCCGCTGCGACCACCCCGACCCCAAAGGTGCAGTCGCCGACCACTCCTGGCGCGGAGCCTAAGGCGTCCCCAGCGAAGAGTTCAGCCCCAGTCGCTGCTCCATCTCCCAAGGTGGCGGTTGAGCTGCCGGTCCGGATTGTGCTGGAGCCTAATGACTACCTACATCGCAACTACTGCGTCGAGGGGGCGATCGCGGTTCTGCTCTCCACCTGGACCACGGCGATTCCCTCGATCGACGCCATTGGAGCGGCGGCCAATGTGGTGGAGTCGTACGGCACAATCGGGGCCAACGCCGTTAGGGCGATCAACTCCTACCTGGCGCAGATCACCGGCTCGTCACGCTACGCGTACTCGGGAACCCATGTCACCTCCCTCAGCGTCTTTCAAACCGCGTTGGAGGACAACCTGTCGGGGCTGGGGCGCCTGTCCGTAGCGGGGCACGGAAGTCCCGTCCTCGTGCACGTTATGACCGCCACCCTGCCCGGATGGGGTGGCTACCAGGCCCAGCACATGATTGCGGTGTTCGGCTACAACTTCGCAGCCGGGACCCCAAGCGGCGACACCGTCACCTACGCCGAGAGCGCCGGCTCGGTGGCTGGGTACAACGGGCCCCACGTGCAGACCATCTCCCTGGAAGCCCTCTGGACGGCGATGCAGAACTACAACGCGGACATCACCACCGACCCTGTGACGGTGATCTCCTGACCACGTCGAACCTGGCCAGCGCCGCCGTGAACCGGCTGGTAGACCACGCCCATCGCTGTGCGACCTTAGGTGGAGCGTTCGCCTCGCCAGTGTCGCTTATGGACGAGCATCGGGCACCGGGGCACCTCAAGCTGTCTAAGAGCGGGCCGGCCCATCAGTCCGGCAGCATCACCAGCACGGTGCGGTCAGGGAGGTTGCGGAGGAGCGTCTCGGCAGCCTCCCCAAAGTAGACTCCGTCGTCGGTCGGCACCAGGCGCACTCCCAGGATGACAAGACCCTGTTTGGAGGCCGCGGCCACCAGCCCCGGCTCAAACTCCGGATTGGCCAGCACCTTGGGCCGCACCTCCACCTCATAGGCCGAGCTCATCGCAACCGCCTGGCTGAGAATGGCCTCAGCCGCCATCTGATCTCGCCGAGGGTTGAAGAGGCGACGGGAAATGAGCCGATCGGGACGCAGCGACCACCGTCGCCGAGGACTGGTGTCAACGTGAAGGAGGTGGACAACATCCCTGGTGCGCTCGGCCAAGCTGTAGGCCACCTCCAGCGCCGCCCGAGAGGCGCGGGCACCCGAGACTGAAACCATGATGCCCGCGGCAGCCATCGGGGTCGATGGCCCTGCCTCAGGTCGCAGCACGAGCAAGGTCGGAACGGTCACGACTGGCAGCAGCCGACCCAGCATTCCGGACTCATCATCGACGTCGTCTTCGTCGAGGTGCGAAGCGATCAACAGGCTTCCGTAGCCCAGCTTGAGTTCGGAGGCGATGGCATCAACCAGTGCGGCGGTCTCTACGCCTCTCCATTCGATGGCCCGGTCGCCGGTATCCACCTGATGCGACTCTCTGAAGTCAGAGACGGCGTCGGTGGTGAACACCGTGAGCTCGGCGTCGTCGGGCCAAGCGTGGCCCACCAGCCAGATGGCGTCAGCTCCGGCCCGCGCCTGGTCCACCACCACCAGCACTCGCTGGTCGGTGACCAGCAGCTGGCTCGAGAGCCTGGCCTCCATGTCCAGCCGGCGGCGCTCCTGGGGCGATCCCTGCCATCGGCGCACCACCCGGCGCAGCAAGGGAGGGGTGGCGATGGAGGTCACCAGCGACATGGCCACGATCGCGGTGTAGGTGCCGGTGTTGAGGATTCCCGCCGCCAGGCCGACCGTGCCCGCGATCACCTGGACCGTGCCACGGCCGTTGAGCCCGACCCCCAGAGCGATCCGCTCCATGAGGGGCAAACGTCCCGCCGCTGCCCCCAGGTAGGATCCCACGAATTTGGCGACTGCGCCGACCACCACCAAAGCGGCAAAGACAAGCAGTGTCTGAGGCTGGCGTAGGAGCACGAGATTCGCCTCCAGGCCGGCGGTCGCGAAGTACAGAGGAGCGAAGAAGGCCGCGCTGAGTTGAGCCACGAATCGAAAGGTCTCCGCGTCGCCGAAGCGGGACCTGGCGAGAATCACGCCGGCGACGAAGGCGCCCAGGGCGCCCTCGATTCCGATCAGCTGTACCAAGGCGGCCGCCACCATCGCCGCCACCATGCAGACTGCCAGGGAGGGATGGGAGTTGGGCGATCCCCGCTCCGGTCCGTGGCGCCGAGCCGCTCGGAGAAGGCGGTCCACCAGTGGCTGGGCGAAGACCACGGCCAGGGTGCCCAGGACCAGGATCCCGATGACCACCTTGGCGAGCTGGGAAATTGCGCCGTTGGAGCCCACGGCGACCGCCAGGGCGATCAGTACGAAAGCCAGAGCGTCGTTGACCGTCCCAGCTGCCAGGGTGATCTGGCCGAAGTCCCGCCGGGTGGCCCCGAGGTGGCTCACGATCTCTGCGATCACCGGTAGGGATGATGCCCCGAGCGCCACTCCAACCAGCAGCGAGAATGAAAGGGGGTTGGCGGCCGGGCCGCGGGCCGCAGTGGGCAACAGCAACCCCACCGTGATTCCTGCGCCAAGCGGCAAGACCAAACTTCCCGCAGCGACCCAGCTGGCGGGTCGGCCGAGACGCCGCAGTAGGGTCAGGTCTGTCTCGAATCCGACAGTGAGCAGCAGGATCGCCAAGCTGAGGGTGCTGACCGCGAAGAGCAGGGAGGACTGGACCAGCTCTCCGCGCGGCAAGAACCAGTCGAACCCGGTCCGCCAAAGCTGACCAAAGACGGTCGGTCCGAGGATCACTCCGGCGAGGAGCTGGCCAACCACTGGTGGTTGGCCCAGTCTGCTGGCCACTCTTCCCAGACCGACTGCCAGGATGAGCAGCACCGCCATTTGAACCCAGAAAACCGTCTGGTCATGGGCGTTGACCGGGGCCAGGCGCAGCGCGGACGCGGCCAAAACAGCCGCACGAGTTAGAGCAAAGTGCACCGACGTCGACCTCCAGGGGGACCATGGCGTCGCCTGGCAGCTTATCTGGTGTCGCCTGGAGCGGCGAGCTATCCGACTTGCCCGACAACGGGAAACTGTCCGGCACCGCTGCGACGAACGCCATTGGGGTCAGGGCAGGAGAGGACACTCGGTACAGAGGTGGCGCACACCAATCCACGGAACGGGCGGGGTGGGTGGGGGCGAGTTTGGCGCCTGGTAGACTGACCACCGGCCTGCCGACGTAGCTCAGTGGTAGAGCAGCGGTTTCGTAAACCGCTGGCCGGGAGTTCGAATCTCCCCGTCGGCTCCGGATTTTGAGATCAGAATAGTCCATTCCGCGACGGTACGCGATGCTCACGGACATGGCTGACCCCAGTTTTGACCCCAGTTGGGGGCCAGCTGGTGGAAAGGCCGATCACTGATCGGTCCGTCCATGGAGGGCGCGCCTCGGCGAGCAGACATTCCAGACGCCCAGATTTGGGTGCGGTTCGCGGCTGGCACGATCGGCCCCGGTCAAGCGGCAACGGTGGGGCTGACGTCAAGTTCCCGACTCTGGACTCTTACCCAGTAGTTCGTCCATACGGTTAGCGGCCTCCAATTTGAGACCGGGAAGTGTGGCCCCGTAGGTGTCCGCGGTCAACCCGATCTGACTGTGGCCAAGGACGGTGCTCACGGTCTTGAGGTCGATTCCGGCACCCAGCATCATCGTAGCCGCCGAGTGCCGAAGCGTGTGGAACGTTCGCTGTGGCACCCCTGCCGCCTTGAGGAGCCGGTGGAAGGTGTGGGTCACGGAGGTTCCGTTCCGTGGGGCTCCCAGCGCGGTGGTGAACACAAGGTCCGGGATCGGCTCGTGCCAGAGCTCGCCAGCGCGAAGGCGGTCGGCCTCTTGCTCAACTCTCCGGCGCGCCAAGCACCGGTTCACGAACGCCGGTGTTGGGAGCGTCCGCCGACTCCGGGTGGTCTTGGGTTCGACCAGGGCGTAGTCACCGTGGACCAACTGAAGAGACATCTGGACGCGAAGTGCACAACCCTCCAAGTCGATGTCTCGCCACCGCAGCCCGAGAATCTCTCCCTGTCGGAGACCCAACCCCAAGGCCAGGGCCACGATCCCTTCGATGTCGAATGCGTCGGCTCCCTGCAGGATTCGCGAGCACTCATCAGGACTGAACGGTTCGATCAGACGGTCCGGCAACCTGGGTGGGGTCGCCAGGCTCGCTACGTTGCGTCCAATGAGGTCTCGCCGCACGGCATCACCCAAAGCTGTGCGTAGAACGGCTCGAATGTGACTCACGGTTCGCGGGGCGAGTCCCGACGCCGCCTTGGCTGCGAGGAGAGCTTGAACCTGCGGAACCGTCAGTTTAGCGAGCTGAACCCGACCCAGCTCCGGGATCATGTGCTTGGTGACAAGCTCCCGGTAGCGCTCCCAGGTCCGCGGCCGGAGACCAAGGCGTTCGTCGGATAGCCAGCCGGTCAGGTACTCGGCCAGGGTCTGGCGGGTCTCGGCTGGGCCAGTTCCTCGCGTCATCTCGCGGGTGAGCTCCCGGAGCCGAGTCTGGACTTCGGTCCGGGTCTTGCCATAGCAACTCCGGCGTGCGATCCGGCCTCCCACCGAGATGGCAGCCCGTCCCTCCCATCGTCCGTCGCTGCGACGTCGGATCGTTCCTTCCTGGTTGCCGCGCCTAGCCATGGGGCCGCAAGGGTGTGACGGAGGCCGACCGCTCTGTACGGTCGGCCTCAGGGGAGGACACCACGCACTGTTCGACCGACCGCCGAGGAACCCAGATGAGTCGGCCCAGCTTGCCCACCGGAAATTGTCCACGCTGGATCATTCCGTTGACATAGGTCCGCCCACGGCCCCAAGTGAGGCTACCTCGTTGAGGTTCAGTAGTAGCCTCTGGGTCACGGCTTGACGGCCCCTCGGCCTGCGCCTCCAGACACCAGTGCTAGACGGCATGTTGGCCGACGCCGACGACCGATGGACCAACCAGATATGGCCCCGGTGAGGCATCGTTGGGACTACGACCAGCCCTAGCGTCGCTTGTAAGTGACTTATTAAGGAGCCTACGGGATGGGCTAGCCATTTGCCTCCGGTGATGGTCGGGGGATACTGGACGCATGGCGGACCAACCGGCAAGGCAGCGAAGAGCCGGGCGGATCATTTTGGTGGACGAGTCCGGGCTATCCCTGCTCTTTCGTTGTGGCGATCCGGCTCGACCGGAGGCGGGCACGTGGTGGTTCCCGCCAGGTGGCGCCGTCGAGCCTGGGGAGTCGGCGGAGGATTCGGCCCGGCGGGAGCTGAGAGAGGAAACCGGACTGGACGCGCAGGACCTCGGCCCCATCGTGCTACAGCGCCAGA
Source organism: bacterium (assembly GCA_021809895.1). Taxonomy (GTDB): domain Bacteria; phylum Chloroflexota; class Dormibacteria; order Aeolococcales; family Bog-877; genus AG-12. Next base: position 18,483 of record JAJZJU010000034.1, read on the forward strand.
TCGAGTACGAGTTCGAGGGCGTCCACTACTCCCAAGAGGAAGCCTACTTCCGGGTTCGCTGCGACCACTTCGACATCAGTGACTCTGGCTGGACCGAGAACGAACGCCGAGTTGTTCAGGAGCATCGCTGGTGGTCGGTCAATGAGCTGCGGGCAACCACCGACACCGTGTACCCAGAGGGGCTGGTCGCCTTTCTGGATGGTTTGGAGGAGCCCTTCGAGCGCATCCCCGACGAGGGGTATCCCTGAGGGGTGTTGCGCGACACGCTCATTGAGGAAGGCGGTGACAGCGATGGTCAGCATGGGGTAGGCGAACGACCAAACGACCAAAGGGGGTGCTGCAGAGCAGCGGGATGAGGGCTGGGGCGAAGGGGATGTCCGCCGGGGGGTGGGATAGCAGTGGCGGAAGTGCTGGGGGTCAGCGTGACGGGACGGCTGCGGTCCAGAGCACGGCGGGGCGGCCAGCAGTGAGCAGGCGCTGGGAAGTGGCTCTACCAGTGCGGGCCAGGGTGGCCAGGGCGACGTCAATAGCGGTGGCCGGGCGGTTGCGCCCGAGCAGGTCGCGGATGTCAGTGCGGGTGAGGCCCTGGGGATAGCTGGTCAGAGCGGTGTGGATGGTGTCGGCCAGGGGGTCGCCGGTGAGGTCGCCAAAGATCCAGGCCACCGAGGCAGCCGCGTAGTCCCAGAGGGCGAGCGCGGCGTCGAGGTGAGCGAGCCCGATGGTGGCGGAGCCATCGACCAGGGCGTAGAGCAGCGCCAGCCGGAGCAGGTGTGCCTCGGCCCGGGCGAGGAGCCCACCTACGACCCCATCGGCCGGCTCGGCCAGGCGGCGGTAGGCGTCCCACCAAGCGGCTCGGGCGGAGTCGGAGAAGCGCATCCGACCCCGCCCGGCTGCGGTGGCCAGGTGAGCGGCCAGCCGGGCGGGCAGGTCGGTCTGGGCCAGAGGGTCGGGATGGCCGCCCTCGGGGAGCAGACGGACGCGCCGGCAGGCAATGAATAGGAAGCGATTGAGCAGGCCGTTGGCGACCTCGAGGCCGTTGACATGGTGAGCCAGCTCGACGCCGGTGATGTGGCCGATGACCGAGAGATGAGGGGTGGAGGCACGGGCTGGGGCTGTGCGGGTGAGCAGCGCCAGGGGGCGGCCATCCCAGGCTGAGCGCAGCACCGGGGAAAGGGTGTTGACATCGCGGAGGGTGGCCTTGAGCACGGTAGCGAACTCCGGCTCGATGACCAGCAGGCGGGGGTCTTTGGCACCGGGGTCGGAGCCGTCGGGATCCCGCATCGCCCAGATCAGCCCTTCTCCTGAGGACAGGCCGGTGGAGCAGCGAGCGGCGAAGCCGGGGGAGGCCCGGTCCATGACCCGGGCGACATGCTCCCAAGATGAGCCCTTCCTGGCCTTGGCTGAATCCCCCACCAAGACCAGGAACTCGTTGGGGTGGTGGCGGGTAGCCTCCACCGTGGCATGGGCGCCGCGGCCGACGGTGGTCCCGGCGGCCACCAGCAGCTGAGCGAGGATTGCGACGGGGTCGGCCTCGGTGTGGGGGGCTAGGGTCTCGACCACCGCCCCGGCCAGCCCCTGGTAGGCGGCGGGGCGAGGCGGATCCGGCCACCCCGATGGCGGGGGCAGGGTGAGCAAGTCGGGTGCCCCAGCCAGGGTCATTCGGCGGCGACCTCGGCCACCGCGGCTCTAGCCGAAGACTCGTCGACGATGGCCTTGCCCGCCGCGAAGGCAGCCACCAAGGACTGCAGGGCGAGGTTGTTGATGACCCGGGGCAGACCGCGAGAGACCTGGTGGATGAGGGCTATGGCGTCATCGGAGAAGAGATGGTCCGAGCGGCCGGCGAGGGTCAGGTGATGGGTGATGTAGCTGGCGCACTCGGGCAGGTCAAGCCCGGTCAGGGCATAGCGCAAACCCACCCGCTGTTCCAGAGCCGTGAATGCCCCGAGCCGCAGGCGACGGCGCAGGGTTGGCTGGCCGAGCAGGAGCAGACAGAAGGGAGGGGCCGCATCCATGCCGGCATTGGCCAGGCAGCGCAGCCCTTCGAGGGTCTCTGCGTCGGCCATGTGGGCCTCATCGATGATCACAGTCACGGTCTTGCCCCGCTCTTGGGTCTCGACCGCGAGGGCGTTCTGGGTCTGGGGGATGAGCGAGGCGGCGTGGAAGCGGGGGATGCCGCCCAGGGCGGACACGATGGCGGCGTAGGTCCCCCGGGTGCCCACCCCGGGGGTGCCCAGGTAGACCACGGTGTGCCGGGAGGCATCGCAGTCGGCCATCGCCGCCCTGGCCGCCACGGTCTTGCCCGAGCCGCACTCACCGGTGATGACCCCGATGGCACGCTCGGAGATGCACCAGGAGATCCGGGCCACCGCCTCGGCGTGGGCTCGGTGGTGGTGCAGCATCCCCGGGGCCAGGTCCTTGCTGAAAGGCATCCGCGCGAAGGAATAATGGGTGCGCAGTTGGTCGATGCTCATGAGAGGTGCTCCTCTGACTCGGTGTCAGCTGCAGGGCGGGTGGATGAAGCGGCCATGGCGGCGTAGTCGATGAGCTCCCCAGCCAGCTCGGCGGCCCGCCGCTGGGCCACCAGAGAGAGGTAGTCGATGCCGGTGAGCACTGGTGGCGGGGCCGCCTCCGGGCGGGCGTGGGGATGGACGTGGCGGCCGATCCGCATCGGCACCGCCTTGCCCATGGAACGGGTCTCGAAGCGAACCTCTATGTCGGTCAGGTCGAAGGGGTCGAAGACCAGCTCCACCCGCCGTCCCACCAATGCCGCGTCCACCTCATAGCTGTTGCCATGGAGGGAGACCGTGGCAGTCTTGGTCACCAGACGCTGCTCAGACCACAGGAATGCCTCGTGGAGCATGGCTGGCGAGGGCAGGACCCCTGGCGATCCGAAGCGGTCGAGGGGTCGCTCGCCGGTCTCGGAGTGGACTCGGTGGTGATAGACCACCTCCACCCAAGCGGTGAACAACCGGTTGAGCTCGGCCAGGTCCGCAGCCCCGCCCCGGGCCTCGAGCTCGACCAGGAACTCGCCTCGTACTGTCTCGAAAAATCTTTCGATTTTGCCTTTGGTAGTGGGCGTGTACGGCCGGGCGTGGATCAGCCGGATGCCCAGGACCGCGCAGGCGCGCAGAAATTGGGAGTTGACGAAGGCGGAGCCGTTATCGACCAATATCGCCTTTGGTACCCCTCGTGACGCCAGCCCCGAGCGCAGTGCCGCGGTCAGGCGCAGGGTGTCTTCGGCCAAGGTCCAGCGGTAGCCGGCCAGGGTGCGGCTGAAGTCGTCAATGAAGGCCAGCAGGTAGGCCTTGGCCCCACCTACCAAGGGACCGTGCATCGCGTCACCCGTCCACAGGTCGTTGGCCGCCTTGGCCTCGAAGCGGCCATAGGCCCGGGGCGGCGACCCGTCCGGACGGGTGTGCAGGCCGAGCCGGGCGAGATGACGCTGGATGGTGCGCACCGAGGGAGGGCTGGCCCCCGCCTCGGCCATCACCCGAGCCACCTGCTCGGCGGTGCGCTTGGGGGCCTCCCGCTTGAGCCTCTCGGCCAGGGCCAGCAGCTCAGAGTCGGTGCGCAGCTGGGTACGCCTCGGCTTGGGCACCAGCGCTTCGAAGCCTCCTGCCCGCCAGGCCCGGATCCACTCGTCCAGGGTCGAGCGTCCCACCCGGATGTACCGTCCATCGGGAGTGGCGTGCTCCATCGCCGCCAGGGCGCGGACCAGCGCCCCGCGCTCGGCTTTCGACAGAGCGGGGTCTCCGGGCTCTCGCACCAAGCTGTAACGGAATAGCCCGACATCGCGATTGCGGTCTTCCATGGCTCCTCCTTGCCCCCAATGCGTGCTGTTGGGGGGCACGAAGACCATCGCCGCCTCAGGGCACGGCTGGGAAGGGGCGACTTGCGTTGCAAAGCAGCACCCCGCCGCTCAGCCGGGAGACCAGCCTCCACGGCGGCCGGGGTCCGAACCGCAGCACCGCCGCCCGGGTCGCCTCTCCAATCGCTGACAGGGCGTCCGCGACGGCATCGCCGGCAGGGGGGATAGGTCCCAGCAGCGGGTCGAGCGCGTGGGCCCAGCGGGTGAAGTGCGCCCGGATCGCCTCCGCCCCACTCCGGAAGGCGCGCAGCCAGCCCCGCACCGTGTCCTCGGGGCGCCCCAGCTGTGCCGCGATCCGGCGATGGCCCCTGCCCGCCCCATTCGCCTCGAGCGCCGCCCCAATCGTCTCGATGTCGTCCAGGCGTCGCAGCAGGCTGACCTCTGGCAGCAGGGTCTGGGTCACCAGGCACGCCCGGCACCGCGCCCGTCGCACTCGGAGGTGATCTTGTCCACCCGCCCGCCGGCGCAGCACCCGCCACCGGCCGTGACCCCACGGGCGCAGCTCCCCTCCGCACGGCGGGCAGGCCAGCCGCCCCGCCTGAAGCTCGACCTCCACCCTCTCCTGGTCCGACGCTACTATGAGCATGGGTGCCCCTCCAGGCATCTGCTAGAGGGGCCCTCCCGAAGATCCGGTCAAGTTCCACGGGAGGGCCCCGCCACGTTCTGGCGCGGCGCCGACAGCTTGACGCCTAAACGCACAAAGCGGAAGTCAGATCCCGAGCCGGACCCCCTGACTCACTCCAGCCCTCTGCGAGCGAGCGCGGACCTAGCTCC
>JAJZJU010000035.1 GCA_021809895.1 bacterium
CCCCGAGCACGCCGAACAGTCTCTCCAGGTACTCGTATCCGAAGCGGGAAAGCCGGTCGGGGTACTCTATGACCACAGTGGCGATGGTGCCGTCCTGAGCTGCTTTGATCAGCTTGGCCAGGCCCCGCCGCTTGGTGTTGAGACCCGAAGCAACGTCGCTCGCGCTCAGGCCCACCTTGTAGCCATTGGCGGTGGCGTAGGCGACCAGGCGCTCCTGCTGGCGGGCCAGGTTGCCCATCTCCTCCTGCTTCTTGGTGCTCACCCGGGCGTAGATCCCGCAGGTTCGCCCGGCGTCAGAGTCTCTGCCAATGAGCGCTTCGAGGTCCGAAAGCCGGTAGCGGCGCCGCCCGCTCGGCATCCGCACCGGAACCAGGACGCCACTGCGGTCCCATGCCCGCAACGTCTGCGGATGCACTCCGAGCAGGGCGGAAGCCTTCTTCATCGACAACAGCGTATCCATCAGCTCAATTGCAACAGCTACTCCAAACATTCATGAGCGATGTGGTAGCTGCTACCAACCTCCCCTGGGGACCACAACCCGGGCGGGACTGGAGTACCCGGGTCACGCCAGCCCATCCTCGTGCTTCGGGCTCCGCAGGGCACCGGGGCACAACCAGGCACCGGCCCGAGCTGCCGTCCGTCTTTGCGTTGATGTACTCCAGGACGCAGGCGGCGGTGGAAGCCGCCGCATCGAGCCACGACGTCTGCAAAGACAGCGGAGCGTACTGGAGCCCGCCAAGCCCGCGGCAAGTCCGGTGGATCGGGGCGCAGCTCGGCCAGCACCGATTTGGGCTTGGGCATTGGGTGCGGCGACTGAGGAGACCCTGCGCGGTTGGAGCGTGCCCCCACGCGAAGCCTCTCAGCCGGGGCGCGACTCCTTATGTGCCATCTCGGCCGAGAGCTCCTCGAGCCGCTGGAGGTGGCGGCTCCGCCTTTCCTCCAGCTCGACCCGGAGCGCCGCCAGCCGCTCCAGCCGCTCATCGATCTGCCGCAGCTGACGCTCCACCAGCTGAACCGCTTCCTTGAGCAGGGCCGCCTGGGCGCTTGGGGAGGACGTGCGGCGATAGGCCGCCCGCAGGCCGAGCAGCCGATCCTCGGCCTGCAGGGTGTCGCGGATCTCGAACAGACCCACTCCCAGGAACTCCTGCATCTCCTTGATCCGGCGGACTCTCTCGATCTCCTCCTGGGAGTAGCGTCTCCCCTGCGCGGGAGTATCCCTGCTGTCGGGCGAGATCAGCCCCAGCTCCTCGTAGTAGCGCAGGGTCCTGGGAGTGACCCCGGTCAGGGCCGCCACCTCCCCGATGCGCAGCCCCACAGCGGAGCCGGTCTCAGACCGTGGCCGGGACACGTCTGGCCACTTCCACAATCCGGTCCGCGGCCTCCTGGTCAGACACCTGGGTGGTGTCGATCACCAGGTCATAGAGGCGCGGGTCGCTGCCGTCAACCCCGTAGAAATGACGCAGATATGCCCTCCGCGCCCGATCGGTGTGCCTCTGATCGTGGCGGGCAGTCTCCTCCGAGATTCCCAGTTGCTCCACCACCCGGCGGATCCGGCCCTCGGGCGGCCCGTCAAGCCTGACCCTGAGCACGTGGGGATGGTGGCGCAGGACCACGGTGGCACCCCTGCCCAGGATGACGCCCCCACGGTCTGCAAGCTGGCGGATCACGTTCTCGGTGTAGACCCGGAAGCGGTCGCCGGCACCGTCCTGCTCCATGTCCGGTGCGGCGGTGGGCGCCATCGGACCGATCCCTCGCGAGAGCGCCGCGAACAGCTCCCCCAAGCCGTCGTAGGCTTCGTCCTCCTGAGCGAGGACGACATCGAGCGGCTCCGCCATATCGGCCGCCACCTGAACCGGGATCGCCCGATCGAGGAACTCCACACCGAGCTTGGAGGCAACCGCCCGGCTGATCGCATCTCCTCCAGACCCGTAGCTGGCGGAGATGGCGATTGTGCGAATGCCCTCGGGCACTGACGCGACCTGGGTCCACTCCACAGCCGTTGGCACTGTTGGAGCCAGCGCTGGAGAGGCGGCCACCTCCTCATGGACATAGCGCTTGCCGCGCAGCCATGAGGCCGCGGCCGCGATCAGCATCATCACCGTGGAGAAGTAGAAGGTGACCCGCATCCCTGCCATGAACGGCTTGGAGATCAAGTTGGGAAAGAACTCACGGCCGGTGAGCGCCGCCTGTCTGGCGGCGGGCAGGCTGTGCAGGGCCGGGCCCAGCAGGGTAGCCACCGGGTTGTAGCCCAAAAAGGCGGCAAAGAGGGTGCCGACGGGAGGCAGATGGGAGATCCTGGTGGCGGCGGCCGCGGGAACCCCCTGGGCGACCAGCCCGTGGTACAGCGAGGTCGGAAGGGTGGCCGCCAGACCCAGCACCATCAGGGTGAAGAACAGCCCGATCGACAGGGTCATGCCGGAGTTCTGGAAGGTCGATCGCATGCCGGAGGCGACCCCCCGCTGGCCGGCCGGAACAGAGTTCATGATGCCCGCCGTGTTGGGAGCCGAGAACATCCCCATCGCGAACCCGTTGAAGAAGAGCAGGACGGCGAAGGTCGAGTAGGCGAAGTCCGCGGGCAGCAGTGAGAGCAGGGCGAAGGTTACGGCCGCGGCCAGCATTCCCCCGGTCGCGAAGGGCCGGGCCCCGAATCGGTCCGACAAGAACCCCGACAGCGGACCGGCGCACAGGAACCCCACCGTCAGGGGCAGCATGTAGATCGCCGCCCAGAGCGGCGTCTGGACGAAGTTGTAGCCGTGCAGGGGCAACCAGATGCCCTGCAGCCAGATGATCAGCATGAACATCAGCCCGCCGCGCCCGATGGAGGCGAGCAGTGAGGCCAGGTTGCCGGCGGTGAAGGCGCGGATCCGGAACAGCGCCAGGTTGAACATCGGCGATTCAACCCGACGCTCGATCCAGACGAAGAGCCCCAGAACCAGGATCCCGCCCAGCACCTCGATCAGGACCGTGGGGCTGGTCCAGCCCATGTCGCTGCTGCCGTAGGGCTGAATCCCGTAGGTGATGCCCACCAGCACCGCGATCAGGCCGACCGCGAAGGTGATGTTGCCGAGCCAGTCGATCTTCGCCCGACGCACCACCCCTGTCTCCTCGAGTTTCAGGTAGGCCCAGACGGTGCCGAAGATCCCGATCGGCACCGAGACCAGAAAGACCAGGTGCCAGTCGATCCCTGACAGCAGCCCGCCCAGCACCAGGCCGATGAAGGAACCGGAGATGCCGGCCACCACGTTGATTCCCAGAGCCATTCCACGCTGGTTGCTGGGGAAGGCGTCGGTGAGAATGGCGGCGGAGTTGGCCATCAGCAGGGCTCCCCCGATCCCCTGAACGATCCTCATCCCGATCAGAACCAGGGCCGCGGTGGTGCCGGTGAAGAAGACCAGCGAGAGCCCGATGGAGGCGACCGTGAAGACCAAGAAGCCAAGGTTGTACATGCGCACGCGGCCGAACATGTCCCCGACCCGGCCCAGGCTGACCACCAGCACCGCGGTCACCACCATGTAGCCCATCAGCATCCAGAGCAGCAGGCTGACGTTGGCGGGCGCCAGGGGGTTCACCTTGATCCCGCGGAAGATGGCCGGCAACGAGATCAACACGATCGACGAGTTGATCACCGCCATCAAGATTCCGAGGGTGGTGTTGGAGAGGGCCACCCACTTGTAACGCCCGGACACGACGGCCCCGGCGTCGGCAGGCCTTACGTTCACGTTAACTAGAGTGTACTACAGATCCTCTTTGGCGGTTGCGACGGGGCGCTTGACGTAGCGCCAGGCCCCGTACAGCAGGGCGACCACCAGCAGCGCCAGGACCAGGTACTCCACCGGCTTGATCACAGACCCGATTCGGTTGAAATTCTTGCCCAGCTCCATCCCCGCGATCGAGAGCGATGCGTCCCAGACCAGAGCACCGACCAAAGTCGCGGGTATGAACTTGACCAGGGGCATCCGGGCGAAGCCAGCCGGATAGCTGGTGTAACTCCTGAGCACGGGCAGGACCCTGCCTACCGCGACCGCCACCACCCCCCGGCGCTCGTAGAAACGCTCGGCGGCCTCGAAGTGGCTCTCCTTGAGGCGGAACCGCTGGCCGAAGCCGACCACCGCCTGACGCCCCACCCAGGCTGCTATCCCGTAGGCAATCAGGGCGCCGACCAGCTCGGCCAGCAGCGCCACCAGGATGACCAGAGGAAGGCTGAGCGTGCCGGTGGCGACGAGTACGCCCGCGAACGGCAGCACCACCTCGCTGGAGACCGGGAAACCGCAGCACTGGGCAACCGTCAGCAGAAACAGGGCGAGGTACCCAGCGGTGGTGAGGAAGCTCTCCAGGGAGTGGATCACAGCAGGGGCACCGCGCTCATGGCCGACATTGTCACCGATCAGCCACCTCTCAGGCGCAGCTCAGCCACCCGGTGACAGCTACCCTGGGCCGGGATGACCGTCAGGAACCAAGATCGGGTGCCCTCCTCGGAGTCCGACCTGGAGCGGACGCTGAAGGATGCCCCCATCGTGGATTTGGCTCGGGTCGGGATCGGCAGCAACGCGGTGTTCCTGGCCACCATTCAGACCGAGCGCGAGCAGCTGCGCGCCATCTACAAGCCAGCCCGGGGCGAGCGCCCCCTCTGGGACTTCCCGGAGGGTACCCTCCACCGGCGAGAGGTCGCCTCCTTTGAGGTGGACCGCGCCCTGGGCTGGGGATTCCTGCCGGTGACGGTACTGCGCCGGGAGGCGCCGCTTGGCAGGGGATCGATCCAGGAGTTCGTCGAGGGACCCTCTCCAGATCAGGAGCTGGACCAGGACCAACTTGAGCGCCAGCTGCGGGGCCTGGCCACCCTGGACGTGCTGGTCAACAACGCCGACCGCAAGAGCGCTCACCTTCTGGTCGATCACTCCGGCAGGCTCAAGGGGATCGACCACGGGGTCACCTTCAACGTCGACTTCAAGCTGCGCACGGTGCTGGCCGACCTGGGTGGGGAGGAGGTGCCCTCGATCTGGCTGGAGCAGCTGCGGCGCTTGCTCAGCGACCGGGTGGCGATGAGCGGCCTTCATGCCAGGCTCGGCCGCCTGCTGGCACCGGAGGAGATAAGGGCCTTCGAGCGGCGCGGCCGGCGGCTGCTCGCGGAGGGCCACTTCCCAAGGCTCCACCCCTGGTACGGCCGACCTTTCGAGTTGTGACCTGAGAGCCGAGCCCCCGCTCAGCCCAGAGCCATGGCGCCGCGCGAGATGTGGCGATTGGGCTCACCCGCAACCGGCACCGATTCCATGAGGTGAATCTCCTTGACCTCCAGCGGCTCCAGGGCAACGTGCTCCAGCAGGCCCGTCAGCCCCTTCACCCCGGTACGCCCACCGGGGGCCAGTTCACCGCTCACCCGGGCCAGGGTGCAGTGGGGCCGGAAGCGGCGCCGGTCACAGGGCAACCGGGCCTCCGTCAGCTTGACGGCCAGGGCACGGTTGAGTTCAGCAAGCTCCCTCGACCCCTGCCCAACGCCCAGCCAGATGACGGTGGGCCGGTCCCCGGGGCCGAAGTGGCCCAGCCCCCCCATCTCCAGGCTGAAGGCGGCATGGCGGCCGGCCACGCTCCCCCCCACCTCAAGCAGTTCTGGGACGAGGTCCGGGTGGACACGCCCAAGGAACTGGAGGGTTACATGGAGCCCCTCCGCCCGCACAGTCCGGATCCTCTGGTCGATCTCGCGAAGAGCACGAAGGCGGGGCTCCAGCCGGGAGCAGAACTCCGGCGGCAGAAGGGCGGCGAAGAAGAGGGTCGGGCTCATTCCGGGCCGGGCACTGCCCCCACCCAGGCCTGGAGGAGGCGCAGCTGGGCTGCCATCAACTCCTCCGTCCAACCGTGGCCGGAGGAGGCGAGCAGGTGAAGTTGCAGCCGGGGACTCCTCTCGCAGTAGCGCCCCAGGGCCGCGATGTCGAGGATCCTGTCGCCGGCCGCCGCCAGAATCTCGGTTCTGCCGGGCCAGCCATCGAGCAGCTCTGTGAACTGGAGCTGAGTGGCCTCTCCCAGCCATTCCCTGGCCGCCCTGGGGCTGGCACGCAACTGGTTCAGAAAGTTGACGTCGGCGGATCGACGGTCCACCTCTGCCGACCCCTCCACCACCAGGCGGCGGTACAGGTCGGCGGCCACCCGCCATCTCCCGATTGCGGAGATCGCGGTGATGGGAAGCGGGCCGAACATTGCCACCGCCCCCACCTGCATCCGGAAGGGGCGGGTGACCATCGCCGGCGCGAGCAGCGGTGTGTGCAGGAGCAGGCGGGTGACCCGTGCCGGCTCGGCGGCTACCAGCTCCAGCGCCACCGCGGCTCCAAGGCAGAGTCCGCCCGCCTCATAGCTGCCGAACCCGAGGTGGTCCACCAGGGCCCTGACCTCCGATGCCAGAGCGCGGCTCAGGTGTCGACCCGGCAGTGGGTCCGAGCTGCCGAAACCGGGCAGATCTGGCACCACCAGGGTTCGTCTGGCGGCCAGCACGGGCACCCAGGTCTCAAAATTCTCCGCCGACCCTATGAAACCATGGCAGAGGACCAGTGGCGGTCCCTGACCGGCCACCACAAAGCGCAGGCGACCATGCGGCCGCTCCAACCAATGCTCCTCCCAGCCAGCCTCGACCGCACCCGGCAGGGGCGCCAGGAGAGTGGTCAAGACGGTGCTCTGGAATGCTCCGACCCGGCCTCCTCCTCGTTGGGCCAAGCAGGAAGCGGGCAGCGCACGGGACGGTCCTCTCGGTAGCCCAGCGCATACTCCGCCGCCAGCTGAGTCTGCACCTCGCGGGTCCCCTCGTAGATGAGGGTGGCCCGGCTGTTGCGAAGATAGCGCGCGGCCGGACACTCCTCGCTGAAACCGGTGGCACCGTGGACCTGAAGGGCATCGTCCGCGCAGCGGTTGGCCCGTTCTGAGTTGACCCACTTGGCCAGAGCCGACTCTCGCGAGCTGCGCTGGCCCTGGTTCTTCAACCAGCCGGCCCGCATCCAGAGCAGCCGGGCGATGTCGTAGTCGCGAGCCATGCCTGCGATCATCTGCTGCACCAGCTGAAAGCGGCCTATCTCCTCGCCCTGGACGCGCCGCTGGCGGGCGTAGCTCACGCTCATGTCCAGGCAGGCGCGGATGGTGCCCGCCGCGCCGCTGGCGACACAGTAGCGGCCGCTGTCGAGGCAGCTCATCGCAACCTTGAACCCCTCCCCCTCCTCGCCGATGCGGTTTGCCGCCGGGACCAGAGCGTCGTCCAGATAGACGACTGCGGTGTCGCTGGCACGCAGCCCGTACTTCTCCTTGATCGGCTCGGTCCGGAGCCCGGGTCCGGCCAGCTCGCGGTCCACCGCGAAGGCGGTTATCCCCCGCAGCCCAAGGGCCGGGTCGACGGTGGCGAAGACCAGGATCACATCGGCGAAGTCGCCCATCGAGATCCACACCTTCTGCCCGCGCAGGCGATAGGCGTCCCCCTCCCGGTGGGCACGGGTGGCCAGGGCTCTCACGTCGCTGCCGGCGTCCGGCTCGGTCAACCCGAAGCATCCCTGGCGCCTGCCCTCGGCGAGCGGGCGCAGGATGCGCTGGCGCTGCTCCTCAGTACCCCACTGGTAGATCCCGGTGAGGCACAGGCCGGCGTGCACCGAGAGCGCGGTCCGGCAGGACGCGTCGACGTACTCCAGCTCCTCACAGGCGAGCCCCAGGGCGATCCAGTCCAGGCCGGCTCCACCGTACCGCTGGGGGATGCTCACACCGGGGATGCCCAGGGCGGCGAGTTTGGCGAAGAGCTCGGGGTCGGGACGGTGCTCCCTGTCGCGCGCGGGGATCTCGGGGGCGAGTTCCCGCCCCGCGAATTCCCGGATGGTCGCCTCGAACTGGCGCTGCTCGTCGGTCAGCTCGAGCATCCGTTACTCCTTGGGGGTGTCGATCTGGGCCCGCTGCAGCCGACCCGAGTAGTCGATGTACACCGTCTTCCACTCTGTGAACTCGTCGAAGGCGGTGGTGCCCGCCTCCCGGTGGCCGTTCCCGGTCCACTTGGTTCCCCCGAACGGAAGCTGGATCTCCGCCCCGATGGTGGGGGCGTTGATGTACACGATCCCCGCCTCCAAGCGGTCGACCGCCCGGAGGGCCCTGGCGAGATCCCTTGTGTACAGGGAGAGCGACAGACCGTAGCGGGTGCCATTGGCAATCCGGATCGCCTCATCGGTGTCATCGGCGGGCAGGACGACCACGGTGGGGCCGAATATCTCCTCCTGGGCCACCCGCATCTCCGGACGCACGTCCGCGAAGACGGTGGGATTGTAGAAGTTGCCCTCGCCGAGGACCCCCTCCGTGGCTATCGAGCCACCCACCAGAAGCCGAGCCGATTCCTTCTGGCCGATCTCGGTGTACGAGTGGATGCGCCTCAGCTGGGTGGGATTGATGACCGGACCGACATCCGTCTGCGGGTCCAGACCGTCACCCAGGCGGAGCTGGGAGACCCGGGCCACCAGCCGCTCGGTGAAGGCATCCAGCACCGGCCGCTCCACCACCAGCCTGGAGGTGGCGGTGCAGCGCTGGCCGGCGGTGCCGAAGGCTCCCCAGAGAGCTCCGTCCACCGCCAGCTCGAGGTCGGCATCGGAGGTCACCACGATGGCGTTCTTGCCACCCAGCTCCAGGGATACCCGCTTGCCCAGGCGGCCGCAGGTGGCGGCGATCTGGTGTCCCACCTCAACCGACCCGGTGAAGGAGATGGCTCGGATGGCGGGATGCTCAACCAGCTCGGCCCCGCACTCCTCTCCATAGCCGGTGACCAGGTTCAGGACCCCGGCGGGCAGGCCTGCCTCGGTGAGGATCTCCGCCAGCCGGATCGCCACCAGGGGGGTGTCCTCGGCCGGCTTGAAGACGACCGCGTTGCCCGCCAGCAGAGCCGGCATCAGCTTCCAGCAGGGGATGGCCATGGGGAAGTTCCAGGGGGTGATGCATCCCACCACCCCGATGGGGACCCGCTCGGTGAAGCAGCGCTTGTCCCGAAGCTCGCTGGGCACCACCTCGCCCACTGGATTGCGGCCATGGCCGGCCATGTATTTGGCCATGTCGATGCCCTCCTGGACATCGCCACGGGCTTCGGTGAGAACCTTGCCCATCTCCCTGGTCATGAGCTGGGCCAGGTCCTCCTTGCGCTCCTCCAGGAGCCGGCCCGCCCGAGCGATCACCTCCGCCCTGCCCGGCATGGGCGTGCGCGCCCAGCCGGGCTGGGCGGCGACAGCCGCGGCGACCGCGTCCTCGACATCGCTCTTGGAGCTGCGCGCGAAATGCCCCAGCACCTCACTCCGCCTGGCGGGGTTGACGGAGTCGAAGGTCTCCCCTCCCCGCGCGGCGCGCCACTCTCCCCCTATCAGGTTTCCGTGGGTCGTGGCCTGCTCCGCGATATCAACGCTCATGCCCTGGCGCCTCCGTGCAGAACCGCCCCTTCCAGGATGTCCAACCCCTGCTCGAGCTCTGGGTCGCTCAGGGTGAGCGGCGGGACCAGGCGGATGACGTTGTCGTCCAGGCCGCAGCCGAGGACCAGCAGCCCGCTCTGCAGGCAGGCTGCCCTGATGGCATCCACCCGCTCGGCGTCCGGCAGGCCGGCGCTGTCCATGAACTCCAAGCCGATCATGGCGCCTCGGCCGCGAACGTCGGCCGGCCCGCCCACCTGCTTCTGCCAGCCCTGGGCCCGCTCCTGGATCCGCGCACCGATCTCGGTCGCCCGCTGCAGCAGGCCGTCCCGCTCGATCACCTCGATGGTCGCAATCGCGGCCGCGCAGGAGATGGCGTTGCCGCCGAAGGTGGTTCCGTGAGTTCCGGCCGGCCACTTGTCCATGAGGTCATGACGCGCCACGATGGCGCCGATGGGCAGCCCGCTGCCGAGCGCCTTGGCCAGCGTCACCACGTCCGGGACCACCTGGTCGTGCTCACTGGCCAGCCAGCGACCGGTGTGGCCCACACCACTTTGGACCTCGTCGAAGATCAAGACAATCCCGTGCTGGTCGCAGATCCGCCGCAGGGTGGCCAGAAAGCCCTTGGGGGGCACTATGTAGCCGCCCTCCCCCTGGATGGGCTCGACCAGCATCGCCGCCACCTCATCGGCGGGGACGATGTGCCGGAAGAGCTTCTCGAGCTCCTCGCCCATGGCGATGGGGCACGGCTCCTGGGGTCCGTGATCGCACTTGCGGAAGCAGTACGGGTAGGGGGTGGTGTAGACGCCCGGCAGCAGGGGGGAATAGTGCTCGCGGTAGTGGACCTTGCTGGTAGTGACGCTGAGGGCGCCGAAGGTGCGGCCGTGGAACCCTCCGGTGAAGGCGATGATGCCCTGACGGTGAGTCGCCTGGCGGGCCAGCTTGAGCGCTCCCTCCACCACCTCCGCCCCGGAGTTGGCGAAGAAGACGGTGTCGAGCGGATCGGGGCAGATCGACGCCACCTTCTCCGCCGCCTCGGTAAGCCGCACATGCTGGGTCACCACCGAGGTGTGCCAGTAGCTGTCCACCTGCTGGTGGATCGCCCGGGTGACGTCGGGATGGCGGTAGCCAAGCGAGGTCACCGCGATGCCACAGCCGAAATCGAGGTAGCGCCGACCCTCCACGTCGATGAGGAAGGAGCCCTCTCCGTCCTCGATCACCAGATCGGTGTAGCGGGAGTAGGCGCCGGAGACCGACCTTTGGTCGCGGGCGCGCCACCCCTCCGATACGTTCGTGGTCGCAGATCCCTGTGGGGAGGCGCTGGACGCGGTGTTAGTCATGGGATACCTCCTCGGCCTAGGGCCGGAAATCGCTGACGCTGCCGGGGCGGTTCGGAATGCCTCTCCACCCTGCTCGAGAACCGCTGAAGGGACGCGTCAGCCGCAGGGAGGGGGCAGCCCATTGGCATCCCACCAGCCGCCCAGAGTCGCTGTCTCCATCCTCAAGACGGTACAGCTTTTGCGGTGGTCGGGTGGGCGATCAGAGGAGGGGCCGTAATCCGCATGCGCTGTCCACTCAGGCAGGGGCGGAAATCGCCAGGATGGCGGCGGCCAGGATCACGTAGGCGGCGAACGACGGCAGCTCGGAGCGTTGCCGCAGACTGGCCACCCCTGTGAGCCCGTACCACCCCACCACCATGGCAACCAGGAGCAGCGGGCTGGCGACCTGCATCCGCACCACCATGACCAGGGCCACGGCCATGAGCGAGGAGACGATGGCGGCCCGCTCCCACGCCGAGCGTGCGCCGAGTCCCGACAGGCACACCATCCGCCAGCCGGGCACCAGGCAGCCCGTCGCCACCGCCAGAGCCGAGAGCCCCGCCGGAAGCCCAGGGGTCAGCGCCACCACGAAGTAGGGAACCGGCAGGGTGACGAGGAGGCCGGAGAGGACCGTCGACTCGAATGCGGGCAGGTCGCCAAGAGCCGCCCGCTCGTCCAACCATGGCCAGGCCGAGAGCATCAGCCACACCCAGACTGGAATGAGCCACGTCCAGGGCCACCCGGGCCCGGTCTGCAACAGGGCCATCGCCCCCAACAGACACGCGGCTGGAGGAAGCGCCGGTCCAAGGATGCTCCAAGAGGACTGCGAAAGGACCAGCCTCAGGGATACCAGGTAGCCGACCGCCGCCACCACCACCAGGGCGATCCCGATTGGGATGGGCGCCACACCCACCCCGGTGACGCCGACCAGGGCCGCCACCACAGCGGCGGCGGCCACCACCCTGGGACGACCGCGGCGCGCCCGGGCGCCACCCTCTGTCGGCAGTTCACGCAGCACCGCCGACACCTCGAGCCGCTGGGCGGCTGCCCCGGCTGGCCTCCGCGCCACCCCTTAGCGACCCTCCTTTGGCAACACCACCGCGCTTCGCTCGCCGGCGGCGCGGGCGGTGATCAAGCCGGCGCCGGCTCGGTTGGTGCCGGAGTGCCCGCTCGCCCGTAGCGGTCGGCGATCCGGACCACGTCCTCCAGTTCGGGGGTGGACACCTCACAGATCTCGACCGTGGTCAGTGCCCGCATCCGGTGGACCATCTGCGGGCTGATGTGCTGGCAGTCGCCGGGTTTGAGGACATGGGTGTGCAGCCGGCCGGCCTCCGAGCCCAGCTCCAGCTCCAGCTCCCCTGAGAGAACCGTGATCGCCTCATCCTTGCGCTGGTGGTACTGGAGGCTCAGCGCCTCGCCCTCATCGATGTGGATGATCTTGCCCGCGTAGCTGGCGGTGACCGCGAACCAGATCTCGAAGCCCCATGGCTTTTCGACCCGCCGCACCGGGGAGTGATCGCATGGCGGCTCAGCCATCGGAGGCGTCCCCGATAACCCCCAGCTCGGCCTCAAAGTCGTCCAGCAGCTTCTGCACCCGTTGGGGGTCGGTGGCCTCGCAGTAGACCCGCATCAGCGGCTCGGTCCCCGACATGCGCACCAGCACCCAGGAGTCCTCTCCCAACCAGTACTTGTAGCCGTCATCGGAGCGCACCGAGGTGACCTTCTCCGACCCCACCCTCTCCAGAGGCTGGGTCTCCATGCGATGGAGCAGCCGCTCACGGGCACTCTTGTAGGCATCCCTCTGGAACCGATGGTCGCGACGCGCGTAGGCGTGGGGGCCGACCAGCTCGGCCACCTGTCGCCGGATCTCCGCCAGAGGCCTGCCCGTCATCACCACCATCTGCGCGAACATGAGACCGCTGAGGATGCCGTCCCGCTCGGGGATGTGGCCTCGGAAGCCGAATCCACCGGACTCCTCCCCACCGAAGATGGCGTCCAACTCCCGCATCCTCGGACCCAGGTACTTGAACCCGACCGGCAGCTCCTCCACCGGGCAGGAGTAGCGCTGGCCCAGGATGTCCAGACGCCTGGTCATGGTTATCGAGCGCACCACCGGGCCGCGCCATCCCCGATTCTCACAGAGGTGCCAGAGCAGCAGGGTGGCCACCTCCAGCTGGTCGATGAAGTTCCCCTCGTTGTCGAATATCCCCACCCGGTCGGCGTCGCCGTCGTTGGCGATGCAGAGATCGAAGCCTCCCTGCTCCAACAGCAGCTTGGCCTGTCCCAGGTTGCCCGGGATTGGCTCAGGGTGCATCCCCCCGAAGCCGGGGTTGCGCTCGCAGTGGAGCTGGTCGACCCTGGTGGGGCCGCCCTGGAGCAGGTCCTTGATGTAACCGGCCCCGGCTCCGTACATGGCATCGTGGAGGATGTGCAGCCCCGCTTCCCGGATTGGGGCCAGCTCGACAAGCCGACCGAGCTGCTCCCAGTAGGCGGGGCGAGGATCCACCTTCTCCACCAGCCCCAGGGCGAGCGCCTCCTCGATGGGCATGGTCCGGACCGAGTCCTCCGCCAGGGTCCGGTGGACCTCCTCCTCCAGACGGGAGATGATGTCGGGGGAGGCGGACCCACCGTAGTCGGGCTTGTACTTGAGCCCGTTGAACTCCGGCGGATTGTGGCTGGCGGTGACCACGACCCCGCCCAGGGCGTGCGAGTCGACCACCATCCAGGCTGCCGCCTGAGTCGGAGCGGGTCGGTCGAGCAGCAGCACGGGCCGACCGTTGGCGGCCAGGACGCGAGCCACCTCCTCGGCGAATAGCTCTCCGCAGTAGCGGGTGTCGTGGCCGACCACGACCTTGCCGGCCATGGACTCCAGGTACTGGGCCACCGCCTGGCTCACCACCCTCACGTTGGCGTAGGTGAAGTCATCCGCCACCACGCCGCGCCAGCCGTCGGTGCCGAAGCTTATCTCAGGCGTCGCCAAAACCCACCTCCTTGACCGTGATTGGCCGCCCCAATTGTAGGGGCGCAAGGACCGCCAAACCGGTCTGGCCAACTGCCTCGAGTGAGTTCAGAGGAGGTCCTGGCGCTCCTCCCGGCGGAGCCGCGCCACCACCCTGGAGACCTCCTGCACCCGGTTCAAGGGGCAGACCAGGAGGGCGTCGGGAGTGTCCACCACGGCCAGGCCCTCGGCCCCCAACAGGACGACCAGGCGGGATGAGGAGGCGTCGACGTAGCAGTCCCGGCTGTCCTCGAGCATGGTCGGGCCCTTGGCCACGTTGCCGTCGGTGTCGGCCTGGCCGGCCTCGATGGCAGCCTGGTACAGATCCCGGTAGGAGCCCAGGTCCGACCAGCGCAGATCACTGGGCAGCACTCCCAGCCGGTCGCTGCGCTCCAGAACCAGCCGTTCGATCACCCCCGACGGCAATGCCGCCCACTCGGAGCCGAAGTCCTTTGAGGAGTCCACCGCCGAGCGCACCGCCGCCTCCAGCTCCGGGGCATATCTGGCAAGCTCCTCCAGCAGGAGCCGGGC
This sequence comes from bacterium, assembly GCA_021809895.1. Lineage (GTDB taxonomy): Bacteria > Chloroflexota > Dormibacteria > Aeolococcales > Bog-877 > AG-12. The sequence goes on from JAJZJU010000035.1 coordinate 14,241, forward strand.
GGGCCATGCGAAGAGGCCGGTGTTCCAGAGGAAGGTTCCGGCGTCGACCATCTCTCGGGCCCGGGCCTGGTCGGGCTTTTCCAGAAAGCCTCTTGCCCTCCACAGGGGCAGGGCCGCATCCGGCAGCCCTTTGGGACGGCTCAGCTCCGCAGCCATCTCGATGTAGCCGAAAGCCGGCGATGGCCAGCTCGGCCGCAGCCCCACCGCCACCAGCAGCTGCGCCCGCTGGGCCCACCAGGCGGCGGAGAGCAGCACCGAGGTCGCCTGCTGGTCGGGAATGTGGTGGTCGGCGTGCAGCGACACCATCACCGAGCCGGGGCGCAACCGCTCAGCGGCCAGCGCCGCCCAGGCCAGGGCCGGCCCCGTGCCTCTGGGCTCGGGTTCCAGGAGGAGTCGGTCCAAGGCAAGTTCGGGAAGCTCGCGTGCGACCGCCTCCGCCTGTTCGAGCGCCGACACCACCAGCACCTCGCCGCCGAGCTCGCTAGCTCTCTCGAAGGCATGGCGCAGCAAGGAGCGTCCGTCCGGAGCCAGCGGCAGCAGGTGCTTGGGCCGGCCACTGCGGGACCTGGGCCACAGCCTGGTGCCGGCTCCCCCGGCCAGGACCACGCAGACCAGGTCCGGTGGCGGCGCCAGCCCCGACGGGGTGCGGACGATCAATCGGTGCCCGCCCCGGCGTATGACTGGGACGGGGGCTCGACGCCCGCCTGGCGGCTCAGCTCCTCGGAGTACGGGGTGTGCTCCCAGGGCAGGTCGAGGTCGCTGCGCCCGAAGTGGCCGTAGCTGGCCACCTGCCGGAAGATGGGACGGCGCAGCTGCAGCTCCTTGATGATGCCCGATGGCGACAGGTCGAAGTACTCGTCAACCATGGCCGCTATCTGATCCGTCGGCGCGGCCTCGGTTCCGAATGTCTCCACCCCCACCCACACCGGGCGGCTCACGCCGATCGCGTAGGCCAGCTGGACCTCACAGCGGCGGGCGAGCCCGGCCGCGACCAGGTTCTTGGCCACGTAGCGCGCCCCGTAGGCGGCCGAGCGGTCGACCTTGGTGGGGTCCTTGCCCGAGAAGGCGCCGCCACCGTGGCGGCCGGCCCCCCCGTAGGTGTCCACGATGATCTTCCGGCCCGTCAGGCCGGCGTCCCCCTGGGGCCCACCGATGACGAACCGCCCCGTGGGGTTGACCAGGATCCGGGTCTGCTCGTCGACCATCCCCTCGGGCAGGGCGGGGGCGATGACCTGCTCGCGGACCCCCCGCTCCACCTCATCATGGGATGCGTCCTCGGAGTGCTGAGCGCTGATCACAATGGTGTCGATCCGCCGAGGACGCCCATCGTGGTCGTACTCCACTGTCACCTGGGACTTGCCGTCGGGGCGGGCCCACTTGAGCAGGCCGCTCTTGCGCGCCAGGGCCAGCTGCCGCGCGAGCTGGTGGGCGTACTGGATGGGGGCCGGCATCAGCTCGGGAGTTTCGTCACAGGCGTACCCGAACATCATGCCCTGGTCACCGGCCCCACCGAGGTCCACCCCCCGAGCGATGTCAGGCGACTGCTCGTCGACACAGACCATGACACCGCAGGTCTCCCAGTCGAAGCCGTACTTGGCACGCACGTAGCCGATGTCGCGCACAGTCTCGCGGACCACCTTGGCCATGTCCACGTAGCAATCGGTCGAGATCTCCCCCAGCAGGATCGCGGCCCCGGTGGTGAGAGCGGTCTCGCAGGCGACCCGGGCCAGGGGGTCCTTGGCCAGGATCGCGTCCAGGATCGCGTCCGAGATCTGGTCGGCCATCTTGTCGGGATGTCCCTCGGTGACCGACTCCGAGGTGAAGAGCCGCTTTACCCTTCGTTGGGTCATGTCTTTTACCTCCTTGCTCCACCGGAAGCCGTCCGCGTTCTCTCGCGGGCCTTCTCCTGTCCGGAGCCGATCTCATGATATGGAGCGAACGTGCCCGGTGCGGGCGGCGCCCGAGCGCTGCGGGCCTGGCGCACACGCGGCTACGATGGCTCCAGGCCATGCAATACGCTGATTACCTAGCCGCCATCCAGAGCAACGTGGAGGAGATGGTGGCGGCCCTGGACGGACGACCTGGGGTGGCGATCCCATCATGCCCGGGATGGACCGGCCTGGACCTGCTGGCGCACCTCTCCAACGTCATGGCCCAGAAGGTGCCGGTTTTCGGCCAGCGCCTCCAAGCTGCCCCGGAGCGGGGAAGCTGGGCCCAGGCTCTGGCAACGGACAAGGACCTCGGGCCCAAGCTGGTCGCACTGGCAGCCGAGGTCGTCGGACTGCTGGCCGCAATGGGAGATGGGGTGCCGCTTTGGTCGTGGTACCAAAGGGATAAGAGCTCGGGGTTCTGGGCGCGGCGACTGACTCACGAGGCGGTCATCCACCGGGTTGACGCGCAGCTGGCGGCGGGCCTGGAGCCCACCTGCCCGGCCGAGCTGGCGGCCGACGGCGTGGGGGAGCTACTCGAGGTCTTCCTGGGCCGGCCGGGGCGGCCCCTGAGCGATGGGCGCCCGCCGGCTGTCATCCACCTTCACGGCACCGACCAGGACTGCGATTGGTCGGTCACATTGGGGGGTGAGGAGGTCGGAGTCCAGCGGGGACATCAGGGTGTGCCCGCGGCCCTGCTGGCAGGCCCGGCTGCGGCACTCTACCTTTGGGGCTGGGGACGGCGGGGACGCGACGGGGTCCTGGTGACCGGCGACCCCGCCCAGGCGGACCGGCTGCGGGCGATCGCCGCCACCGCGACGTAGGCAGGGAGGCAACCCGCCGGCACCCGGTTCCGGATCAGAGTCCGACCGGGTGCCAGACCGTCTTCATCTCCATCATCCGCAGCGAGAGGCTGGGGGTCAGGGCTGGCGTGGTCTCGGGGGGAAGAACCCTGGTGACCGACTCGGCCGCCGCCTCGGCGAGTTCCCGCCACTCCTGGGGATCGCAGCCGCAGCAGTCGATGAGGTCGATGTCGCGGTGCGATCCCGCCCAGCCCAGGAGATCCTCCGGCATTCCGCTCAGCAGGTTCACCACCCCGGGGGGCACGTCCCCGGTCTGCAGCGTCTCCCCCAGGAGCAGACCCGGCAGCGGCCTGGCGCTCGACACCAGGGCCACCACGGCGTTGCCGCCGCAGATCGCGGCGGCAACGTGGGTCACCAGCGGCAGCAGCGCCCGTCGGTCGCCCGCCACCAGGAAGGTGACCCCGACCGGCTCGGGGATGGTGAAGTTGAAGAATGGGCCGGCCACCGAATTGACGCTTCCCCCCAGCTGCGACAGCTTGTCGGCCGCCCCCGCGTAGAAGACCAGGGCCTCGAGGCAGGAGTCGACCTCACGCCCGGCCTGGCGGCCTCCCCCCAGGGCTAGCATGAATGACGACCTGGCAGACTCCATCATCTCGGCCACGCGATAGATCACCTGGCCCCGGTTGTAGGCTGTGAGCCCTGCCCAACCGGGTTGGGCCCGCCGAGCGGCGCGCACCGCTTCGCGAAGGTCCTTGCGGGATCCTCTGGGCACATTGGCGGCGCTCTGGGGCCGGTAGACGAGACCCGACTCGGAGCGCACGAAGGCTCCTCCGATGTAGAGCTTCGGGGTCTTGGTGACCGTGGGGCCGGTCATGAGAACTCCAGATATTCAGCCAGACCCTGCACCCCGCCCTCACGGCCAAAGCCGGACTCCCGGTAGCCTCCGAAGGGCGAGGCGGGGTCGAACTGGTTGTAGGTGTTGGCCCACACCACCCCTGCCCGCAACCGCTGGGACATCCAGAGGATCCTCGACCCCTTGCTGGTCCAGACCCCCGCCGAGAGTCCGTACCTGGTGTTGTTGGCTCTCTCCACCGCCTCCTTGGGGGTCCGAAACGTCATCACCGCCAGCACCGGGCCGAAGATCTCCTCGCGGGCGATCCGGTGCGCCGGGGCCACCCCGGTGAATATCGAGGGGGGAAACCAGAAGCCACGGTCCGGGAGCTCGCACCCGGGCTGGTAGAGGTGGGCGCCCTCTCCCACCCCCGCCTGCACCAGCGCCTCGATCCGGTCGAGCTGGGCGCGGGAGTTGATGGCGCCGATGTCGGTGTTCTTGTCGAGGGGATCCCCCACCCTGAGCCGGCTCACCCGCAGCCTCAGGCGGCGCAGGAAGGGCTCGGCGATGGACTCCTGCACCAGCAAGCGGCTGCCGGCGCAGCAGACATGACCCTGATTGAAGAAGATCCCGTTGACCACCCCCTCCACCGCCTGGTCAATCGGGGAGTCTTCGAAGATCACGTGGGCCGCCTTGCCCCCCAGCTCCAGGGAGAGGCGCTTGCCAGAGCCCGCCAGAGCGCGCTGGATCTCCTTGCCGACCGCGGTCGACCCGGTGAAGGCGACCTTGGCCAGCCCGGGGTGGCGGACCAGGGCCGCACCCACCTCGGGACCTCCGGTGACGATGTTCACGACCCCTGGGGGCAGCTCTGCCTGGCGGCAGATGTCCGCGAACAGCAGGGCCGTCAGGGGGGTGGTCTCGGCTGGTTTCAAGACCACCGTGTTGCCGGTCGCCAGCGCCGGCGCCACCTTCCAGGCCAGCATCAGGAGAGGAAAGTTCCAGGGGATGACCTGACCGATGACCCCCAGGGCCCGGCCCGGCCCGGCGGCGAAGGCGAAGCCGAGCTTGTCGGCCCAGCCCGCGTGGTAGAAGAGATGCTGGGCCGCGGCCGGGACGTCGAAGTCGCGCGACTCCCGGATGGGCTTGCCACCGTCCAGGCTCTCCACCACCGCCAGCTCCCGGGAGCGCTCCTGCAGGAGCCTGGCCAGCCGGAATAGGAAGCGCGCCCGCTGGCCCCCTGACAGCCGGGACCACTGAAGAAACGCTCTGGAGGCGGCCTCCACCGCCCGGTCGACGTCGCTGGCGTCGGCTTCCGCGACCAGAGCCAGCTGTTCCTCGGTCGCCGGGTTGATGGTGGGGTGGTGCGCCTTGGAGTGAGGGTTGACGAACCTCCCCCCTATGAAGAGACCGTAGCGATCCTCCAGGCGCACGTGCTCGGTCGATTCTTTGGCGGGCTCGTACTCGAACAGGCGATTGGGGAATTCGACACCCGCTTCGCCCTCGGCCGGGACGGGGGCGTCCGGCAAGAGGTCCAAGGACTTAGGCCTCGCTGAAGTCTTGGGGGGACTGGTAGCCACCTCGGCGCTCCTTGTAGATCTGCATGAGCACGTCGTTCAGAAGCGACGACGCGCCGATTCGGAATCGCTGCGGCCTGAGCCAGCGGTCTCCCAGGATCTCATTTACCGCCACCAGGTAGGCGACCGCCTGCTTGGCGCTGCGGATTCCCCCGGCGGGCTTGAAGCCGATCTCCCGGCCGGTGGCCCAGGCGAAGTCGCGAATCGCCTCCAGCATCACGACCGCCACCGGCAGGGTGGCCGCGGGCTGGATCTTGCCGGTCGAGGTCTTGATGAAGTCCGCCCCCGCCTCCATCGCCAGCCAGCTGGCCCGGCGAACCTGGTCCAGGCCCCCCAGCTCCCCGGTCTCCAGGATCACCTTCAGGTGACGGTCTCCGATCGCCTCCTTGACCCCCGCGATCTCCTGCTGGACCTTGAGGTGACGGCCTTCCAGAAAGGCGCCGCGATCCATCACCATGTCTATCTCCTCGGCGAACCGGGCCGCCTCGCCGGCCTCGGCGATCTTGACCTCGGCGGGAACCTGGCCGCTGGGGAACCCGGTCGCGACCGAGGCCACCACAACCGGGCTCCCCTGCAGGCAGCGGCGGGCGGTGGCAGCCTGAGAGGGGTAGACGCAGACGGCGGCCACCGCCGGAATGGTGGCATCGTCGGGGACCGGGCGCATCGCCTTGGCGCAGAGGACCTCCACCCTGCCCCGGGTGTCGGAGCCCTCCAGGGTGGTGAGGTCGGTGCAGGTGATGATCAGGTTGCAGGCGAAGAGCTTGGACCCTCGTTTGACCGATCGACTGGAGAAGAGTCTGGCTCTGGCCTCCACCGCCACCTGATCCAGCGAGACGGCGCCGTCCGGGGTGGCGGAGAGGGTGCTGGCGGCTGCCGAGTTGCGCATCTGATCACGATTATGGACCCAGCCGTCCATTTGATCCGAGCTCGGGAGCCGCCTCCACGGCGGTTCCACCGCGGCCCCTGCAGATACGATCTCCCCGCGGCCGGCGAGACCTGATTGGTGGCTCGCGCTGACCCTGATTTGGAAGGAGGTGGGCTTTGCAAGACGTTGACGAGATTGACTGGCCGGCGCTGCGGGAGGCCGCCCGCGAGGTGGCCGCTCTGGCCTTCGCGCCCTGGTCGCAGCTCCACGTGGGTGCGGCCGGGCTGACCGACCAGGGCTGGATAGCCCGCGGCTGCAACGTGGAGAACGCTTCCTACGGCCTCAGCCTCTGCGCCGAATGCGGGCTGGTCTCCGGACTCCGCTCCGGTGGCGCCGAGCGCCTGCTCGCGGTCAGCGTGGTCACCCAGGACGGCCTGCCTCTGGCACCCTGCGGACGCTGCCGCCAGCTCCTGCTGGAGCACGGGGGCCGAGACCTCGCGGTCGACCAGGGCCCTGACTCGCCGCCGATCACGCTGGGCGAGCTGCTCCCCCTGGCCTTCGACGCATCGGAGCTGAGCCGCCGCCAGCCATGAGCCCATCCGACCCCGGGGTCCTGGCCCTGGAGCTGATCCTGGCCAAGCGGCGCAATGAGCAGCTTGGGAGCCATGACATCGAAAGTGTCCTGGCCGGCTACCTGCTGGGCACAGTCGGTGAAGCTCAGATGGCGGCCCTGCTGATGGCGATCTGCTGGCGGGGAATGAGCCCGTCTGAGGTCAATGCCTGGACCGAGGCGATGATCTCCTCGGGCATGCGCCAGGACCTCTCCGGCCTCTCCCGCCCGACCGTCGACAAGCACTCCACCGGGGGAGTCGGTGACAAGGTCTCGCTGGTGCTGGTCCCCCTGGTCGCCGCCTGTGGCGCAGCCGTGCCTCAGCTGTCGGGGCGCGGCCTGGGTCACACCGGCGGGACCCTGGACAAGATGGAGTCCATCCCTGGCTGGCGGGCCGTGCTGGGCCCCGAGGAGATGGCCGGCATCCTGGAGGAGGTGGGCTGCGTCATCTGCGCCGCCAGCCCCGACCTGGCTCCCGTGGACCGCCGCCTCTACGCCCTGCGAGACGTCACCGGGACCGTGGAGTCGATCCCCCTGATCGCCAGCTCGATCATGTCCAAGAAGGTGGCCGAGGGCACAAGGGCGCTGCTTCTTGACGTCAAGGTCGGCAGCGGCGCCTTCATGGCGGATCGGGAAGAGGCGCGCCGGCTCGCCCTCACCATGATCGGGATCGGCCAGGCATACGGGGTTGACACAAGAGCAGTGCTGACAGACATGGATGCGCCCCTGGGGATGGCGGTCGGCAACGCCGTCGAGGTGGCGGAGGCCATCGACACCCTCCGAGGGGGCGGTCCCCCAGAGCTGCGCCAGCTGGTGCTCGAGGAGGCGGGCGAGATGCTGCACATGGTCGGCCTCGAGGCCGACCCCGCGGCCGCACTGGATGACGGGCGGGCCTGGCAGAAGTTCTCAGAGATGGTTCGCGCCCAGGGAGGTGACCCCGAGGCCGCACTGCCCCGCGGCGACACCCTGGCCACCATCTCCGCCAGCAGCGATGGGTTCCTGCACCGGCTGGACGCCAGGTCGATCGGGCTGGCCGCGTGGCAGCTGGGCGCGGGGCGGGCCCGAGCCGAGGACCCGGTCTCCAAGGTGGCGGGGGCCCTCTGCTCGGCCCGCAGGGGCGAATGGGTGGTGAAGGGCCAGCCCTTGCTGCAACTTGTCGGCGACGAACCCGCCCGGCTGGAGCACGCCCTGCAGGCGCTGGAGGGAGCTATAACGATCAGCCCCAGCCCGGCGCCGGAGCACGTCCAGATTCTGGAGAGGCTGGGCCCAGAGGACCTCGCCTGAGCCCTACCGTGGGCCCCGGGCACCTACCGCCATGAGACAGGAGAGCCGCCCCGGGGTCATGCCTGCCAGCCCCCAAGCTTCCGACCCCGGCGGTGAGCGCTGGACCAGGACCGACTCCTGGAACTTCTCCTCCTTCTTCCTGGGGATGTTCCTCGAGTCCTACGTCTTCGGGACCGCCACCATCGCCACCGGCTGGGTCCACATCCCGGTTGTGCTGCGCTCCCTGCTGCTGTCCTGGTCCCCGATCTGGCAGATCCTGGGAATAGCCGTGCTGGGCCCGCTTGCGGACCGGGTGGGCCGGCGCCCGGTCTTCTTCATGACCCTTGGCCTTTACGGAGCGGGCGGGATCGGGATCATCTTCAGCTCCTCCTACCAGACGATCCTGATATCGCTGGCACTGATGCTGTTCGCATCGGGCGGGGAGCTGAACGGAATCCTGGTCACAGCCCACGAGGTGATGCCGGCCCGGCACCGGGGCAAGACCATGATGCTGGCCATCAACGCCGCCAACCTGGGCGGGCTCACGCTGGCCGGGATGTCCCTCCTGGGTGACCGGCGAGGGATCGGCGCCGAGCGCCTGATGGTGGCCGGCGCGTTCCTCCTTGTGAGCGGCTGTCTCCTTTTGATCCGCCTGCACACTCCCGAGTCGGTGCGCTGGCTCAGAGCCAGGGGCCGCGACCACGAGGCTGACGCTATCGCGCTCCGCCACTACCCTCAAGACCAGCTCGTGGCCAGGGAGCAGCCGGAGGAGGACTCCCCCACCGCGGCCCGGGTGGCAGCCAC
>JAJZJU010000144.1 GCA_021809895.1 bacterium
AGCCGAGCGTCCGTCTGCCGATCACCTTGGCCGCCGCCTGATGCACCGACAGCCCCTCATCGGCCTGGAAGCGCCAGCGACCCATGGCCGAGGTGAACGCCGGGTTCGCCGGGCACCAGGCCACCCCGCCCTTGACGGCCCTGCGCACCACGGCCTTGAGCACCTTCTCGTAGGCGAATCCAGCACTCATCCGGTTGAATGACCGGTTGGTGTCGTGATCCTTGGAGAAGTTGAGCCCCTCGAAGGCGAGCGGCTTGCCCAGCTGGGCTGCGGCATCACAAGCGAGCTTGGCGACCACACCGGCGAGATAGTCCCGCCGATCAGTCGAGCCCTGGGTCCAGTCGGGGACTTTGATCCATAGCACGCCGTTGCCGACCCCGATGTGGCACTCGCCCGGGTACTTGGCCAGGTTCGTCGGCTGGGGCAGGCGGAATCCCTGTGGGAATTGCTCTCGGTTACCGCGGGAGTCGAGGTTGTAGAACGCCAGACCGTCGGGGTTGGTGTCGAAGGCGAGGGCCCCTCTGGAGAGGTCCGCTTCGACCGGTCGCACCCCGCTGGGGCCGGTGACATGCGCTCGCAGGAGTTCCCCGTCGCGCATCAACTCCACCGAGTAGGCCTCACCACTGGCCACCCATGCGCCGACCAGGCTCCGGTACTTCTCCGGCACCCAGAGATCCCCTTCCACCCGCGGCGAGCTACGAGGCGCCTGACTGGCATGGTCCTGTTTGGCAGCCGCCAAATGGGACAAGGCAACGGTCATCGCGAATCCACAACCCGTGACGCTCACCCGCATGTGGGGGTTGGCGGACTTGGTGACATCACCTCGCGCGTATAGCCGCCCCCGTCTGGACGCTCGCCACTCGTCCCTGGTGGCCCTCCCCCTGCGGACCTGCCGCCACAGCTTCCTGCCGCCGAATACCACCGTGGGGATCGTGCCATTGGCCTGGTGATCACGGTACTCGACGAGCTTGCGCTCCAGCTTCGCCACCCGCTGTTGCCGTCCGGCGATGACCGACTCCGCCCGGACTGCATCCGAGACATTGCCGGCCTTGCGCAGCCTTACCGCCTTGGCCCGGTCCGCCTTCTGCTTCTTGTTCGCCTTGGCCAGCTTGGCCTCTGTGGCTTCGATCTCCGCCGGGATCAGCTCGTGCTGGGAGTCGATGATCGCCTTGGCGTGGACGATGGCGTCGTCGCAGTAGCGGGAGTTGAGGCCGAAGACCTCCTGTAGCCGCGGCTTCAAGTTGTTGCGGGCGACACCCTCCTGCAGCCGGCAGAACGCGTAGCGCTCGGCCGAGCCCCACAGCCGCATCTCAGTGCCCAGCGCGCTCTCGTCACCTCTGTGCCAGCGATCCCGTCCTGGGTCATAACCCGCCGGGCTCTCCGAAGCTGGCCGCCAGACGCACTGGATCGTCACAGGCGCCTCCGCTACAGCCACCAGCTTGGTCGCGGGCGACTTGCGTCCTTTAGCCACCGGCGGAGGCCTCGGCCAGTACAGAGGAAACTTGCTGGCGCACCTTGCGCCCGCCCCGGGCTCCATAGAGCCGGGCGGCGGAGGACGACACGATAGCCAGCAGGTCGTTCACCAGCTCCCTCTCGGAGTCACCGGTATCGGCGCCCTGGGCGTCCATCACCACCAAGCCCACCCCGAGCACGCCGAACAGCCGCTCCAGGTACTCGTATCCGAAGCGGGCAAGCCGGTCGGGGTACTCGATTATCACAGCGGCGATGGCGCCGTCCTGAGCTGCCTTGATCAGCTTGGCCAGGCCGCGGCGCTTGGGGTTGAGACCCGAGGCCACGTCGCTCGCGCTCAGGCCCACCTTGTAGCCGTTCGCGGTGGCGTAGACGACCAGGCGCTCCTGTTGGCGGGCCAGGTTGCCCATCTCCTCCTGCTTCTTGGTGCTCACCCGGGCGTAGATCCCGCAGGTGCGTCCGGTGTCGGACCCTTTGCCAATGAGCGTCTCGATGTCTGACAGCCGGTAGCGGCGCTGCCCGCTCGGCATCCGCACCGGAGCCAGGACGCCACTGCGGTCCCAGGCCCGCAACGTCTGCGGGTGCACCCCCAGCAGGGCGGAAGCCTTCTTCATCGAAAGGAGCGTATCCATCTGCTTAAATCTATGAGCTACTCTAAACTTTCATTAATGATATCGCAGCTGCTACTAACCTCCCGAACTGCCGGTTTCACGGTTGGACCTGCCTGCAGGTTCCCGTTGCGCTGCAGGGCCAGGGGCGCCACCTCGGCTGCGGAAAGCCCCGACGGCATGTGCTCCGGCCCCTCCTGCTCGACATCGAGCTCACCTCGTCGAAGGCATTCCGGCAGCCCCTCCTTCGAAGCGGACTCCGCTCGTATCACGGCCGCGAGCACTCCAGCTCGAGCTGGATGGCGCCCAGCACCGTCCAGGTGGTGTCCTGAAATGAGGGTGGGGATTGCCACAGCCTCACGTGTCAGACAAGCGCCGCTGGTTCCGTTCGAAGTTGGAGCACTGCGCTGTCTGAGCCGCCGGGCGCCGGCGCTCAGCCGACGACGGCGCTGACTGTTCCCGCCAGCTGCTGGAGATCCTCTAGGGTGTGCCGCTCGATGGCGCGCCTAGTGTGCTTCTCGATGTCCCGGATCTTGAGGATCTCGATCGGGGTGATCAGGGTCAGCGCAACCCCATCCCTGCCTGCCCTGGCGGTGCGGCCCACCCTGTGGATGTAGTCCTCCGGGCTGCCGGGTACGTCGTAGTTGATCACATGGCTGATGTCGTCGATGTCGATCCCCCGGGCCGCCACGTCGGTCGCGATCAGGAAGCGCACCTTGGAGTCTCTGAACTTCTTGAGCGCCAGGTCGCGATCGTGTTGGGATAGGTCGCCGTGCAGGACCGTGACGTCGTAGCCACGGCCCAGGAGGACGGTGTGGAGCATGTCCGCGTTGCGCTTGGTGGCGGTGAAGATGAGCCCGCAGGTGACCCTGGGGCTGTCCAGCAGCAGGGAGAGTGCCTCGACCTTGTCGGCCCAGGAGCACTCAATGCACCACTGGCTCACGGTGTCGACCAGCTCCGCCTGCCCGCTCACCGATATCGTCTGCGGGTCGCGCATGTGGCGCTCCACCAGACGGTGGATCCAACCCGGCACGGTCGCGGAGAAGAGCATCGTCTGGCGCTCTCTGGGCGTCTGCTGCAGAATCCGCTCCACATCCGGGGCGAAGCCCATGTCGAGCATGCGGTCGGCCTCGTCGAGGACCGCGAAGCGGATGGACCGCAGAGTGAGGGTTTTGCGCTGCAGATGGTCCAGGATCCGCCCTGGGGTGCCCACCACCACCGCCGGCTTGCGCTTCAGCCCCTCCATCTGGCGGTGAATCGGGTCCCCACCGACCACGGTCAACACCCCGAAGCCGGACCCCTTGGCCAGGCGCTCGAACTCGGCCTCGACCTGGGCGGCCAGCTCTCGGGTGGGACACAGGACCAGCGCCTGCACCTCACTTCTGGAGCCGTCCAGCCTCTCCAGCACCGGGATGGCGAAGGCGGCGGTCTTGCCGGAGCCGGTCTGAGCCTGGCCGATCACATCCCGACCGGCCAGCGCCACCGGCAGGGTGGCGGACTGGATCGGGGTGGGTTCGGTGTACCCTATCGCCTCCAGGGTGGCCTGCATCCCCTCCGAGAGGCCGAGCTCGGAGAATCGGACGGAAGGGACGGGCTCCGACGGGGTGGCCTCCGTGAAGACCGGGCTGTAGTTGCGCGCCACCGGTCGGAAGGGGCGCCTTGGACGACTAGGCAAGGAACTCAATATAACCGACTGTCCCGGAAGAGGGATCAGGGGATCTCCCGGGCGCGGTGGAGCCAGTATCCTTTCCCCACTCTCCTGCCGTTGCTTGGTTCCGGGCCGGAGGCATGGTTTCCATCCCGAAGCGCCACCGCCCAGGTGGGGGGCGGCGGGATAGGCGACAATTCCAGCTGATGAGATCAACAGTGTTGGCCACCCTCCCCGAGTGGATTCAGAGTTGAGGGCTTCGTGAAGGGCCGGATGCTGGTCTCGGACTTGGACGGCACCCTTCTGGATCGACGGTTGGAGCTGGACCCCAGGGACGTGGAGGCGGCCCGCAGGGCTCAGTCGGTGGGGACCCCAATGGCGGTGGCGACCGGGCGGATGTACCGTTCCGCCCTCCCCTACGCCCAGGAGTTGGAGACCAGACTGCCCCTCA